>WRLO01000007.1 GCA_009777575.1 Candidatus Cloacimonadota bacterium
ACATGCATACAACGATGTAATATTACGATAAATGTTTATAATAAACAACACTCACCCCCCCCCCCCCCCCCCCCGAACACGCTGTAAAATAAGCACTTATGACGATTATCTGAGAATTTTTCTCAAACTATCGTTCCTGACATATTTATTTTCCAAAGACATCTCTACAGAGAGAATTTGTGTTTCTTTCTGTAAAGGTGTCTTTTCTTTTTTACAAACTCTTTTAAAGAGGATTCAATTACGTCTTATGAGCATAAGCCAAGCTATGTTCAATGATTCAACTTATTCAAATACAAAAATCAAACAATATAGATATATAGGAGAAGCTATATGAGCGAGAAATTAAGCGAATATATTGGGAACATTAAATGTGACCGATGCGGACAAAAGTTTTATAAAGGCATTAAAGGCGAAAGACCATCCTGTCCATCATGTGGTGGAAGACTACTTTTAAAAGAAATAGATGATACGAGGTTAATTAACGATTAGCTTTTTCTAATCGTTAGCACTTGTAGGGGAAGTGAATGAATAGAGTTTCTATATATAACAAGTTGAATTATAAAGCGATTAAAGTTGATGAGCATAACCTGTCATCAGATTGCATCTCAATGAAAGAGTTTTTTCTATGGGGGAATTATGATTAATGATGCTCTTGCTAAAGTTCGGAAGACTGTGCAAATGCTAAAAGCAGAGTTAATGCCTACAACAGAGGATAATTCTTTGTCTTTTCTTTCATTTAATGAAGACAACTATTATTACAGTAGATTAACTGAACCTCAAAAGACTGTATATAGCATAATTCTTGCAGGGTTATTGAAAATTGAAAAAGAGATTAGTATACCTCTGCTGCCAATAGAAGAAATATCAACGACCTTTTCTGCAGTGACTCATGATAACCCGATGCTTTTTTATGTGTCTGCATTCTCATTGTCAAGCGGTATGTATAGCTCACACTGTTCCTTTATCCCTAACTATAAGTATGACAGGCAGTTTATACTTCAGAACATTAAGATTATTAATGAGTTTTTACATGTCTTTGACAAAATTAAAACAAAAAGTGATATAGAGAAAGAAATATATGTTCATGATTTCTGCTTGAACAACTTTACCTATGATTATTCTTTCGATGGTTACTCATACTCTGTTTTAGGGCCAATACTAAATAAAAAAGCTGTTTGTGAAGGAATTGCTAAATGCACGAAACTCATTTTTGATTATCTAGGCGTAACCAGTCTTGTTGTATCGGGAGAAGCTAACAACCCACTTCATGGATCACAGATGGAAGGTCATGCTTGGAATATTGTTTTGATCGATGGCAAAACATATCATCTCGACGTTACTTGGGACATATGCTTAACGAAAAATACAAAACGATATGACTATTTTAATCTATGTGATAATGATATAAAAAAAGATCATGTAATAACCGATGTAATACCTGTTTGTTCTACAGATAATAAGGATTATTATTCTCTGCATTCAATGATAGTAAGTGAACCATCAGATTTAGAAGATTATATTGATTACCGTTTAAAAAGAGAAGAAACACAAATTACTTTCAAAATTAAAAATTTAATTTTTAGTGAAAGTATTTTAAAACAAATTCAAGAAATATCTCAAACACAATACTTGAATAATTCAAAATATAGAGCATCAATAAATATGAATTATAATCCATCACAAATGGTGTTTGAAATATTTTTACAGTAGAACGTGAAAAAATAAAAATAATATGGAGGACAAAATAATGTCAGACAAAGAAGAAGGAATAGTCAAAGAAAGACTAAACATGTATTTTTTGCTTGATTCTTCAGGTTCAATGGGTGGCGCTAAAATCCAGCAATTAAATGATTGTATGACAACCTTAAAACCTGTGATTCAAGCAGAAGCAAAAAATGAAGGTGTTGATGTAGTAATCAGAGCTTTGGAGTTTGGAAGTACATCTAAAGCAACCTGGCATACAGGTAATATGGACACCGGTAAACTTATCAACGATTTCATTTGGCAAAGCCTAAAGGCTACTGGAGGTACTCCAACTGCGTCCGCAATTGAAATGGTTACAGATGCTATTGATGGAAGGTATCTAGGCGAAAGAGCCTTGCGACCTGTTGTTATACTGGTTTCAGATGGTGGATGTACTGATGGTAAACCAAAGTATACAAAGGCATGCCAAGACTTAGTCACAAAGCATGGCGATAATGTTATACGAGTCGCTATAGGAGTCGATGGTGCTAATATAGCAGAGCTGGAAGAATTCGCTTCAAAAGATATCGAATTGAATAAACCTATGGTGTTTAAAGCTAAAGATGCTGCAGACATGGTTAAATTAATCCGATGGGTTTCACAAGCTGCGATAAAAACTGCTTCAAAGAACCCTATGGGACAAAATCAACAAACAGGTAACGCATTGCCAGGTGCGGGGAAATGGATTACCTAAAGTCATGAGGCATATCAAAATATATTACATTAAGGGACAGACTGAATTGTTTGTCCCTGATGTGATTTGTTGATCATTAAAGTTAAGATGGGGAAAAAGAAGGTAGGGAAATGGCAGATAGATATGAAACAATAGTAAAAGATAGATTAAACATGTATTTCTTATTAGATTCTTCCTGTTCTATGTATGGTGTTAAAATGCAACAATTGAATGATGCTATGCAAAATCTAAAGGTGATTGAAGCAGAAGCCAAAAATGAAGGTGTTGATGTTATTATTAGGGTAATAGAATTTGGTAATAGTGAAGAAGCATCTTGGTATGTAGGTACACCTGATCTTGGTATAAACATAAAAGAATTTAAATGGGAAAATTTAGAAAGTGGAAATAATAGACCAACAGCATCAGCAATTGAAATGGTTACAAATGCAATTGATTGGAAGTATCTAGGTGAAAGGGTTTTAAAACCATTTGTAATGCTGGTTTCAAACGGTGGATGTACTGAGGGTAAACCAAAATATACAAAAGCATGCCAACATTTAGTCTCAAAACATGGTGAAAAAGTGATACGAGCGGCTATAGCCCTTGATGGTTCTAGTATAGCAGAACTGGAAGCGTTTGCTTCAAAAGATATCGAATTAAATAAACCCATGGTATATAATCCTAAAGATGCATCTGACATAATAAAATTAATCCGATGGGTTGATACTGTAGAATTAAGAGCTGGAGATGAGACTCCAATGGGAAAAAATCAACAAACAGGTAACGCATTGCCAGATCCTGGAAGATGGATTCCATAAATCAAAAGAGTAAAAAAAATGAAAATGCAACTAACAGAAGATAATTTGGATTTTATGCAAAATGGATTATCTTAGAAAATTTATAGAATGGGGTTATTCGATGACAAAAATGCATAAAACTATAGTAGCTTCAGATTTGAATGATAAAGGTAAAATGAGTGAATGTACGAAATCGACTGTTCATAACACTTCAATTGATGTTCATGATTTACATAAAAAAGATACAGAAAAACCATCTTTTTCAACAAACAAAGAAACAGATGAAAATAATACTAATAAGAATGGTGATCTAAAAAAAAATGATACTTCAAAAGAACCTGAAGAAACTTACAACGTAGATATTGTTGCTGAGGCAGAAAAAAGATGGGAACAAAGCACAGAAACATGGTTAAAATCACCAATTCATTTTGATAAAAAAGATAAGGGCACAAAATTTTTAGGGTGTGTTTCGAGACGTATAGGGATAAAACATATTAATAAAAACCACCCACTCCAAGACAGTGTATTTATATATCAAGATAATGAAAAAGACTTTATGATTATATCAGTTGCTGATGGGCACGGAGACGAGAGTCATGATTTAAGTGAATTTGGTTCAGATATAGCTTGTAAAAATATAACATCATGCTTAAAAGAGATAATCTGCGACGCTACAGAATTATTAAATATGAACTATTTCGTAAGTATAGATTTTAAGAGTATGATAGTGAACAAATGGAGAGACGAAGTTTTAAAATATCATGAAATTCATTATAAAGAATATCCAATAAACTTAATCGAAAAAAATAAAATTATTAGACGTTATGGAACAACACTTATCTTTGCTTTAGGTTATAAAGAGTTTTATATTGTTGGTCAGATAGGGGATGGAACAGCAGTAATTTTGAATAATAATGACAAATTTAACAGAAAACATAAAGCATTTCCAGAACCTAAAATAGGCGGCAAAACAGACTCTTTATGTGAAGAGAATGCAGAGTTTAAATTTCACATAAAAAACTACTTAGATACCGATATATCTGGAATAGTATTAATGACTGATGGTTATTATGATATTTGGAGATCGGAGAAGGGACTTATGGAAGCTTCTAAATATTTTTTAGATTCATTAGCCAAGTCAAATGTGGAAACTGAAAGTGATTTCATCCAAAAATACAATAAAGCCTCTGACGGCGTAAATGACGATATTTCAATAGGTGTCTTATCTAAAAGAAATCGAAATTTACAAAATAGCTATGATAAAAGAATTACAAAAATCTATAATTCTTGCACTCGAACCACATTTTCCATTAATAATGCCAAGGGTCTTTTTTATAATGCTGTATATTTTAACAGCTTTGCGAATAAAGATTTAACTCAGTTTTCAGTAAGTAATAATACAAAGGAATTTAACAACATAGTATACCCAGTGAATATTGGAGTCATAAATGGTTTAAAATACTATATTTATCAAGAAAGAAATGAACAAGTTGATTATTATACATTAGATAAATATATTGAATATGGGTTGATATATAAAGATTATATGACTGTTCTAATGTCTGGAAGGATATTAAGAAATATTATATATATTTTAGAGCATAATTGGAGTACTTTAGAGAACTTAAGCATTTCTCTTGATTGTTTGTTAAATGTTATTGAGTTTTCACCTAAAAATGCTGGTGTTAGGATTTTATGGACTGCGCCAATAGAAAAAGAACACAATATTAGCAAGGGAACATTTTCTGTAGTTATAGCAAGATATCTTCTGAATTTTATAAGTATTGGTAGATTGTATTACGATGAAAAATCAAGTTATTCAAAATTAGATGAAGACAGTATTTTTTACCGTAAGCAAAAAGCATATCCTGCTAATTTAGTGAATACGCTAATGGTAATGGCAAATGGAAAAGGTAATTTTACGATTAATGAAATAGCAAAAGAAGTTAAAGAAATTGATAGTAAATATATTTGTTGCTCTAATTGTTGTAGAATTTCAATTATTGAAGATAAAAATTCTGTATGTGTTTGTAAACAATCATTTGATATATTGGGATATTTAGTTGAATCTATAAACAAAGTAGCAGTTTCAACTTTGTCAAAAAATACTTTTATATCTTTATTCACTGATAATGGATATGAATATCCAATAAAAATAGTACATGACGATAATAAAATAGGCTTTCAAAACATTTCAAAATCACCTTTTACAGCAACTAAAAAAGACAATACTGTAGTATCTGTTCAACCAGATATGATCATAGATATATCTGTATGTAGTTCTTTTACTATATATGGAAAGAATTATACAATTCAATATATAAAGCAAGGAGATAAATAAAATGGGCGAGTTAAAACCCGGACTTGTATTAACAAGTGAGAATAACAAAAAATACACTATAACAAAGTATATTGACTCAGGTACACAAGGAGATGTTTACGAAATATCTGAAGCAGGAAAGAAACTAGCTTTGAAATGGTATCCAAATTTCAAAGAAGAAACAAAAGAAAAATTTCTTCTTCTTAAGAATAATTGGCCCAAAACTAAGGATGAAAAAAAAGATGAACGATTTGTCTGGGCAGAGGATATAATATCTACTAAAGATGGTGTTGGATACACTATGAAATATATAGATATGGAAAAGTATAACAATGTGCATTGGATAAGAGATGATT
This sequence comes from Candidatus Cloacimonadota bacterium, assembly GCA_009777575.1. Taxonomy (GTDB): domain Bacteria; phylum Cloacimonadota; class Cloacimonadia; order Cloacimonadales; family WRIO01; genus WRLO01. The sequence goes on from WRLO01000007.1 coordinate 5,890, forward strand.
TATACAATACTAAGCAAAGTATTAAAACGAGCATCTTATGTAGAATTTGCATGAATATTGCTGAAGCTTTTCATAATCTTCATTCTATGGGGTATTGTTATAAGGATATCTCTCACAACAATATGGTTATGAACATAAACAATGGTGATGTTTTGATTATGGATATAGACAATGTAGTTGTCAACGAAGAAAAGGGTGAGGTAGATGGTACTGGATATTTTAGATCACCAGAAATTGTTTTAGGACTGAAGACTGCCAATACTGACGCAGACAGATTTTCTTTAGCAGTATGGTTTTTTTATTTACTTGTTGGACATCACCCGTTTGATGGACGATTACGGTATGATTATGAACAAGCACATGGTAATAGACTTGATGATGAAGGTTTTAAAAAAAATTACGGGAGTGGCGCTCTGTATATTTTTCACCCTACAGACAAAAGAAATAACATAGAAAAAATAAATGCAAAATTCGATGCTATAAAAACACGTTGGGAAAATATATTACCCAATGAGTTAAAAGAAAAATTTGAGAAAACATTTGTTCGGGGACTTCCCGTGGGTATGGCAACTGAACGTACAAATGATTTAGAATGGGCAACTTTATTTAATGATCTTTCTAGAAAAATAATATCATGTAAATGTGGTAGTGACTTTTTTTATGGTTCTACAACATGTATTAAATGCCTAAATTCTCTAATGCAATCTATAATAAAACTATCTATAATGGAAAGGCATCAAGCTTTAGATAGAATTATTGACATTAAAAATGGAGACATTTTAAGTGGACGTCAAATATCAGCTTTGCTTAATCAATACGATCCTTTTTTAAAGATTGTTTTTAACCCTACGATAAATGCATATGGAATGGAAAATCTTTCAAGTTTGATATGGAGGTATAAAGACCCAATTATGCAACAAAGCGAGCCTGTTCAACCTGGCGATGTGATACAACTAAAAAAAGAACGCATTATAGCATTCATTCCAGAAAGCTTGCAAATTGAGGTGTTATGAAATTGTTATATCTCTTATTAACCTTTTGTAATGTTATTAATTGAGGATTACACATGTCAGACATATCTAATGAATTTGATAATATAATACTTTCAGGTTTAAAGAAAATCAAGAATATTGATGAAGATATCTTTAAAAAAAATGGTAATAAAGAAAGTGTAGTAATTGGTCCACTTTTAGCAGATTATTTACCTCAGCCAGAAGTAATTTTGTACAAAAATATGATTGACTTTGCTGTATCTAAACTTGATATTTATTTTGCTATTAAAAAATCTAGTGACAAAATTTATGAGATAATCCATTTAATCGAAAGAATAAAAAAAGAGATTTGCCCTGACATCAATGTAGCTCAAAAGATTATATTTTGGATTGTCAGAACACTTGATGAAAGTTTTGATTTTCAAGAGATTTTTAACTCAGAGCCAAATAATTATTTAGAACAAAAAAAAGTAGAACAGATTATAAAATGTAAATCAGCATTAAAAGAAGGCAACATAGAATCTGCTCAACTTATTTTTGATTCCATAATTAAGATTAATCCCTTTTTAACTGATTTATTAGATTTGGAAAGACAGTTAAATGGCAGATTAGCCGCTAATTACAAAATAGAATATCTGGAAATATCTAAAAAGTTAATAAATGAAGTTGCTACTTACATATATGAAAAGAACACTCCTAATGCTGAAAGATTATTATTAGAAGCTGAATTATATGGAATTTTGACTAATGAATTAATATCTTTAAGAACGACAATAAATAAAATGAAAGTAGAGATATTATGTAGTCAAGCCTCTATAGATATACAGAATAATGATTTTGATAAAGCTGAAAGATTGATTGAAGATGCAGGTAGAATAGATGAGTCAAATGAAGAAATTACCAATCTTAAAACTAAATTAAATGCAAAAAAAGCTGAAAATATCTGTGATCAAGCAGCTTCCGAAATTAATCAAAATAATTTTACTAGAGCTGAGATTCTGTTAAATCAAGCAGAATTATTAAATCCGAGTGAACAAAATATTGGATCGTTGAGAAATCTTCTGAATGGCTTAGTTGATCAAAAAGACTCCAATGCTTTATGTGATAAAGCAGAAATAGAAATATCTAATCAAGATTTTGCTGTAGCAAAGTCTTTGCTTAAGCTTGCATTTAAGAAATACAACAATAATGATAGAGTTAAATATCTCAGAATAAAAATAAAAAAAAATGAATTAAATATATCATTAAACGAAATTAAAAATGAAATAGAGCATTTGAATTTCAAAAAAGCTCAAGAGTTGATTAACAATATTAAACAAAACGATACGAACCAAGATATAATTCAAGAAATAGAAAACGATTTAACAAACAAAGAGGAAGCAAGAAATAGTTTTGAAGATGAGATTAAATTGCATATAGAGAATGGTCTATTATACAAGGCTCAAAATTGTTTGGATATATTTAAGGCAACTCACTTCCCTAAATACTCAAACCCTGAGATAGAAGATAAAATAAATATAAAATTATCTATAGCAAAAGAAACTTTACAAAAAGCAGAGACAGCTAGAAAGGAAGATGATATAGCTGCAAAAATAGAATATTCATTACAAGCTTATTTTTTATGTTCAGATTTACCGGGTGCTTGGGAATTATTGGAACAACCAAAACTTGTTTTTGATATCGATGTTGATTGTGATTCGAATATAAGGGAAAATAGGATAAGCTGGAAATCTACTTACAAAAGTAGTGCTAAGTATAGGATAGTCAGAAAAGAAAAATCCTTTTCATCTGCAGATATAGTTTCTGAAGAATTAGGTATTGTACCTGAGTGCTACTACATTGATAGTTATAATTTAAAACCAAATACAGTATATGTGTATGGTATAGAAACATTATTTTATTATGAAGATTTTATAAGCCCAAAGACTTCAGGGTTTATTAAAAGTGCTGAGTATATAAATTTATTTGAGGTAAAAAATGACGATGTAGACATTTCTTTGGGTAATAACGAAATTTCCTTTTACATTAAAAATAAACCAGAAAATTCGGATATTGAGGTTTGGAAAGGTTTGCATGCAGACATAGCAGAACAAGGACAGGGGACTGAGATTATTGCTAAAAATAATGAATTCATAGATAAAAATGTAGATTATGATACAAACTATTTTTATGGAATTTATTTAAAGTACCAGCAAGGGAATAAAAACATATTTTCAAAAGTTTTAAAGTATCTTTTATATGTTCCACCAGCTCCTGTGGAAAACATTGAAATAAAACATTTATCAGATAATAAATTTGAAATATCATGGGATCCCACAAATGAGGTTGAGTTATATAGTAACGAAGTTGAAAAAGGAATCGATATCAAAAAAGGTGATATCTTAACTGTTCAAGATTTTGAAAGTAAGGGTTTTACTAAAATTAAGTTACATACTAATAGCTTTGATTTACCAGATTCAAAAGCATATTATGTTTTTCCAATAAAAATAAAAAATGGCTATGTTGTTATTGGGAAACTTCTGCCTGCTACAACCAAACCGCTGATATCAAGCATCCCAATTCAAGAATTAAATAATGAACTTTCATTATTGTTTAGCTATCCAGAGTATATAGATAGAATTATATTGTTATATGATACAGAAAGACATATTGACATAAAAGATAATAGCTCTGGATCATGTTCTATTGAATTAAGTAGAGAAGAATATATGACCAAGGGTGGTCTTAAGATACCCAAAGCTAATTCATACTATTTTAATTTATATTATAGATTAAAAAACACAGAAGAATTTATTTATGCTTTGCCTTTAAAAGATACTTATCCTAAAAAACAATTAGAGATAAACTATACTATCACACCTAAAAGGAGATTTTTCTTGGGAAAACTAACGAAAATAGTATTAAATATCTATCCAGCATCAGATGATAATATACCACCTTTAACAGTAAGAGGGAATAAAAACATGTTACCAACCCACAATAATGGATTCGAAATATATAGTTTCTCAGGGCAAATAAGCTCACAAGAAATTAAGATAGATTTACCTATAAAGTTTTTTAACAGCAAAAAAAATTATTTAGATGTATTCGTAGATGAAGAATACAAAGTGTTTTACAAAACAACTACTAAATCAAATAGATGTATCAGAGCATGAGGAGTTTGTATGAGGTTTAACTATTTTTGTCCATTTTGTTTTGAAACTGTACCAGTAAGTCACATTCAATTTATATGTGATGATAAAGCATGTCCTAAAGTCCTAGATGAAGTTGCTAAAGAATATGATTTAACATTAGCTGAAGCGCCAGAGAAAAATATAGTTTTTTCACCAAAATTATTTTGTATAACTCATTTTGCGAGAAACATAGAATTCTATTTACGTTTTATATTCTTTAAGAAACAAGTAAAATGCCCAACTGCTGATTGTGGTAAAAAAACAAGAAAAATGGTTTGTCCTCATTGCCATAATCAATTACATGAAAATATTGTAAAAAATAATATAAAAATTATAATTATGGCAGGGCAAAGGGGTATTGGCAAAACTACATATAGAAATAAGCTAATTAATGAAATATTTAAAGATAAAACTTTAAGATCATATTTGCCATACACCATTAATTTTCAAACTAATATAGATAGTTCAATTAATGAGGAGGTTGTAAAAAGTCTCGAATTGAAACAAACAACTTCATCTGCATTTATCAATGGGAAACTGAATAAAAAACATATTAGACCAATATTGCTTAGCTTAAAATACATAAAGAATAAAGAGATTACTATTGCATTTTATGACGTAGCAGGAGAGGATTTAGAGAATTTTAGAAACATGAAAAGGAGTTTACCATATAGCACGAAAGCAAATGCAGTTTTTTCTATCATAAGTTGGGAAAAAGAAGAAAGAGATGAGTATGCCCCATATGAACATATTGCAGATCCCGATGAAAAACCTATGTCTTTGTCTATCATAGAGAGTTTACATCAATTATTACCTAACAGAAATATCCCTTATGCCATAGCTGTTTCAAAAATTTATTCGGACGATAACATAGATATAACAGGAACCTCAATCGACCAAGTTTCACCGCATTTATCAACAGATAATCAACGATTTTTAGAATCAGATGGGAACTCTGTTGATTCCGAAGTTAAACAAAAACTTAAATTTGTATTTATGCATGCAATTACTGAATTTATCTCTTATAATTATAAAAAGCCTAAATTTTTTGCATATGATGCTTTAGGTAAAAATGCAAGTGTAAATCAACAGCCACATAGATTGGAAGATGCATTTTTATGGATAATGACACAACTAGGTCTTTACCCAAAGAGTTAGGAAATTTTATGAAAGTTGAACAAATAATAAAAACATTTTGCAAAAAAGGCATTAACGGATCTGGCTCTTGTATTTATTCCTACTCTAAAAATATTGAAAGTCTTTTTAATATAAATATATTGGAAAGCGAACAATTGTTGAATGAATACGATTTACCATTTTACATTGAAGACATTTTTAGACCTATTTTTATAAATAACAATCAAAATGAAATAAACGAAATAATTGAGAAGAATAAGAGTAAACTTCCTATACGGATTCGTTCCAAGTATGATAGCAATAATATTTATATTATGTCACAATGTATTTATTTAGGTGCAATTCCATTCGAATCACGATATAGTAATTACATTTCACATGGTATTGTTTTAAACAAAGAAAATTACCTCATAAATCCAGGTTTTCTAATGCTTAATAATGTTTTTTTAAATTCTATAGATGAAAAAAGTGTATGTAGTCCCAATAAACCTGAGTATTTAGATCAATTATTCATGGAACAAGAGAAAATATCAATTGCAAGTAAAAATAAAACTTTTATGGCAGATAGAATCACATATGGTACTTACAAAAAATTACTCTACTGTCTGATAAAAAACTTGGAAAATAAAAGGAAAATATTCATATATGATCATCATGAAAATCTACCTCTTTGGATATCATCTCTTTTATTGGCTTTCCCTATCAAAATAGCTTTGTCAATATCGTTTAGTACCTATGAAAAAAATCCCTTCACCTCACCTTATACCATTATAGGTGTAGTAGAAAGAAAAAAATATAAAAAGGAAAATTATGCTAGTAATGATTATCATTTTGATGTATTTGATAATGATATAAATGATTTTGACATATCAGAAATGAACGAGTTTTGTGAATTTGTAGGTGACAGTATCATTAATTCATATAATAAACTGCAGGACTTCCATACATATCTAATAAACTTTCCAGAGTATAACATAGACACTAGAATTAATCAACCATATAGGATTTATACTCTATCTGAAGGGACGAAAAAACTTAATGATTTAACTTATGATGATTTAAAAAATATATTAGATTTTGCTACCCAGTACGGAAACGAAAACATCATAAAAGAACTGACTATTTCTATCTTAAAATACATTCCATTTCAAACTGATGGATTAAGCTCTAACTCGGCAATTTTAAAAGAATTTTTAATTAATTCCAATGCTAATATATCAGACATTATCACTGAGTATTGTGTTGAGGTTTTTCTAACTGAAGAAAAGGATCATTTTTATCAGGTATTTGAATATTTTGATAAGAAAACGGACTTGGTTCAAAATTTAAAATATGACTTTATAAAAAAATACATAGACCATCCCAAAAAATCTTCGATTAGTGAAATTTGGTGGAAAGTGTTGTTTATTATAAAACCTATTACTGTAGATAAAGATTATCTTGAATATCTATTTGCGAATTTTGATGCTATATTTATTATGTTTTCGGGAATAATTGAAAAATCATATTCAATTATTGAATCTAGCGTTCAAGATATTTTTCTGAAATATTATGAAGTTAATTTAGATTTTGTGAATCTACTTTATAGTAAAATCAGATCAAAATTATCAACCATTGGGAATTGGCGAGAAAAATACAGAAGCTTTATGGCTTTGCAACAAGCTGATACAATACTGAGTTCGTTAAATTATCTTTTGCTAAATAACCTTATTGTTGACGCAGAACACATTGCCAAACTGTTATTCATAGATGATATCTTAAAAAGTAGATTTGAATCTGAAGTTTTACAATATGACAGCAAAAATATACAAACCTCTTGCATAACACTAATCAAATGTAAAAGAAAAGATATTGTTGATAATATTTTAGATTCATTGACATTGGCAGACAGACTAATAATATACAAATTAGTGAATGAAAATCAGAATATTGTTGCTATAGACTATTTTTCAGAATACATCTCTAATAAAGAGTTTGTAGATAATTTTTATAATGAAAACCTAACTGACTTGTTGATTGAAAGTAATTATAATATAAAAGGCAAATTAAAAGAGAGGATTGTAGAACTTTTTTGTAGCGAATCTGATCTTGAAACACAATACCGAAACATATTTCAAAAATATGATACTAAAAAATATGATTTAAAAAATGTAATACTCGATAGCGATGAAGTAGTAACAGCTCTTAAAAATGAAAGATGTAAAGCGGAATTTATACTAAAGATACCCAATTTTAATAATGATTTTCTGAGAAAATTTTTAGATAAAAATTCGTTTGCTAATATAGTCGTTGATAGATATCTTGAGAATGTATCAGATTCGTCATTAATTCATGTATTGATAAATACATATAAAAAAAATAATGTAAAAAACGAGAACTTAATAGAATTCTATCTCTTAATAAAAAACATTTTAAATAAAAATGAACAAATAAATGTTTTTGATGAATTAAGAGCATTATTTTTCTCACCTAATGATATTATTTATATAGAAATATTATATAACAAAAATGAAATAGATGATGTAGAATTTTTCATTAATTATTTGCGACAAAATTGCTTTAACTTTTTTGAAATTGTAAAACAAATTAATAAATTGTGCCCAAACTATTTTAAAGATTGTGGTGCTGACTTATTATTTGATTGCATTGAATGTAACATAAAACCATATTCATCGACTGAACAATCATATGATATTTTTGAGTATGTCTATAACAATGGAGTTGAGCTATCAAAAATATCCTCAAAGATATTTAATCAATTCATTATAACAAATATAACCAATCAAAATACAATAAGTACTATCAAAAAATTTGATTCCTTAATAAATAAAATTAATAACGAAAGAAAACAAAAAATAGAATATCCACCAAGATTAGCCTTAGCTGTTTTAAATATTAACCTAACAGAAGCTAAATTAGAAATAGAATCCAATCCTAAAATCAAAGATATACAGCTTGAGCATTTGATTAATCATTTGATAAGTAAACCCAAAATAAACACAAAGGATATAGAATCCAAAGAAGATTTTTTTAAGGAAATTGCTTGTAATTTAACGTTTATAATCTACTATAGTAAATACTGGGATTTGCAAGATAAACTATTTAGCGAGAAAGAACTATTTTTAGCAAAAGAAATTTTTAAAAAGATGTGTCATTTATCAAAAAAAGACAATAATTACACACCTTTATTACTACTGATAGATCGTTACTGTAGTCACTTCAAGGATATTATCTATCTCCAAGAAGAGCAAAATAAAGTTATAAGGGATGAGATAAAATCAATAATCGTAGAACAGAACATGATAAAACCAAAGGAACTGTTTAAATGTCTTGAAAAGAATCAGTCAAACTTAGATTATTCAACTATTACTAATTTCATTGCACAATTGACATGTCCTGCAGAGGATAAAATAATTACTATTCCTCTTGAGAATAAGGAAATAGCTCGTGATAATATAAAAAATGATTTTAAAATACCTTTTAGGTCTATATACGATTATCTATTAACATTATATAATTCAATTGATAAGAATGTAAAAATTTTATGTTTAAGTGTAATAATTATACTTCCTTGTATTTTATTTATCGCCAAAATGCACTATATGAAGAATCCAAACGATCAAACTCGAAGCGATGATAATAATTTTACAACTGCCGGTTCATTATCAACAAGTGATCAAAATGAAAAAATATCATTTGTTGATAGCATTCAAATGTGGCTATCAACAAAGAGCGAAAGAATTATAAGCAAATTTCGAACTTCATCAGAGAGCTCAACAATGTATCAAATTGGCGATATTAGTCCCATAGGAGGTACTATATTTTACATTGAAAAAGACGATACATACGGATGGCATTATTTAGAATTTAATTTGAATGACCTCGATAAAGGATATATCCCAAACTGGTCTGATGACCGTTTTGTTGAAATATATGAACTAGAAAAAAGTCTATATGAAACACACAAAATAGGTTCTGGACTTTTGCAAAATAAACGACTACATGATTTGATGTCTGAATTAGGACAGCCAAATACAACTATCTGGGGTTGTAATAAAATAAATAACTTTTATCAACCAAGGATCTTTGAACTTGAACTCTTGTATCAGAATATTTATTTAAAAGAAAAAGGTAATTTTATCAATAATAGATACTTATCTTCATCATATGATAAAGCAGGTAATGTATTGATATTTAATTTTGATACAGGTGAGACCGAGATGATATCTAATGAAGATTTAGATAAGATTAAAGTAAGACCCGTAAGATATTTTTATCGACCTTCAGATTGGGGTAAAAGATGATAGTTGATAATGTTAAAATTGCCACGAAGGAGAAATAATAATGATTTGTAATGAACCAAAATGTAAGAAACCTGCTGTTGATAATAAAATTGGAAAGTGTGCTTTTCATAGTGTTAGTTTTTGGGGCAAAGTGTTGCATTTTCTTCGCCATGTATTCGAATGGGGCTTAGTATGTGCTCTTTTATATGGTATTTATGTTTTGAGTATTTTCATTCTGAATGTTCCTCCATATAAAATAGGAGAAAACGGTCCTATGAATGGAATTATTTTCCATTATGAGGGGAGTAAAGTAAAAGGTTGGCATTTCTTAGAAGCCTTTCCCAATGATTTAAGAGAAACCTTTACACCAAATCTATCTCATAGCGATTTTAATCAAATTTTTGAAGTTTATGAGAATTCTGGAACAAATAAAGGCATAAATAGATTATCCTCTGGAGTTAGTCAAAACGAAGATGTTTTAAACATATTATCTTCACCGAGTGTTTTAGCATATATTGGTAAGCTGGACATATCAAGAACATCTCCATATCTCTGTATCAATTTAAATAAAGGTGATTGGTATCAGCCAAGAGCTTTTGAATTAGCTCTTATGCGTAAAAACCTCTATCTTAATACTATTGGGGATTTTTCTAATCTTAAATACATATCTGTCTCTTATAAAGAAAATGGTGATGTGATAGTTTTTGATTTTCGAACAGGTAAAGAAGAAAGTCCAACAAATGAAACATTGCAAAATAATTCTTCTCTGGATTTCAGAGTGCGCCCTATAAGATATTTTTATATTCCCAAAGGTAGATAACAATGTGAAAAAAACTTTTTTATTGTTTATATTTTATTTATCGATAAATCTAATCTGGGGACAAACATCAAATTCAAATTTGACTGTCCCTTTATGGTTACAAGGAACATGGAATGATAACTCGAATAACACCATTACTGTTACCCAAAATTCCATTCGTATTTCCTGGCTCTCTGAAAATGATATAATTATTTCACAAATAGAATCAGTTAGTTCTGTTATTTTTGATAGACATAAGGTAACGGCAACCGAATCAGGTGATTTCCAAGAAATACTCTATCACACCGCAACAACTACGCGTGGTCCTTTTATAAGGAATAGCTTGAACCCGATACATGAAGACTGGCAAGGAATTTGGCGAGACGAAGGAAATAGTTTTTTACATTTAGAAAAGAGTACTGTTATCATTTCTTGGAATAGCTCAACTTTTAAAAATCCAATAACAAATATTGATAATGATGGAGCCTTGTGGTTTGGTTCTCACAAAATATTCAAATCACATTCGAATTCAAGATATCTTATGTATGAGTCTACTAGATTGAGTTCACAGAGAGGACCTTTTGCTATTAATGCAACAGGTATAACTATATCTGCAAGAAGAATAGAAATACAATCTCTGGATACAAGGGGGTTATCTGTAAAATTTACACCGGAAAACACATCAAATATCAATGTGAGATGGAGTAGCAACAATAAAAATGTTGCCGATGTTGATGATAATGGTGTTGTGACAGGAATAGCCTCAGGTCAGGCTACGATAACTGCTATCTCAGATGACGGGGGTCATACTGCTATATGCAATATTACTGTTATTGAACCGATTGGAACACCTGAAACTTTAATAACAACGCCAGTTAGAGAGATAATATATGTTGCGGTAGCAAATTTAAATCTCAGAAATGCACCAAACTCTAATAATGACAGAAATATAGTACGAACTCTTCCATTTCAAACCGAAATGGAAATATTAGAGAGTAATGGTACGTGGAATAGAATTAGAGCAAAAATGGGATCAAATGACGTTGAAGGCTGGGTATTCAATTTGGCTCCATGGACATCAGACACAAGACCCTCTATTGTAAATCCTATTACGGTTAGTAGTGTTCCTGACAGCAATCAAACAGAATATATAGATCCAACTATACATGAAACAAATACTATCATAGTTCCAACAAGAGAACCAGAAATTGTTGGGGAGGGTTTGGGCAGTGAAACTATTCGAGTCACTAGTGTTACACTTAATAAACAGGGCTTCTTAGTATTATATCCAGGCGAGACAGAAGTTTTAATTGCAACTGTTGAACCTACCAACGCACCAAATAGAAATGTTATATGGTCTAGTGATAACAATAGAATTGCTACTGTAAGTTCAACAGGATTAGTTAGAGCAATAGAACATGGACTTACTAATATAACTGTTAGAACTGTATCTGACCACCAAGAAGACACAATACAAGTATACATTAGGAAACCTATTTCTAAATGGGATGAGTTTTTAGGTATAAATTTAAATGCAGGTATTTCTGTACCTAGAATGGTGAATACATCAACAAATGATAAATTAGATTTTATAATTGGGCAAAATATTGGTGTATCTTTCAATATGATATATGAAGTTTGGTTATTTGAAGCTGGTATAATGTATACTTTGAGAGGTTTTGAAGATAATATAACATCATCAAACGCAAGAATAAATTACTTGGATTTTTCTACTAAAAGTGGTGTTGGTTATAGATATGGATATTTATATGGTGGTATAGCTTTTTCTGTTGCTCAAATTGAGGAAAATGCACTTTTTAAAAAGGAGGATATTCTTTTTTTAAGTGGAGCCATGTTTACTATACCTATCTTAGATGACTATAGGTTAAATTTTGATATAGGGCATGATTGGGGAACCCACAATATAATAAATGGTTATAAAAATAGGAATTTTAGATTAACAATAGGTATTGGAATCCCAATAAACTAGTTTAATAACAAGGAGTCAGATATGATAGATAAATCTAAGCTTCATATAAAATTAATAATTATCTTGATGATTATTTTGAATTTTATTGGTTGCGAAAGCAAATATAATATAGTGGGTGGCGGTCCAGGAAGTACAGATGGTACACCGTTTATTGTGCAAGGAAATTCACTTGCAGAAAAATTAGCATGGATAAATTCAAATGCAAGAATTAATGGGAACTATATTCTTGATATTTTTTCGAATGAAAGTATAACACCTCATACACTTTCATATAGTACAAGAAATAATATAACGATAACTCTAAGAAGTACAAGTACTTCAAGAATAATTTGTCTTTCAGAAAACGGTTCATTATTTACTATTGGTTCAGGTGTTACATTAGTTTTAAATGAGAATATTGTTTTAGATGGTCGTACTAATAACATCGCTTCTTTGATTAAAGTAAACAGAAGAGGCACACTTGTTTTGAATAATGGCGCAACTATTAGAAATAATATCAATACTGCAGAGGTGAGTGGTGGTGGCGGAGGAGTCTGTATTGAAACTGGCGGAACTTTTATTATGAATGGTGGTTCTATACAAGGGAATAGCATTGGCATAGGACGAAATGGCTGGGGTGGTGGTGTTTATGTAACTGGCACCTTTATTATGTATGAAGGTATTATCTCTAATAACACAACCTCTTATTTTGGCGGAGGTGTGTATGTTCAAGATGATGGGATTTTTACTCTTAATGGAGGGACAATATCCAATAATTCATCAAATTTTATTGGAGGTGGTGTAGGATTATTTAGTGGTAGTTTTCATATGGTTAATGGTATTATTACATCCAATTCAGCTTTAAGTCAAGGTGCTGGTGTTTATGTGCAAGAAGCTTATTTTTCAAAAGTAGGAGGAATTATTTATGGTTACACTGAGGACAATACAAACAGTAATATTGTAAGAGATGATTCTGGAACAATTTTATTTGATCGAGGTCATGCAATTCGAGCTAGACAATATAGCGGGTCAATAATTAGAAATAAAAATATGACTGCTGATCATTTAATTAATTTAACATGGGATGGAACCACCGATCCACCATCATGGAGTGGTGCGTGGGACAATTGAATTCTATGAAAAATAAAAAAATTATGGAGGCATTTTATGCTATTAGAAAAAGATTTTTTCCCAGTGAATATGACGAGAGAGTGCTTAAGCCAAGCTATCGAGTTTCACGTTAAAGAAAACAATGATGAAGAACTTGCCAAATGTTATGGTTTGAGAGGTTACTATCTCTCAATAAACTACATACGAAGTGAAGAAGCTAAAAAAGATCTCGATAAAGCCATTGAGATATATAGGAAACTACTTGACGAGAAACGTCCTATTCAAATCTTTTATTACGCTTGGTTTCTTTCTATTAGAACAGAGAGTTCTTGGTCTTTCTTAGAAAAAAACCGCGATAATGAACTAGCATTAATCACTGAAGCGATTAATATCTATGAAAAATATCACAGCGATCCTGATAGGAAAGACGTTGTTGAGGAAAGATTATTCGAAGCTTATAGAATTAGAGCAGAAATCTATTCTTCAACGTTTTTGAGAGATGAAGATGAAAAATCAGAGGAAACAAGATATGCAAATGCTATAATTGATTATCAAAAATGTATTGAGATTGGAGAAATACTCAAAAATAATCAAAATATATATTTTGTGAATAAATTAGCAATGATTTACTTTGATATATCAAATTGTTATAAACTAAAACCAGAAACAGATTTAATCAACTCAAATAAATATCTGGGTTTGTGCATTGAATTATATGAAATGATATTGAAAGATGATATGCTTTGTTTTCGTGATGGTCTCAGACCGGTTGATTTCATTGCGGCATATATGGATAGGGCAAAATATTTCTTTGATCTTCAAATGGAAGAAAATTTGTTTTCGGACATAAATCGAGGTCTTGAGTTATACGAAAAAGTTTTAGGAGAATATTATATCAAAGGTATAATTAGTAGTGTAGACCATGATATAAAAAATGCTTATATTGTCAGAGGTGAACTACTTTATGATAAAGGAAAACTTCTTGAAGCGATAGAGGACTATCGTAAAACCCTCAGGATGCAAAAAGACGATATAAAGACAAAATCACCTGATGACTCAGAAACCGATGAAAAATTCAACACCAAAACCACACAAGAATATTATAATTGTTTAGATCGGTTAATTGAAATCGTAAAAGAAACAAATAATAACGAGCTATTACAAAGTGTATATTCTGAGTTTAAAGAGAATGGATAATAATATAGCATTTCCGCTTGAAATATACTGTAGGGAACGCATGCATGCGTTCCCTACGTTAAAGGATATACTATGAGTAACAACAATGATTCTGGTGGTGGATGCCTACTTTTTCTGATTGATTGGATCTTCCACATAAGAAGAAATAAGAAAATCAGGGAATATAATCAACAAGCTCGTGGTGTAAATAATTTTCAAAATATATCTGCGAGTTTGTTATTTCCAGCAAATACTTTTAAAGATAATATCATGGTTTCTGGTGGGAATCAAAACGAGAGGCTTAACATTTGCAAAGAAACACTCCAAAATGCTCAGGCAGCCAATCATCCTGTTATTATCTTACATACTGCAAATAAAGATATGGAAAATATGGTTAATAATAACGGTTTGGGAACTCTTGTTAATATTAATCATAAACTTTTTGATCCTTTTCTTTCTTTTGATTTCAATGAAATAGTGCAAATCATTACAGATACTTGCAAGAATAAATATGACATTAAGCCCCCAGGAAGATATATTTTACAAGTAGTTTATGAATTATTGGGGGTTTTAAATATGAACGCTACTTTTTCAAACTTTGCAAGCTGTCCTTTTTTCAAACTTTTTGACCAGATACAATCGAGATTGAATAATAATGCAATTACACAGGACACTGCTAATAGATTAAATTCATTACTAATAACCGGACAATCAGAACTTCCTAAAATTGATACTTTCTTTAGTGATATAAAGTCTCAAATTGAATATCTGTCTGCTCCAAACTCACAAAGTGCAAATGCAGTAAGTATTTTATCGGTTATCAAGAACAATCAGATTTTATGCATAGATTTGAGGTCTTCGTCCAATGTGATGCTTGTAGAACTGATTGTAAATTCTTTGATTATAGCAATGAATAGAGGGCTTGATTTTACACTTATGATAGATGATATTGCTTTTGTAAATAATGATTTGCTTAGAAATGTTGTTTGCCAGAAATCAAATCATCATAATATTATTGTTTCCAAAGATTTATACGCTCTCACAGGTGGCAAAGAAGATATTTTTTCTACGATTGTTGCAGAAGCGGAAAAGACTGTTTTGTTTGCTCATAGTTCAAATATAAGCTGTGAAAAATGGTCGAAATATATTGGAGAATATCAGAAATTGGATGTTACTACAAATCGAAATTCTGGCTGGAGTCAAAGTAGTAGATGGGGTTATAACACAAATGATGGACAAACGGAAACTTATAAAAGAGAATTTAAAGTAAAACCTGAAGAGATAAATAAATTAGCCCCTAATGAAGCCTTTATATATGACCATACTAATGGTAGTTTGATAAATACAATAATAACATAAAGGAGAAAATATGTCGAAATGCGAAGATCATTGGTGTGAACATTATGAAAAAAACAAAGGCAATTGCAGTAACTGTATAAAAAAAGAAACCGAAATTGATAAATCAAATTTAAGTGTGGTATTAAAAAAGAGAGCCCTTAGTCAGATGGAACTTGATAAAAAAAGGTGTAAAGGGCAAAAACGATGATGTGGAGATATATTTTATGAAAGAAAAAATTATGGAAATATTGATCAAAGAGCTGAACTATTCAGACTTTGTCGCAGAGCAAACTGCAACTGATTTAGCCAGCATAGATAACCAGCTTAAACCAATACTACAAAAATGGTTAAATAATAGAGAAATTACAAATTTTGAGGTCTTAGGCTTTTCTATTGATGAATTAATGTCTCAAAGAAACTTCACATTTCCATCTGCTCTTATCGCTATGGATTGGCTTTTAACAGAACCCGAGATAGCCATGAACGAATTATCTCAAAAATACAGAAGGTGATTTATGGATGTTTCGTACTCATATCAAGATAGTTTGCATCTGTTAAATCATAGTGAATGGAATAAGCTCTCTATCCAAAATAAAGCATCTATAATGCAGTCAATAGAAAATGAAGTAGCACGGCGACATGGAAGACCACCCTGTAATGTTTCTCTATATAGTGAAGCTCCTGATAATCAAGGTCGTATCTCTTGCGGAGCTTATAATTCTCAAAGAGATAGTATAGAAATGAATACTTATCATTTAGCCGAAAAAAGTTCTGACCGATGTTTAAATACTATATTACACGAAGGTAGGCATGCATATCAAAATAGTGCTGTTAAAGGGAATATAGATCATCATCCGCCATCTGAGCTAAAATCTTGGCAAAATAACATGAAACCGGGTAATTATATTTCACCAGAACAAAACATCAAGGGATATTATCGTCAGCCTATTGAAGCCGATGCCCGCGAGTATGCCGCTATCACTACAAGGCAAATACAAGCAGAGCAGAAAATACAGAGATACTCTAATAAAGGCATTCAAAGTTTTTATGATAAATCAAGTTCTGGGCAACCCAATCAGCCTTCTGAAACTAACAAGGGTATCCAAAACTTTCTAGATAAGAAATCAAGTGCGGATAGTGGTTCAGGAACTATAAATGATATGGGTCAGGCTAGCGGAAGTGGACAAAATATGTGATAGGAAATATTTCTATGTAGGTAAAAAGATGATGGTATTAAAAATGACTTTCAAAAAATAAATACAAAACAAAGAGGTAAAAAATGAGTTTTACAAATTCTGAAAACAAAATTGAAATAGGAAGTGTTATTCCTTTTGGAGATGAAATGTGGAGGGTTCTTGATGTCAAATCAGATAGAATCCTAATAATCTGTACCCGTATCATCGAGCAAAAAAAATATCATGAATCTAGTGGTGATGTTACTTGGGCTAATTGTGACCTAAGAAAATTTTTAAATACGGAATATTATGAATCTTTTAAAGAGGATGATAAGTCACGTATAATCTCTGTCAATAACTCTAACGAACCCAACTCAAAATATCAAACCCAAAGTGGTAGAGCAACAGATGATAAAATATTTTTGTTGAGCGAATCTGAAGCTAAAAAGTATTTTTCTGATGATAAAGATAGGGGACTACCTGAATCTTTTTCTGACGATGACTATCAAGGCTGGTGGTTACGGACTCGTGGAGAAAGCGAAGGTCAAGCAATGGTAGTAATAAACTTTTTTGCCGAAGAAGAAGACGGTAGCCAAGCGGAAGATGAAGAAGGTAATCCAATCGTACCAGGTTACATTTTTCATGAAGGTACATATACAGGTACAGATTCTGTTAAAACAGGTGTACGACCAGCTATGTGGTTACGTTTATAAATAAGGTCTTTTTATGACATCAAATCCAACAACACGATTATTATTTGGAAACAGTGTATCCCATAACCAACCGCCAATAGGAAATAATGATTATCAAGTAAAACTTACAGGAACTTATGCAGGAAGACAATCAGCATTTACTCTAAATAATACAGATTTAAGCAAGCATACAATGCTGATTGGTGGAACAGGCTGTGGAAAAACTACCCTTTTTTATCATTTTGTTTCTCAAATAAAGAAAAATATGTCAAATGATGATGTTATGATTATATTTGACAGCAAAGGTGATTTTTATTACAAGTTTTATGATAAAAATACAGATTTGGTGATAGGAAATTCAAGGCAATATTCTTCCCAGTCAGAACTTTGGAACATTTACAAAGAAATACTTGCTGATGGCTGGGAAGAACATGATTTTATCATAAATACTCAGGAAATATGCAAATCTTTTTTTGAAGAACGAACCAAGAACACAACAAATGCTTTTTTTCCCAATGCCGCAAGAGATTTATTAGCTGCAATCATTATTGCTTTCATTCGTGAAGGTAAAAAGGATACAAAGGTGAAACAAGATTTCTTTTACAACAACAAATTAAAAGAATTTCTTGATTTATCCGATATGCAAATGATTATGGACTTGCTGGGAGATAGCCCTGATGCTAATGCTGTTTTATCATATATAAAAGGAGATAACGCTCAATCACAAGGCGTTTTATCTGAAATGTACTCGATTGTCAGAGAAATATTAATAGGTATTTTTGCTGGTAGAGGTGCTTTTTCTATGCGAAATTTTGTTCGTAATAAAAGCAGTAAAACCTTGTTTATAGAATATGATATGGCTATAGGAAGTATGCTTACGCCAGTATATCGGCTGATGTTTGATCTTGCTTTAAAAGAGGCTCTCGGCAGAAATAAATCACAAGGCAATATTTATCTTATCTGTGATGAATTTAAATTGCTCCCTCACCTCAGACATATAGATGATGGAGTAAATTTTGGAAGAAGTCTTGGTGTAAAAGTGTTTGCAGGCGTGCAAAGTATCGAGCAATTATATGAAATCTATGGTCAAAGTCGTGGTAGAAATATAGCCGCTGGGTTTTCTTCAATTTATGCTTTTCGTTCAAATGACACAGCTACACGAGAATATGTTTCAGGAATATTTGGGAAAAATATTGTCTTGGAAAGATACCAACGACTTGATAACCAAGTTGTTGAAGAAAAAAGAAATGGAAATACCGTAGAAGATTGGGATTTAAATAGTTTGAAAGTAGGCGAAGCTATTGTTGGTTTACCCTTTTCACTGCCGTTTAGATTTCATTTTGATATGTATTAAAGGAGAAAAGAAATATGTCAGAAGACATTCGCAATGCTTATGGAGATGTCATATACAGAAGAAATGGAAATTACATTTTTGATGTATATGGAAACAGAAAATACGAGATAAGAGGTGACAGGATTTATGATACTTACGGAAACTGGAAATATACTGTTTCCAATGGGTATTTATTTGACACTTATGGAAATCGGGTAAAGGATTTATCTAAGCCTATTTGAATATAAAATAGGGACAATCTGTAATGTCAATATCATCGTTTATTAATAAAATAGAAAAACTGAATCTTGAAATAGATTTACAAGAAATCAAAAAACGGATTTACTCGTTAGATGAAAAATTTCCTGTTAATTTTTATCACGGCAGCTATTTTGATTTAACGAACATAGCTATTCTAAGAGATATTATTGATGAACGAACTTGTCCTCAGTGGCTAAAATGTGATGAGATTCAAAAATTTGCAATTCAATCTTTGTCAGGTTTGTTTTTTCATACTGATGTTGGGCATGCTTTTGATGGACTTTTAAAACTCTCACAAGAAAAACTACCTAAAAAAATTAGGTTTTGTTCTAACGCTGCTCTACGGGGTTATATCGATTCACCTTTCTATATTTTTAAGCAATGTCTTTATAATCAAGATATATTCGATGATGGTGCAACTGTTGATGTTGAACCTTTGAATATCTTCGATGGAAGCGAAAAATATTTATCACAAGAAGATATTGATCAGACAGGTTGTTATTCTGAAGATTATTTTCTATCTCTCATGAATCCTGATAAACCCAGAGCTTTCCTAATAACCCTTAAATTTCAAAGTAAACCAGATATATCAAATTGTGACCGATTTTCTTACCGCAGAGAAAATATTGATATTTTAAACACTACACACATAATTCTTTTTAATCTTCCCACCCATTATTTAGCAAGGATTATGAAAGAAGAAGAGATTGATGTTCTATGTTTATATGAATCTAATGATGGTGATTCAGGTAACACTCTACATGAATCTTTGCCAGAGCCATTGAATAACGCAAAATATATTTTATCTGGACGTGGATGCGTGTTTGAAAGTGGACATTTTGAGGCAGAACGGTATCACTATGATGATAATCCACATATAATTCAGAATGCATATTTTCGTTTTAAAGGATATAAATTTTTAGGTATGGCGGGAAAACTCCAAACAGGAGAAAAAGATAGATGGGAACATGAATTGAATGACAAGTATTTTCACGGAACTCACAAAACTGACTATTATTCCCACCACTTACCCATACGCTTACTTTTTAAGAAGGTTGAAGGCGTAGAACCAATTTTCAAAACTCCAAAAGACTATCTTGAAGTTTCAAAGTATAAAGAATGGAATGAAAGACTTGTGAGTTTTCAAAAAAAGCAAGAGATTCTTGAACAAAAATTGAATATATTAGATTTACAGGTACCTTGGTTATTTTTAACAGAACCAACTCGAATAAAATATGAAAATCTGATAAAAAACGAAAAACATAGATTACAAATTGAAAAATATATTTGTTCTATTTTGGATTTATTAGGACAAATGAACTATAAAATAAATTGTAAAAACAGAATGAAGTTAAAATACTCTTTAAATGAATACTTGGTTTTATTAAAGAAAAATGGCAGACCTAGCTGGTTGGTGAATTATGTAGATTGTCTCGAAAAAACTCACTCAAATGAAATCGAAATAAAAAGACTAAAAGATATACTCAATTTCTGATTTGCTTATCTCGGACTCAAATTTATTTCAAAAATCATCGCTTCACTAAAATAATTTCCACTATAAGAAACACCTGTATTAAAATTATCCATGTATGCTTGCATAGCTATTTCACGAATCTGCTCATGGAGAGGTTCTGAGTATATCATATTTCGAAAACGCACCACCATATTTGTGTTACTGCTCTTCAAAATCTGCTGAACATGTTCTCTGTATTCATCTAAGTTGTTTACTACTTTTATACCAAGTGCATTATAGTCTTTACCCTGTGTTTCGATGGTTATCTCAAATATCATTTGCTCGTCATAATATAAGATACTTACAGAAGCTATGGAATTAAATATTTCAAGATATTCTTGTCTTGCTATTTCTCTAATCTGTTCATTTATTTGCGGAGAATATCTAATATTCCTGAATCTTACAACAATGAATTTATTGCTTATTTTTAAGTTGTCTGAAACATGATTTCGGTATTCATCCATGTTGTTAACTATCTTTATTCCTAATAAATTATAATCTTTACCTTGAGTTTCCAAAGTAATATCAAAAACCATATCTTCAGGATAATACAAAACACTAGCAGATGCTATTGAATTATACGTTTCTAAATATTGATGTTTTGCTATTTCAATAATTTGATCATAAATTTGCTGGGAGTAATTTAAATTATTAAATTTAACAACAATTCTTTTATTATCATTTAATAAATTGTTTCGGACAAAAGTATGAAATTCGCTTAATCTATTCACAACCATATTGTTTAATGTAAAAAAGTCTTTACCATAAGTAACACAAGCAGGTACTCTGCTTTCAATAATACGAGTTTGTTTAATTTCAGAATCAGTTAGATTAAAGTTTCTGAAATACTCTGTAACTTCACCTTCTTTGGGTAAATCCCAAGTGGTATCAATATGATATGTTTTACCATCTAATTCGATTATATTCCATGCATGTCCATCTGTCCTGAGTTCAGCGGCTGGATCAATTATTCGGCCAGCAACATAAATGCATTTCACATTAAGATAATCCAAAACCAGTTTCATAGTTCTTGCGATTCCGTCACAAACCGCAGTTTGTCTATAAATGAGTCCCAAAATAGAATATGAATACTGATGGAAGCTATAATCATAAGTATAATTTGTCACAAAATACTTGTAAACATAGAACAACTTATCTAGGTCATTGTAGTTTTTTATTTCATCAAACGAAATTAAAAAGTTTTGAATGTGATTCATACTGTTGCTAATGTCTTTGTTATTATGGGTATATTGAGGAATAAAGACACATTTTTGTTCATTTCCAAACGTTCTTAAAGAAAAATTTGAAACATAAAAAATAATCGGATTATCTTGTCTAATGAACTTTAAAATATCAGAATACTCATCTATGCTGCCATAAGGAACTTCAATCTCATTTACCAATGATAAAAGTCCTGCTAAAACAATATTATACATTTCTTTTTGTCTTTCTGTCAAATGAGTTTCAAAGTAGTACAAATAATTTCCAAAGGTTTCGAAAGGTTGTTGATATTTCTGCTTTGTGCATGATACAAATATAGTTACTGATAGAATTATAAAAATTAAATATTTTGAATAAATAAATCGTATTTTTTTATACTTCATCAGCTTCTCTATTATCAAAATCTCCCAATATTTTCTTTATACCTTCAGTCAGGTCATTTTCAGATGGTAAATAAAGTTGATACTTGCTTGTCAAAATGCTTTTGTTTTCTTCTGGAAGAGATATTTTCACCATAAGCTCATTTTTCTCAGTGCATAATAATATGCCTACAGTTGGACTTTCTTCTGGTAATTTTTCATATCTATCGTAATAATTCACATACATTTGTAATTGACCCAATGACTCATGGGTTAGCTTATGTGTTTTAATTTCAATAATAACAAAACAACGAAGTAACCGATTGTAGAATACTAAGTCTACAAAGAACTCGTCATCCTCTATTAAAATTCTCTTCTGACGAGCCACAAAGCTGAAACCATTTCCAAGTTCAAGCAAAAATTCTTGTAAATGGGTTATTAATGCCGATTCAATGTCTTTTTCGTAATATTCTGCTTGTGGTTTCAGACCAAGAAATTCTAAACATGTCGGGTCTTTGATTATTTCAAAAGGTTTTTCAGGGATACGTTCTTTTCGGGCAACAGCCAAAACAGCTTCTTTGTCATTACTCAATAACAAACGCTCATACAATAAAGAACTAATCTGGCGTTCAAGTTCTCGCCCAGTCCAAGCATTTTTGATTGCCTCAAGCTCATAATATTCTCTTTTATCATTGTCCTCAATAGCGATAAGTAAACGATATTGAAACCAATTCAATTGTGTCCGCAGTGCGGTCACAATTGGATATAATCGATAAAACCGTCTTGCTCGTGCTAGCTGGCGATAAGAAAAGCCGCTCCCAAACTCATTTTCAAGTTGCTCAGCAAGCTTCTTTATCAAATATTCTCCATAAGTCGCTCTATCTTGCTCTTTCTGTTCTTCCACAAAGACCCTTTCACCTAAATGCCAATACATTTTAACTCTTTCATAATCTACGCTTCGAACAGCTTGCTTTCGAGCCTCTATTATAATTGACCTTATTTCTGAATAGAAAGATGTGTTTATAGCTTGCAAATCACTCATGCCAAATCCTTAAAATAATTTTTTCTCATAAAGGAACAAATTATTTAAATCAAGTTTTTCTGTCAATGTAATTTTCTGGCAGGTAAAATAATTTAAGAAAAATCTCAAACTTTACTTCGTATTTTCTCAAACTATTTAGCGGTCTTTATTTAAACGAGTAATCGTGTTAGCATGGATATGCAATCATATATATTGTCATTATTTTAGGTTTAGCTTTTTCTCACTTATAATGGTGCTGCACAAACTCTTTGTATTTTTGATTCTCATTTATCAAGTTTTCATGATTTCCAAATGCACATAGCTTTTGATCTTCTAAAAAAATTATTTTATTTGCATATCTTAAAGAAGAGAGTCTATGTGAAACAATAAATGCTGTTAAATCTTTAAATATCAATGAAATTTGTTCCCATAACAATTCTTCTTTTTTTGCGTCCAGACTTGCGGTAATATCATCCAATATCAATAATTGTGGTTTTTTGTGTAGGGCTCTGGCTATTGCTATTCTCTGTTTTTGTCCACCAGACAGAGACAGTCCTTTTACTCCGAGCACTGTCAGATCACCTTCAATAAACTGTGATATTTCATCTTTCATTTGAATTGCTGAAATAATCCGTTCATAATACTCTTGTCCAGACCAGTCTTTCTTTTTTATGTCTGAGTGATCTGCCACTGATGTCCCAAACAATACGTTATCTTTTATTGTCCCTGTAAATAGAGATGGCTCTTGTGGAACGAAGCCTAAAAGATTTCTCAGGCTAAATAAATCAATATTATAAAGAGGAATGTTGTTAATGAAAATAGTACCTTCATGTGGAATCAATAAACCATTTAGTAGTCCTAACATCGTTGTTTTACCAACCCCTGATCTACCTAAAATGAGAACTTTCTCACCTTTTTTTATTTCAAAAGTTAAATTTTCAAAAATATTGGCATTTGTATCTTCATAATTAAAAGTAACATTTTCAAATCTGATAGATTCAATATCGCATAGCACAGTTTTTGTTTCTATATAGTTTTTGCTGTTTTTTTCTACTGAGTGGTATGTTTTTGTAGGGAAATTTTTGATTTCCTCCAGTCTATCTATACATACAAAAGCTTGTTTTCCAGAAATAAACAATTGAGGCAAATCTAATATAGGGTATACTAGCATCGATAAGTATGCATAAAAAGCCACAAAGGTACCTATGCTGATACTGCCGACCACCGTCAAATACCCTCCAAAAAGGATAACTGCTATTAACGCAAGGAAATCGATATATTCGTAGATAAGGTGTAGAATAGTCCCTATTTTTACAAGATTGAACTCTGTATCAAATCGGTTCTTTAATGCTTTATCAAAGAATCTTTTATATTTATCTTCACATACGAATGATTTTATGATTTTTATACCAGAAAAAGTCATCTCTAATTGATTGTTTATTTCAGAAATCGCCTCCTGATTTTTTTTGAATCTTTTATGCAATATATCCGAGGCTATATAAAAGGCTATTATCATAAATGGTATTGGGAGAAGCACAAATATAGTTAACTTCCAACTCAAAAAGAACATGATGCTGACACAAAAGATAATTTTTACGAGAGAATCAAAAGCCCTGAATATACCAGAACAGAGAAACCATCCAATTTTTGGAAAATCATTAATATCCGCAGTGAGTCTAGTCACAAGATCACCTGTTCTAAACTTTAGGAAAAAACTATAATCTTTTTCTAAAATATTTTTGAAATATCTTTTTCTTAATAAAAACTCAAAGAGTAGATTCATGTATGCCCTGAAAGAAGGATATAAAGCAACAATTAAACGAACAATTCCCAGCATTAATAACATGAACGATACTTTATACACAGGGTTCATCGGATTTTCAACATCAGAGTCTACCAGCACCATTTTAAGATTATCGATTAATTCTTTTAATAATATAGGGTATGCAACTGCCACACCAGAGGAAAGAATAGTTAATAATAATAATACAATGGTAAAATACTTATATGGTCTCCATTCGCTGATTATCCATTTTATATGAAAAAATTTATCTTTTTTCTCATTTTCATCTTGATCTGTTTTAGGCGATATAGATTTATTTTTCTTCATCATCTCCTCTAAATTTATCCTCAGCAATTGACTCACATGTTTCGTCTTTTTTTAAGAATTGCAATTCCACTAATTTTCTATATTCTTTTGATTTTTCCATAAGTTCGTGATGTTTTCCACTAGCTATAATCTCACCATTCTCAAAGAAAAATATCTTATCGCTATCAATGACTGATATCAATCTGTGTGCAATAATAACAGCTGTTTTTCCTGCCAACATTTCTTTCATGGATTGCTGAATCAAGGTTTCTGTTTTTGCATCAATAGAGGCAGTAGCCTCGTCCATGATTATTATTTCTGGATCGAAGCATATTGCTCGAGCAAAAGACACAAGCTGCCTTTCACCCATTGAAAGATTTTGACCTCTCTCTTTAATCTCACTTTCTAGATTATTATTCACTCTTTTTAAAAGAGCATCCGCGTGGGAGATGTCTATAGCTTTTTGCACTTTGTCTATGGTAATATCATCATTATATATTCTAACATTTTCAAGCAAATTACCAGGGAATAAAATGATATCTTGTAATATTAGGCCTATCTTTTTTCTCCATTTTTCTAGAGGATAGTCATATATGCTCACACCATCTACGAGTATTGCTCCTTTTTGTATATTATAGAATCTACACAAAAGAGCTATTGTCGTAGTTTTACCACCTCCAGAGGCTCCTACAAAGGCAACTTTGGAACCTTTTTTTATGCAGAAACTAACATTTTTTAAAACCCATTCATCTTCTTTGTATTTAAACCAGACATTTTTAAATTCAATAAGGTCAGAAAACAACAGCTCTGGTTCATGTAGTTTTGTTTGTTCTGGATGCTCGAGAGCCATCCTTGACTCTGTGACCTCGTCAAGCAAGCCAAACACTCTTTTCAAAGAAACAAAGGCTCTTTGAAATTGATTTAAGTTTTCAGTTATTTGCACTATCGGCCACACCAACCTCACAGCGTATTGTAGAAAAATAATCAATACTCCTATAGATACTTGTTCACTAATTATTTTAGGACTTAAAAACAATATTATGACTATGATCAAAATATAGCTGATCAAAAAATCATTAACTCCCCAAGTTCCAAATTCTATGAAAGAAGCTTTAGTATCCAGTTTTTGTTTTTCCTTGCTTTTTTCATTTATATAATCTTCTGCTTTTTGTTGTTGATTAAATACCTGTACGGTGTTTATTCCTTGGATATATTCTGTCAACCTTCCTGTAATGTCTGCGTTTAATTCTCTAGATTTTTTATAAAATTTAGAAAGATATTTTATCATAAAAATAGCCAAGATAAAAACAAAGATCATGGGTATTAAAAGCATCAAAGTGATTTGCCAGTTTTTAGAAAGTAATACTATCAACATACCTATAAAAAATAAAATATTTCCAATAATTGTAACGCTAAAGTTTGAAAATACATCTCTTACTCTTTCACAATCAGACTCCACTCTCGAAATCAATGTTCCTACTGGTGTCTTGTCAAACCAAGCTATAGGTAGCAATAGTAAGTGATTAAATATATTTGATTTTAAACCTGTGATTAATTTGATACCTAGTTTTGCCATCCAAATAAATTGTAAATATGACATATAACCAGATAATAAAATTACGATGGTAAATGTCCCTCCCCAAAAGAACATATTTCTTAAATCATGGTTTGGGACTGAATGATCTATGATATGAGCGACTATAATAGGATCCATCAGTCTACCAACAGTAGTCAGAGACATAAATAAAAACCCACCAAAGAAAAGACCTTTTTCTGTCATTATCATTGTCAATAGTTTCGAGAGACCTTCTTTTAAGCTCATTTCTTTTTTCATGATCGACACTCCTTTATCTCCGTGCATTTTCAGGAGACCAGAATGTTGAGGAATGTCATTTTGTCAAGCGATATGTTCATCTAAACATAAAAATGTAACGGGTAGACTGTTCACTCGTATTTTACCCGTAACCATTTTATCCCGCATGCTTGCTATTCACAAAGCCTTCTTGTAAATAACAGCACAAAAATGAATATGCCTTACATACGCAGAAGTCGTGTGGCGTTTAATCGAAACGGGACATCAACGACAAAATGCCGTACCCCCCTTGTGCTTTTCCCGCATCTATCCTGCTTATTTTAGGGATCGGTACAGGAGCCGTACAGGGAAGGTGTCAGAAAACTAGATTGGGTGCGGTTTTCTCGATTTAGAAAAAGGGTACTGATTTTTGTCGTAGATCGGAGATCTCCGCTACGGGATGGTGCCAATTTATCGATTGAGGGCGGGGATGCTGACTTGTCGTAGATCGGAGATCTCCGCTACGGGATCGGGCTTTTGATCGATTGAGGGCGGGGGGCTGACTTGTCGGATGCGGGACGGACAGGTGCGTCCCCTACAGAAATAGGAACGAAAAAATGCGTTCCCTACAGAAATAGGAACGAAAAAATGCGTTCCCTACAGAAATAGGTTATTTTTCGACTACGGGATCGGGCGATGTTATCAATTGAGGGTGAGTCAACGGCGTTCCTCCGATAAATTTACTTGACGAAGATAACGAAATATTTTAGATTGTCCCTGTGAATTAATGAACTTTAAAAATTATTTTGCTAAATTTTGTCAAAAAATGAAGATTTTTAGTAACCGTTTTGAAAAACTTGACACCCATATAGTATAAGATAAAAAAATCCACAAGGATGATTACGGATGGATAAAAAAGTAGCAGAGGAAATAGTTATCAACAATTTTGGTACAATATACAGTTTCGCTCGTTCGAAAGAGTGGAATGTTGACAAGGTTGAGGAAATAGCGGCCCGTATAGCTTTTGAAGTTTATATATCGCTTTTGAGCGTTGAATCGGTACAATACATCAAGGGTTATATTTATAAGATTTCTTCTAATGTTTATTCCAAATTTGTTGCTGAAGAAAAGAAACGCGAACTCCTGCTACAAAACTGTCAAAATCAATATATCGAAGATAAGAGTTATAACTCGTATTGTCTTGAAAAGGATTATTCAAGATTAAGAAAAGAAATATCTTATCTTGGGAAAATGCATAGAGAAATAATCACTATGTATTATTTCAATAAAATTGGTATTGTAGATATCTCACATAAATTAAATTTATCTGTGGGATATATTAAAAAGCATCTATTCAAGGCACGAGAACAATTAAGAGAGGGTATAACAATGCAAGATTTTGATATCGAACAAGCGGTTTCAATAAAATTCAAAGGAGTAGGTCAGCACGGCACAGACGGAGTCAATGGTGAAAACGTAGATACCTACTTAAACAAATTAATAGCTCAAAATATAGCTTATGCAGCATATTATGAAGCAAGAACCATAACAGAAATTGCAAGGGAGCTTTGTATTCCTGCAATTTATGTAGAAAACGAACTTAAAACACTTGTTGAATATGGCTATATCGACAGAGTAGCAGGTAATAAATATCTCACAAACATGCTGATAATAGAAAATTCCAACAGAGTCTTGGAAGAAAAGCACGAAATTTACACTAAATATGCTAAAATAGTTTGTGAAAGATATGTACCAAAATTATTCAAAGTTATGGAAAAATATGACCCCAAAACAATTTACACTCCTAAAAATGATTTAAATTTTCTGATGTGGTCTATTGTTTCTTATGCTACCAAATTCAAACTTACTTTACATGACAAAAGTTCTTTCCTGAAAAAACATCACGTAAAGCGTAAAGATGGCAGTGAGAATATCGCTTTTGCATGGATAGATGCAAGTTTAAAATGGCAAGAACTAAGTTATTTCAAGCATCTTTATGATGTATTAGAAGACATTAACAGCTATAATCAAAATGAAAAACGTCATTGGCAATTTAACACTTATTATGATGATAGGAAAATAGATTGGCATGACTATTCAGGACTTGATTATGGTTTATTACATGACCATTTAACAGGTAAAATAATAAAAACAATTGACCATGCAGATAAATACAAGAGACTTTACGATAAATGCTTTTTGGTTGGTATCAAACATGTAGATTATGTAAATATGGTTATTGTAAAACCTTCTGAAAAAGTTCTTTTAGAAATGCTCCCAGAAATGGTTGTTAGGTTAAAAACAATTAGTAAAGAACTTGATGAAGAAATTTTTAATGTAGATAAAAGCCAATTCCCATCACACATGCACGATTTGTGTCGTTCATGGAACACAGATGTATTAGCAGGAACAGAAGTAAGAACACGAGTTTTAGAACAACTACTAAAAAAAGGTATGTTGAAAGAATTAACAGAAGCTCAAAAAATGACAGTAAATATCATAATGTTTAGTGATATACTGCCAGAGTAAATAGGAGATATATACCATGAAAAAATACCTATACTTAATATTATTTACTTTTTATGTAACTACGATTTTTTCGCAGATTTTAGAAGTCTGCCTTAGTGGCGAAAAGCCATACACTAGCATCCAAGATGCAATAAACGCAGCTCCAAATAACGCTATTGTAAGGGTATATGCTGGTGATTATTACGGTGAACTAACTATACCCCCCTACAAATCATTGACATTAGAAAGTCTTTATGCAACTACTGGCGACACTTTATACATTCACAATACTCGATTATTAGCAAATTTTCCTGAAATGGTTATGTGGATAGGACCACCGACAAGTTTTTCAGGACCTTACGATGATTATTATGTAAATATAAATGGATTTACTGTCAGCAATAATCTAGATAATGTTATGGCTTCATATTACGATGGATTTTCTGGCGGAGGGATACGAGTATATAGAACTAATGTAAATATTGAAAATAATATTTTTCGTAATAACTTATCAACTGGCTGGGGGAGCGGTCTTACCGTCTTTTCTCCAGAAAGCAGACCACCAATTTTATGTGTCCTAAAAAATAATAAAATATTTGACAATTACGCTTATAGTGCACCCGGCGGAGGATTAGGTTTTGAGGGTAATGTTAACATTATTTTTTCGCAAGAAGAAAGAAATAGTATATACAACAATATTGGATTAAGCGGTCAAGACATACATTTTGCTTATCCTATGTATAACTACGAAATATATTTGGATTTAGGAAGTAGAATTGTCACAGAAATCGACCATAACTATTTTAGTATCATTGGTTTATTTTATAACCCAACAATATCAGTAAATATTTTAAGAGAAAGTTTACCGCCCTTTGTAAATAACGATCTATTTGTTGCCCCATGGGGTGATGACAATAACTCTGGATTAAGCCCCGAAGCCCCTTTGAAAACGATTTATTATGCGGCGTCAATTATTTATTCAGATGAAATAAATCCTAAAACAATACACCTTTTACCTGGGTCTTATACACGAGAGAGTGGGCAGATATTTCCTATTTTTATCCCAAGATGGACAATTGTTAAAGGTGCTGGTATGGGTGAGACTATTTTTGAAAATCATTTTTCGTCTTATTTTGCCTATAAAAACACTGATGCAAGTGTAGAAATTAGTGATATGACTTTTAGAAATAGTGGTCATTTTTATGGAGGAGAAGCAATAAGCGGGCTTTCTTTTTACCATAATATTTACAACATAGAAATCCTTAATAATGAATATCGTCATGTTTTACATTTTGCTTTTGATGGACTTCCATATAACTCATATAATGAAGATACATTACATATAAAAAATGTAATAATTCAAAATAATATAGATTCTGGTATCCATATAAGAACAATAAAAAATGTAAACATTGAGAATTTAATTATTAATAACAATTATATACCTTTAGAACCTCCATTTCTACTTCTTGGAGATATACCAAACTTAAATATTAATAATATTGCTATCACCAACAACAGAGCTACTAGACAGTCACAGATATTAAAGGTGGATGACATTTATAGTCTTTTACCAATTCAATATGGAACTGCTATCCTAAACAATGTTTTGATAACAAATAATAATACAACGAATCTTCTAAGAAATTTCGGTTTAATTAATATGGGAAGATATTATAGAGATACGATACTAAATAATTGGACGGTAGTAAATAATGCTAGTCTACATGATAAAAGAACATTCGTAACACATAATGATATAACTATGAACAACATGCTAATTTATAACCCCACTATGGATTACGATGTTGTTCAAGGAGAATTAATTACAGGTCAGTTAACAATAAACAACTCATTGCTTTTTGCAGCTATTAATAGCTGGCAGAATCCAGACCCTATACTTAACGATGTTATCTGGGAAGCCCCTCAATTAGCTGGGCATCATAATAGTAATCTAACTCCAGATATGTGGGAATACTATTATTTACACGAAAGTTCTCCTGTTATCGATTTTGGGATAGATGTGTCAGATATGATGCTTTTAGATATCGATTTAGCAGGAAATCCTAGAATATTTGGTAATGCCATAGATTTAGGCGCTTTTGAGTTTCAAGGTCTCATGGCAAGATTTACAGCAGAGCCAAGAACAGGGACTGCTCCTTTAGAAGTTCAATTTACAGATTTGTCATCAGGTGGTAGTGTTTTTGCTTGGGCGTGGGATTTGGACTCTGATGGAAATGTTGATAGTTCAGAACAGCACCCTGTATTTATTTACGAAGAAAATGGAAATTATGCAGTTACACTAACTATCAATAACGGAGAAGCGAGTATTACTATGCCAAATTTTATCATTGTTGGCGATATTGTAAATGCTGATTTCACTGCAGAACCTTTGATAGGAATTGCACCTCTCGAGGTTCAGTTTACAGACTTGTCAATAGGTGCTGTTTCTTGGGCTTGGGATTTTGGAATTACAACAACATCATCTTTTCTGTCGCGATCAAGCCTCGTATCCGTAGCAGAAATCTCCGATTTCCCCGTCACATCAACAACTTCTACAGAACAAAATCCTATCTTTGTTTATAATGAAGGTGGTATATATTCTGTAACCTTGACTGTCAACGATGGAGAAAGCTTTATCGTAAAAAATGATTTTATTGTAGTCATGCCTCCTATAACTGCTGATTTTACAGCAGAACCGTTGATAGGGGTTGCACCTCTCGAGGTTCAGTTTGCAGACTTGTCTATAGGTGCTGTTTCTTGGGTTTGGGATTTTGGAATTATATCAACATCATCTTTTCTATCGCGATCAAGCCTCATATCCGTAGCAGAAATCTCCGATTTCCCCGTCACATCAACTACTTCTACAGAGCAAAACCCAGTTTTTATTTTTGAGGAGGAAGGTGAATATACAATAACTTTGACTATCAACGATGGTGAAAGTAGTATTACAAAACCTGACTTTATCTTAGTAGTTCCACCTGTTTATGCGGATTTTAGTGCTGAGCCTTTATCTGGTCATGCACCTCTTGAAGTTCAGTTTACAGATAGGTCTTTTGGAGCATTTTCTTGGGCTTGGGATTTTGGAATTATATCAACATCATCTTCTTTATCGCGATCAAGCCTCATATCCGTAGCAGAAATCTCCGATTTCCCCGTTACATCAACAACTTCTACAGAGCAAAATCCTATTTTCATTTTTGAAGAAGTGGGTGTTTATACCGTGACATTAACAATCAACAACGGAGAAAGCACTAATACTAAATCAGATTTTATTGTTGTAACACAACCAGCAAAAGCAGATTTTACTGCGGAACCATCGATGGGAGTGGCTCCTTTGGAAGTTCAATTTACATGCCTATCCACTGGTGTTTTTGCCTGGGAATGGGATTTCAATAATGATGGAACTGTTGATTCTACAGAGCAAAATCCAGTTTTTACTTATCTCACTTCGGGTATTTACACGGTAACTTTAACCATAAATAACGGTGAGGATACCATCACAAAACAAGATTTTATTGATTCTACTGTCAGCGATGACGATGAAACTGTTTTGCCTTTTACGGGTGTGAATCTTCAAAGTTTCCCCAATCCTGTAAATATCAGTAGAAGTTCAAACACTTTAATATCCTTTAATACACAAACTAAAGCGGCTTCAGAACCAGTAATTGAAATATATAATATCAGAGGACAAAAAATCCGAACCCTCAGAACAGGCATGAGTTTTTATGACCTCGCCGTGTTAGCAGGTTTAGCCCAAGAAAATCTTGATTTGATAAACTCTCGAAATTATAGTGTGATTTGGGATATGAGAGATGATAACAAGGGATTAGTAGGCTCTGGCATTTATTTCTATCGAGCCATAGTAGACGGAGAAATAGTGGGAACCAATCGGATGGTGGTGATAAAATAATTTACTTTTTTATTCTAAGCACCAATCGCCTATTTAATAAAAATAAATTGTGGATAGCTTATTGATAAATGAAAAAATTAACTAATATATCTCTCTATTTTTCAATATTATATCTGCAACTATCTTTCCCCTCCTGTATACTTCCCTTATCGTACCCTTGTAATATCTTGAAAAGAAAAGAGTTATATAGAGTAAATTTTATGTGGATAACTAACTAATGATAGTATTCTGGCTCATTTTGATGACAAGAAAATCGAATTTAAAATAAACTTTGACAAAATAAACCAAAATATTTTTTTGTCGCTTCTATTGGATTGTGTTTATTTAAAATGCCATTAAATAAAAAATAATAATGACAGCAGTCAGAAAAGGAAAGAATATGTATAAAGAGAAAAAGATTGCTTTTGTGTTCCCTGGACAGGGTTCTCAATATATCGGAATGGGCATGGATTTGCTAGAAAAAGATCCGGAATTTTTGAGGGTATTTAATTTATTTCAAACTAAGACAGGTCATGATTTGGTTTCAATAATGGGGATAGGACCGGAAAGTTTATTGACAACGACAACTTTTACGCAACCAGCTACGTTAGCTCATAGTGTAATGGCATTAAAAATGTTTAAAAAAGCTTTAAAAGAAAAGGCAATAGACCTCAAAGCTGATTTTGTAGCAGGTCATTCCTTAGGAGAGTTTTCGGCATTGGTTTCCAACGAAGTATTGAACTTTGAAGATGCACTGTATTTAGTATATAAACGAGGTGAATTTATGCTAAAAGCAAACGATAACACCCCATTTGCCATGGCAGCAGTTTTAGGAATGGAACCAGCTACAATAAAAGAAGTGTGTGAGGAAGCCTCCAAACAACATCTCGTGGTAGCTGCAAACTATAATTCTCCAGTTCAGACGGTCATTTCTGGAACTAAAGAGGGTGTGGAACTTGCTGGAAGTATAGCGAAAGGAAGAGGGGCAAAAAAGATCATGTTATTGCCAGTTGGGGGACCTTTTCATAGTCCATTAATAAAAAATGCGGCAACCTGGCTATCCGAAGAAATGGAAAGAATTTCGTTTAAAAATGCACAAATTCCAATAATATCTAATA
Organism: Candidatus Cloacimonadota bacterium; assembly: GCA_009777575.1. GTDB lineage: Bacteria > Cloacimonadota > Cloacimonadia > Cloacimonadales > WRIO01 > WRLO01. Next base: position 40,841 of record WRLO01000007.1, read on the forward strand.
TTGATGCAAGTCCAGAAAGGGAAGCCGAAAAGATTAAAAATAAATTGATACATCAAGTAACATCCCCAGTTCAATGGGTGGATACTGTGAAATATTTTGGGGAGCAATCAGTAGACATTTGTATAGAATTTGGACCGCAAATAATCGTATCCAAATTTATAGCAAAAATAAATGAAAATATAAAGACATTTAATATAGATAAATTTGATGATATAGCTAAAGTAATAAGTGAATTTGAAGCTATATAACACATATCTACATCCCACCCTCACGAATGAGGGACGGAGATTTCTGCTACGGGGTGGAACGCATACATGCGTTCCCTACGAATGAAATCGGAGATTTCTGCTACGGAATTGTCGAAACGCATTCTTATAAATGTGGGCAGAAAGGTGGAATTATTGGCTAATAATAAGAAAAAAAATAAAATAAAAGAGGTTTTTATGACAATAGGAAAGGTTACACAAGTGATTGGACCGGTTATAGACGCAGTATTTCCAGAAGGTCATCTTCCAGAGATACATAATGCATTGAATATAAAGCGAGATGGTCAATCCGACTTAATCCTTGAAGTTCAAATGCATCTTGGAGACAATGCAGTTCGTGCAGTATCAATGGATTCTACAGATGGCTTAGTGCGTGGTGATGAGGTAATAGACACCGGATCGCCAATATCTGTTCCTGTAGGCACAAATGTTTTAGGTCGCATCTTAAATGTAGTAGGCGAACCAATAGATGAGGCAGGCGAAGTAGTTCATGAAGAAAGATATCCAATCCACCGACAAGCCCCGGCTTTTGAGGATCTGGAAACACAGGAAGAAATCCTTGAAACTGGCATCAAAGTAATAGACCTGATAGAACCTTACTTAAAAGGTGGTAAAACAGGACTTTTTGGTGGTGCTGGTGTTGGTAAAACAGTTCTAATTCAGGAACTAATCAGAAACATAGCAACCGAACATGGTGGTTTTTCTGTATTTTGTGGAGTTGGGGAAAGAACGCGTGAAGGTAACGATCTATGGTTAGAAATGAAACAATCAGGGGTAATAAAAAATACAGCAATGATATTTGGACAAATGAATGAGCCACCTGGAGCTCGTATGCGTGTGGGTTTGACAGGTTTGACCATAGCAGAATATTTCCGTGATGTAGCGAAAAAGGATGTATTGTTATTTATCGATAATATATTCCGTTTTACTCAGGCCGGCTCTGAAGTATCAGCCTTACTAGGCCGAATGCCTTCAGCAGTTGGTTATCAACCGACTTTAGCGACAGAAATGGGTGAAATGCAAGAAAGGATAACCTCAACGAAAAATGGTTCTATCACATCAGTTCAAGCGATATATGTTCCAGCCGATGACTTTACCGACCCTGCACCAGCCACGACCTTCTCTCACTTAGACGCATCCACCCAGCTCTCCAGAAGAATAGTAGAGTTAGGTATTTACCCTGCCGTAGACCCACTAGCCTCAACTAGTCGCATACTCGACCCTAAGGTAGTAGGTGAGGAACATTATTTCGTAGCTCGGGAAACCCAAAGAATCATCCAGAAATATAAAGATTTACAAGACATAATAGCAATCTTGGGTATGGATGAGTTGTCAGAAGAAGACAAATTGGTAGTCAACAGAGCCAGAAAATTGGAAAGATTCTTTTCTCAACCTTTCTTCGTAGCCGAAGAATTTACCAATACGCCTGGTAAATATGTTCAGTTAAAAGATACTGTAGAAGGTTTCAAAGCAATCATAACGGGCTTCTGTGATACATGGCCCGAGCAATCCTTTATGTATGTAGGTAAACTTGAAGAAGCAGAAGAAAGAGCAAAGAATCTTTCAAATTAAAATAAATAGAAAATAATAAATAGTTTTATTTGCATAAACTGTTATAAATTTTCTAATTTATCTAAAGGATAGGTAAAAAATGAGCAAGATACATATACAAGTAATCATGCCTAATGATAAAAAGCTCGATGACATTGTAAGTAGAGCCATATTACCGGGAATAGAAGGTGATTTTGAGGTATTGGAAGGGCATACGGCATTTATCACAAAGTTGAGACCGGGAATTTTGAAAGTATATAAAGGAGAAGTAGCAGAGTATTTTGCGCTTCATGATGGCTTTGTGACAGTAGAAGAGGATAAAATAACTGTTCTAAGCGAAAACTGCGAATGTAAAAAAGATATAAATCTTGAGAGAGCATCAGCAGCAAAAATCAGAGCAGAAAAACGAATAGCAGATACAGGAAATACTGGAATTGATTTTAGAAGAGCAGAAATCGCTTTGAAAAGGGCAATCACGCGAATAGATACAGTAAATCATTGATATATAGGATGTAGTTTTTTTCACCGATCTTCCTCTATCTTGGGGTGAACCATAGAAGGGATAATTTGTTTTCCCCAGTTTATGTCTTCAAATATTTAACACAGAGTCTCCGATACCCAAGGTTCGAACCATCTTAGAGGTGACTCATAAGTGTCAACTTTTATTCGTAGAGGCAATCTCTGATTATCATAAACCATTGTAAATTGTCAATCGGAGATTGAAGCTACAGACAAAAATAGTGAAAAGTTGACACTTATGCTTTCCCATCATACCCTATAATGTGGGAAGTCAGGGAGGAGCTATAGATTTGATAATAAGACTCTAATGTTATCAGAAGAAATCATAAAATACAATACCCATATTTATAGATAGACCATCGAAGACTGAGCTAGTCGCAAATTCTCTTCCATGGTATTTTAGGCTTGTATTTGGGGTAATTCGATAGCTTGTACCTATTGTTGCTTTGAAATTCCTAGTAAGATTTAGATTTGCATGTAAACCTGGTTCAAAAATCATAAAACTTCTCAATGGATGATCATTATAACGATAATAAGTATGATAATATTTGCTTTCATGGCTAATTTTCATCCCACCGACACCCACGAGAGTGCTTACAGAAGCATGAAATAGATTTGAAGAACGGTAAATATATTCAAAAACAAGACCTCCGTACCCACCTCTTAACTCATTGAATTTGAAATTTTTATAACCATAATTTGTGCAGTGTAAATCAGTTGGCTGCGGAAACAATACATATCCAGCTAAGCACAATGTATATGTATCATTAACCATAATACCACCTTTGGCACCAACAAAAACACCCCAGTCATCATCGACTTGTGATATTTTTGTCTCAAAGTTTCCGTAAATATTTACAGTATTTATCCAATTGCTTTCGAATAAATATGAAATTTCTCTTTCTTGAGCTTGTAAAGAAATGAAAAAAGAAATAATAATAATCAAAAAGAATATTTTCATTATGCCTCCGTTAAATATATCGACATTTTTCATTAAAACTAAAAAAAAAAATGATAGTTTCGTATATATATAGAAATAATAGTAGAAAAAATAATTATTGACAAGAAAACATCATCATAAAAAATTGTCTGCAATTCTTTAAACTGAATAAAACTAGATTGAGAGGCTGAAATGTCTGCCTGTTTTTTGTTATGTTTGTAATCAGCAATCATACAAGAAATAGGAGGAAAGTCCGAACACCTTAGAGCAGGATACTTCTGAAAAGGAAGCTTTGGTGACAAAGAGCTAGCTCCACAGAAACAGACCGCCTTATGTTTCGATGTGAGGTAAGGGTGAAAAGGTAGTGTAAGAGACAACCAGTCAGAGTAGTGATATTCTGAGCTAGGAAAGCCTTATCCGGTGCAATGCCAAATAGGAAAGTCAATATGCAATGCATATCCTGATTTGCTCGGTCGGGAGATCTTTCGGGTAGGCAGCTATATCCGTTTCTGAAGTGTAGTTCAGAGAGCAACACTTTATAGAAGCTCCATTGAGCATAGCAATATACGGAATAGATGAATAGACATTTTTTTGCTTTTTAGGCAAAAAACAGAATTCGGCTTATCAGCTTCTCAATCTTTAAATAATATTGATATTACAATAAAAATAAATAAATATTTTGAAAATTCAAGAAACATTTGACAAAAAACCTTTTTTAATTTTTATGGTAAACATGATGTATAAAGAAAAGTTTTATGGAAGATATGAATTGACTGCCAAAATTGCAGCAAAGCAAGATATTTTAAGCATTTATCTTTTTAGGGATAAGTGCTTTTTTTTGTTTTATCGACCATGTTTTAAAATAAAAAAAAGCACACTTTTTTTGATAAAATTTTTATTAATGAGGATTTATGAGATTAGAAGAAAAGATAAGACTCGCTATCATTGAAGATATAGGTAGTGGCGACATCACTACGGAATACTTAGACTTAGCTAAAAAGAATGTATCAGCATATTTAGTAGCTAAGGAAAGTGGTGTATTATGCGGATTACATGTCGCATTTATGGTGTTTAAAATGGTTGATGAGGGAATAAAATGTGTGGCATACAAAAAAGACGGAGATTGGTTAAAAAAAGGTGATACCTTTGTGAAGATTGAAGGTTATTCCAGCTCAATATTAAAAGGAGAACGAGTAGCCTTAAATTTTTTACAAAGAATGTCAGGTATAGCTACAATGACACGACTTTTTGTAGAAGCTATCAAACCATACAAAGCTAAATTACTCGATACAAGGAAAACAACCCCTGTATGGAGAGATATAGAAAAATATGCTGTGAAAACAGGTGGTGGCTACAATCATAGATTTGGATTATATGATATGATATTGATAAAAGAGAATCATATCCGGTCAGCTGGTTCTATATCAGAAGCGATATCCAGTGTCAAAAAGCATAATACAAGCTACAAAATAGAGATTGAGGTTACAAACCTTGAGGAACTTGATATAGCAGTTAAATGTGGCGTAGATAGGGTAATGCTCGACAATATGGATATAGAAATGATACGAGAAGCAGTTCAGAATTATTCAAGCATGGTTGAGCTTGAAGTCTCTGGAAATGTCAACTTCAACACCATCAATGAGATAGCATCAACAGGAGTAGATTATATATCATCTGGATCATTGACACATTCATTTAAATCGATGGATATAAGTTTATTATTTATGGAGGGAATATGAAATTGGAATTATCATTTTTGATAAAAATGCAGAAAATTGATGACAAAATCACAGAGCTTGAGATCGTCAAAGAAAAACTACCAAAACAGCTTGAACAACTTGTTCAAAATGTAAAAAAAACTCAGGATTTGTTGGCAGCAGTGGATAAAAAGCTCGAAATAAATGCTTTGCAGCAAAAAACTAAGGAAAGTGAGATTAAAGCCAACAATGAGATAAAACTGAAATATTCACATCAGCTTGAAGGTATCAAAAACAACAAAGAATATAAAGCCTTAAACTCACAAATCTGCAATTTGACAGACAAAAACGCATTGATTGAGACAGATATTTTGAAATTTCTTGATGAAGAAACAACTCTCAAAAAACAAAAAACTGAAGCATTAACTCTCAATAAGAAAGCAAATGAAAACTTAAAAGCAAACGAAGATGTTCTCAAAAAGGAAATCGAAAAAGTTAATAAAGAGATAGATAAATTGAAAGAAAACAGATTATCTTTCGCAAAACAAGTTTCTGAACCCAATGTTAAAAAATATATCCAATTGATAAAGAATAAAAATCGAAAAGCAGTCGTGTTTAGCCATAACAGTGCTTGTAGTGGTTGTGGTTTTCATATCAGACCTCAAATACTGATAGAGCTAAACAACCCTGTAAAAATGATTTACTGTGAAAACTGTGGGAGGATATTGGTAAAATCTTTTGAAGAATGAGCTTGATTCTTGAAGGTAACCTTTAATATGCCGTTTTTGAATTCATCTTATGAGAAATGGGGCAATTTAAATCCCCCCCAACCTCACCTTACGAAGGTGGACATAGAAGATAAAAATAGTTTTTTTCAAATAAAATATGATAAATTTAAAGAGCTTGATTTTTATGAAATATTTGGAAATAATAGATCAATAACAATCGAGATAGGTTCTGGAAAGGGAGAATTTATAGCTACTTATTCAAGGTTTTATCCTGAGAAAAATTTCATAGGTATAGAATTGAAAGACAAGAGGATCATGACCACATTGAAAAAACTTGATATAGAAAATAATTCAAATGTCCGACTTTTGAAACTATTTGTAGATAGTGATATAGTTAAGTATATCAGACCTGAATCTATAGATGAACTAATTATTTATCATCCAGATCCGTGGCCTAAAACACGACATCATAAACATAGACTTTTCCAAAAATCATTTTTAGATTCTATATATCCTATTTTAAAAATAGATGGATATATAAGAATATCAACCGATGACCTGAATTACAAAGATTGGATTGTTAGATTATTTAATGAAAGGGATGATTTTGAAAGCATGTATCCAGAGGGATATTCAATGATAGTTCCAGACGATCATCTGTGGACTTACTTTGATGAAATTAAATCAAAAGAGGGTTATGAGCCTTGTTTTATGCTTTATAAAAAGAAAGTATCTGGTCTATAAATCTTTTAACACTGATTTTTTTAAGAAAAGGCACAGAGATTGAGGACACAGAGTTTGAAAAAACAGAGTTTATTGAAATTACCCTCACGAATTTTGGACCCTCGGATCGGATTGGCATCGTTATCAAATGATAGCAATACCTACAAGTTAAGTCCCTTTGCTTGTAAAGATATAGATGCTTTTAGGCAATATCCAGATGACCCTCAACAACTCAGGACAGCTTTTGCAGTAGACAGAGATAGGATACTCTATAGCGGTGCGTATAGAAGGTATCATGGTAAAACACAAGTATTTTCTTTTAGTAATTTAATTGACGAAGAGATGACTAATCGTAGCTTGCATACGACTTATGTTTCTCAAATAGCGAGAACTATCAGCAAAATACTCGGTCTGAACCTTGAACTTACCGAGGCTATAGCTCTTGGACATGATTTGGGGCATACTCCTTTTGGACATGATGGTGAAAAAGCATTATCTAAGCTCTGTATTAAACATAAAATAGGTTATTTTCATCACAATATCGAAAGTCTTCATATAGTAGATTTTATTTCAAGAAAAGGAAATGGATTAAACTTGACTTTTCAAGTTCGAGATGGCATTTTGTCACATGATGGAGAAGTTCATGATAGTAAACTGATACCTGAAAGGAAAAAAACTGAGGATGATTTGCAGGAATATATAAAAAGTAAAAAAGAAGGTAATGAAAAACAAATAATGCCTTCCACTTTGGAGGGGTGTGTAGTTAGGATTACAGATACAATAGCCTATATAGGACAAGACATCGAGGATGCTATCAGATGCGGTGTTCTGAGGCGAAATGATATACCAGAGGATTGCAAAAAATATTTAGGAGATAAAAATAGTAGAATTATTGATAGCCTTGTCAGATCAGTTGTATTGAATAGTTTTGAAAAAGATTTTATCAGTTTTGATGAAGAAACTTCATATTATTTAAAAAAATTGAAAAATTTTAATTATGAAAAAATATATACTGATATTAATATAAAAAAAACAAATTCCAAAATAGAGAAATGTATGGAATTTTTATTTGAAAAGTATCTTAATGACATTGAAAATAAAAATATAGAGTCAAATATATTTAAACAGTTTTTAATGAATAAAACTGATAAATATTTGAAATCATTTACTGATGCTGAAAAAGTCAGAGATTTTATAGCTACAATGACAGATAGATATTTTAATGAAGAAGTAAAGGAATATTTACTGCCTTGGAAATAAATAAGGAAAATATATGGAATTATACGAATTTGAAAAAGAGATAAATAATCTCGTTGAAAAAATAACCGATATTCGGAGGTTACTTTGACTTTGAAAAACTAAGTCAAAAACATTCTGAACTAGAAAAACTAATGGAAGCCCCAGATTTCTGGAACGACCAACAGAAAGCCCAAAAAATTGGCAAAGAGCTTTCAATACTTAAATATGAGCTTGAAAAAGACAAAAAAATCAAACAAATAAAAGAGGACATGGAGACTTATGTTCTATTGCTCAATGAGGATTTTGAAGAAAATCTTTTGAATGAAGCAGTAACCCTTTTGAAAAAAGAAAAAGAATATATAGAACAAATTGAAGTTGAACTTCTCCTGAATGGAAAACATGATTTTAATAATGCCCTGCTGACCATACATCCCGGTGCAGGAGGCACAGAATCTCAAGATTGGGGAGAAATGCTCCTCAGAATGTATAAATACTGGGCGGAAAAATCGAAATACGGATTCCAGATAGTTGATTATTTAGCTGGTGAGGTGGCTGGATTAAAATCTGTCACAGTTGAGATAAAAGGTGATTTTGCTTATGGTTTTTTAAAAGGTGAAGCTGGTATACACCGCCTCGTCAGAATATCACCTTTTAATGCTCAGGGAAAAAGACAAACTTCTTTTGTTTCTATTTTCATATATCCTATACTTGATGATGATATCGAAATAGAAATCAATCCCAGTGATTTAAAGACAGATACATACAAATCTGGTGGGGCTGGTGGACAACATGTCAATACTACAGATTCCGCTGTAAGAATCACGCATTTACCTACAGGTATAATCGCTCAATGCCAAAATGAAAGGTCTCAAATGCTTAATAGAGAATCCGCAATGAAAATACTAAAAGCAAAGCTATATATGCACTATGAGGCTGAAAAGGAAAAAGAAAAACAAAAATTAGAAGCTACTAAGACGGAAATTGGATGGGGTAATCAGATAAGGTCTTATGTCTTTCACCCTTATCAGATGGTTAAAGACCATAGAACAAATTTCGAGACAGGGCAGATAGCCAATGTCATGGATGGGGATATAGCCGGGTTTATGAATGCTTGGTTGAAGTATTCAGTAGAGAGTTAAGGTGTTTTTATGAAATATGTAAATCTCAGAGAAGAAGAACTAAAAAACCTTGTAGCAAAAGATTTTTTTGAAGGTCTTGATTGTAGTGCAATTATAAAAGATATTGATTTTGCTGTAGCATCTACTGTAACAACGGCATCCTTGCCGTTGTTTGAAGATAATACTGTAGGGGTAAAGCTTGCCCCTACCCGCAACAACAACTGGCAACCGCAAGGTTTGCCTCTACAATTTTCAGACAGAGCAAAAGAGGTTTTTAAAGCGGGTAAAGAGTTGTGGAGATATTATCATTCACAAGTACCGTCAACTTTCCAGTTGACGAAAAAAAACGAAATAGAAAGTTCAAGATACGATGTAAACGCTTCTTTTTATGACATACGAGGTTATTTCCAAGATCGCAATGCTAGTGGTAGAATGAACAGCCATAGTGATGATGAAATGTATAATAAATTACTTGCAGAACTAAACCTTGAATTGATATTTCTCACAAAACAGATAGAACCAAAGATTTATAAATATGGTTTTTTGAAATAAAATATGGAAGAAAATGACCAGATTTGAAAAACTGAAATCTCAAATTGACCCTAAAAAACTTCCAAATCATATAGCAGTAATCATGGATGGTAATGGTCGTTGGGCAAAAAAAAAGGGAGCTGGTAGGCTTTATGGTCACAAAAATGGTGTTGAATCTGTCCGAGCTATTGTCGAAGCATCAGTCGAGATAGGATTGAAATATTTGACTATTTATGCTTTCTCTACAGAGAATTGGTCTCGTCCAGAAGATGAAGTTAAAGGTTTGTTAAAGCTCATACTTGACTCTTTGGTCAATGAAATAGACCAAATGTCCAAAAATAATATAGTTGTCAGATTTATTGGGAGTAATGATAATCTCTCCCTTGAATATCAAAAAAAAATACAAGATGAATGCAAAAAATCATGGAATAATACTGGTTTAAACTTCAATATAGCTATGAATTATGGTGGACGATTAGAGTTAATAGATGCTATAAAGGAGATGATGCCTGAAATAATATCTGGAGATATCAATAAAGATAATCTTGATGAAAAAATATTTGAAAAATATCTTTATACATCAGATATACCAGACCCTGATTTTATGGTTCGAACTAGTGGTGAAAAGAGGTTATCAAATTTCTTGATCTGGCAGTCAGCTTATACAGAGCTATATTTCACCGATATTTTATGGCCTGATTTCAAAAAAGAAGCTTTTTTAGAAGCTATTCTTGATTTTCAAAATAGAAATAGAAGATTTGGAGGTGTCTAATGAATTTAATAAAAAGAGTGATTATAGGTATAGTTTTTATACCTATTCTTTTATGGTTTTATTATAGAGGCGGCATGCCCTTAAAAGCAATTTTGGGCTTATTGACAGTATTAACGAGTTATGAAATAATCAAAATGTATGAAAATAAAGGTGTCAAATTATTATATTTCAATGTAGTTTCTTCATTTCTCTTTTATTATTGCATAATTTGGAGTGATATTCACGCATTATATATACTCTTTTTTATCTTTTTTTTCAATGGACTAAGGGATGTTTTATTAAGTCAAATTGACGGAGCAACACAAAGAATTTCTGGAGCTTTACTCACAGTATTATATCCTGCTATTGGATTTAGTTTATTATTTCGACTAAGTAGTTTTCATGATACATTAATCCCTGTTTTAGCTGTTCTGATATGGATAACGGACACATGCGCATATTTCGCAGGAACTACTTTAGGCAAACGCAGAGATATCTTTAAATGTAGCCCCAAAAAATCAATAGAAGGATTCATTGCAGGTATTGTTTTTGCCTTTGTAGCTGCATGGTTTACCAGATATATAGATCAAGATTTCTATACTACAAAGTTAGTGATATTACTCGGAATTTCTGCAGGTATTATGGGTCAGATAGGTGATTTATTTGAAAGTCTCTTAAAACGAGATTTTGGAGTGAAGGATAGCTCAAATATGTTACCTGGTCACGGTGGAATGCTGGATAGATTTGATAGCCTTTTGATAGCTGCACCAGCATTGTATATCATGCTGAGTTTGTAGAAAAAATTTATCAAAAAAAATCACTACTGACCGACTAAAATTTAGGTCATTTTCTTATTTGTTCCTCAACAAATATCTATCATTTTTGTCAAGAGTCTTTTCAAAAATAATTTTACATAATCTTTAAATCATTTTTTTCTTGTCAAAAGACCTCTTTATGAAAAAATAACTCATAATAACTCTTTTATTTTCAACATATTACATGAGAGCGATAGGGGAAGCATACAGGAGGGGAAAGAGAGTTGCAAATATAATATTGAAAAATAGAGAGATACAGAAGTAAATTTTTTCACTTATCCATAAGCTATCCACAATTTATTTTTCACTACTGATCGACTAAAATCTATTTTATGAAAAAAATCACCTAATTCACAAAATCTTGAAATATTAACTCCATATTTCTCCATTATAGATAGTTTAAATCAATTTTAGTCAAAAATGTATCTCCTTTCATAAATTTACGAGGCTTAGGACAAAACCTACCCTCTATCGATAAATATGTTCATAAAATATTATTAATTCAATAGCTACATAAACAAAAAAAAATTAATCGGTCAGTAGTGATTTCTAAATATTAATCTATCTTGGAAATATCAGCCACTTTTAAAAATACAGCCTTTATTTCCTTTAGTAATGCCAATCTATTGTTACGGAGAGTCAAATCCTCGCACATCACGAGAACTTTGTCAAAAAAAGCGTCAATATCTGAACCTATTGGAACTATAGTCTCCAATACTTCCCTATAAGCCATTTTTTCAAGTAGCGGAGATATTAATAAATTGATTTTATGCAAATGTTTATAAAGAATAATCTCATTTTCTTCTTTTAATAATTCAGGATTAAAAGCAATCTCAATCTTGTTTTTATCAAGTATATTTGACACTCTTTTAAAACCAGAGACGAGTATCTCAAAATCTTTTTTGGCTTTGGTATGAGATGATGCTGACAAGAGATTTTCATTATCAATATTCTCTTGTTTTTTTAGAGATTGCAAAGCGATAGCTCTATTTTTTATATTGATTACACTGTCCCATTCAAAAATATCAAGAGCATCAAGAACATCATACTCTATAAGGTAAAGCTCTTCTAATAACCATTTTATCCTTTGTTTGAAATACTTTAGTGTTGCGTGTATAGCTTCTTGTATATCCAATGTTTTAGGTTGGAGTTGATTGTTTGAAATAAGTTTGTTATTCATTCTTTCAAAAGCACAAATTATGATTTCTTTCAATGACAAATCAAATCCATATTTATCTATTATCTGCACTATACCATTAGCTGCTCTTCTTATTGCATAAGGATCTGCTGAGCCTGTTGGGATCAACCCAATACCTATGATACCGCATACTGTATCAAGTTTGTCTGCAATAGCGAGGATTGCACTTGTGATTTCTGATGGTAGGTCGTCCTTTTGTCCGCGAGGCATATAATGCTCATATATAGCTTGAGCTACTTCACTATTTTCTCCTGATAGGCGAGCATAGTTCATCCCTATATACCCTTGTAAAACTGTAAATTCTTTTTCTCCCAACATTAAAGTTACAAGATCGGCTTTAGCGAGATGTGCTGCTCTAAGAACATTTTGTTTCGTCTCTTCTGCATTTTTATTTACAATCAATTTAGCACATAAAAAAATACACAAATCCACAACCCGCTCTGTTTTTTCCAACATGTTACCGAGTTGAGCTTGAAATACTACATCGCCGAGTTTTTGGACATAATCTTCAAATGGTATTTTTGTATCTTCTTGAAAATAAAATTTTGCATCGTCTAACCTTGCTTTAACGACTTTTTCGTTCCCTATCCTGATAATGTCAGAAAAAGAAGGGTCTCCATTTGAGATAAAAATAAAATCATTGCTCAGATTACCATTTTTATCTTGAATAGTAAAGTATTTTTGGTTTTGTGATAAAGTAGATGTGATTATTTTGGCTGGTAAATCAAGGTATTCTTTGGAAAAACTTGCTATTACTGCTGTAGGATATTCGACAAGATCAGTCACTGTATCAAGCAATTTTTCATCAATAGTATCATTTTCAGAAAACAAATTCAAATCAGATTTATGTTTCAAGATTTGAGATATTATCATTTCCTTTCTCTCTGCTCTATCGGCGATTATTTTTACTTTTTTCAAAGCTTCAGGATACTCATCTGGACTAAGTATCTCTATCTTGTTTTCTAATCCCTCAAACCTATTGCCAAAAGATATATTACCTGTTTTTACTCCCTCAAAATCAAAGTCTATAATCTTGCTTCTAGTCAAACACTCAGAATCTTTTTGATTTTCATTGTACAATGCCAACATCCAGCGAATAGGTCTAGCAAACATAAAATTCCCAGCTCCCCATTTCATGGTCTTCGGAAATATTATTCTTTCGATAGCATTTTTCATCATTTGTGGCAATAATTCCTCAGTTTTCTTGCCTTGCAGAAAAACTTTCACCGCTATATAATCACCTTTGGTAGTTTCGAGAATGAATATATCTTTTTCTTCTGCCCCAGCTCCTTTTAAAAAGCCAATTCCTGCTTTAGTCAATTGCCCATTTTCATCTAAAGCAACTTTTTTTGCAGGACCAGTTTTTTCTACCGTCTCATCCTCTTGAGAGCTATCCAAACCTATTATTTTTATTGCTAACCTACGAGGAGTTGAATATGTAAACATATCTATAAAATCAAGTTTATAGTCCTTTAAATCCCTTGAAAAACTTTCTTTGAGTTTCTCAATGGCATTGCTGATATAGCCAGCTGGGATTTCTTCTGTCCCTATTTCAAATAAAAAATCTATATCTGTCAAAGATTCATTACTCCTATTTTAAAAAGTCTTCTATCAATTTTTGTAGTTGCTGTATTTTTACGGGTTTAGATAATACATAATCTATTTGATATTGTTTTTTTTGCGCTTCTGTTATTTGATCACCCCATCCCGTGATTAGAGCGACTTTCAGATTTTCTCGATAAAGTTCATTAACTTTTTCTACTAGTTGCCAACCGTTCATTTTAGGCATTCCAATATCAGACAAAAGTATGTCATATTTTTTGTTTTTAAAAAGCTCAAGAGCTTCTTCGCCACCTTCGGCCATATCTACATCATAACCTATGATATTCATCATTTCTTCAGCTGTTTCTCTGATCATGGAATCATCATCTACCCACATTATTTTAGGTTTTTGTATGATTTTTTTATTTGTTGGATCTTGCTCTTCAGTTTCTGAAGGGTCAAAATATGGTAAGAATAGCTCAAATGTAGTTCCTTTTTCTGCTGATGAAGATACAACTTTGACATTTCCTTTGTGTTCGGTCATGACATTGTATACGAAGCTCAATCCCAAGCCCTTTCCAATATCAAGGCTTTTGGTAGAATAAAATGGCTCAAATATTTGGGAGAATTTGTCTGATTTTATTCCGCATCCAGTATCGGAAATCAATAAATAAACACCTTGTTCATTTTTATTGGTTTCAAAGGATATGATTCCATTGTTCGACATAGCTTCTACAGAGTTTTTTATCATATTGTAGATTGCCGTTCTCAATTCTCCATCATTTCCATTAATATCAGGCAAATCTTCATAATTTTCTTTTATTTCCACAGAAATACCATTTCGTTCTGCATCTGTTTTCCATATTGACATGGCTTGAATTATAGCTTCTTGGGTAATCTTATTCAAGTTTACGACTTCATATTCACTTTTTTTATTTCTTGAACCAGCAAATCTTTGTAATAGTTGAACTCGGACAGCTGCATCATTGGTTGTTCTATAAATTGTGTCTACATAATTCTTTATGTAGTTTTCAGAAGCCAGTTTATTCTCTAAGATTTGAATATTTGAAAGTATAACTTGTAAGAAATTATTGAAGTCATGAGCAAATGAATAAGCCATCTCTCCAATAACCGAGAGCCTATGATTGTCTATGAATGCCTGTTCCGCTTGTTTGATTTTTGACACATCGACCATAAAAATCGAAATGTCTTTATTTGAAGGATATACTTTGAACTCTATCCATTTGTTGATTTCTGCAATATACTCTGTTTTAATCGTTGTCTTGTCTTCGGCCATTGCATTTTCCACGATTGCCTTCATCGGAGTTGACAATATGTCAGGTAATACAGTCCAAATATCTCTATTTACCAGAAGCTCAGACTTGAGACTTAGTATCTTATAGGCTTGGTAGTTTATGAATTTGCATATATATTTTTCATCAAGATAAATATAACCATCTTCGATATTCTCCAAGGTATTTATAAATCTCAAATTGGTATCTATAAGCTCTTGCTCTGCTTTTTCTTTCCTTTCTCTATCAAATATTTGACCCAAAAGCGCTGTCAATGTATCTACAAACGCCTTTTCATCTGAAGTCCAAGTCCTGTAATGCGTATGAGTAGCCAAAATCAAGGCACCTATGATGTTTCTATCTTGTTTTATGATAGAAAAAATTACTGATTTAAAGCCTGTTCCTATTTTGATATAATGGTCGCAAAAAGGTTTAAAATCATTGTCTTTTTGAATATCAGTTAGGGCTATCAAATTGTTTTGTTGAAATATTTCATGTATATTTGGAAAATTTTCTCCGTAAATTGCATGTCCTCGAGAATACGATTTTGTAGTCATGTCATACACAGATTCACAATACAAGGCATTGCCATCTTCTCGCATAGTCCAAACACTGACACGATCTATATTAGCCGTTTCTGAGGCTATTTCACAAAGGTTATCTATGCTACTCAAAAAATCACTGGCTCCATATTCAAAGTTTAGTGCCAATTGGTTTATTGCTTCTCGTTGTTTTAAAATTCTTTGTGACTGTTCCGTTATCTTTTTTCGAGATATATGTAGTTTGAACAATATAAAGGTGATTATATTTAAAAGGATGAGCAATAAGACTGGAAATAGGATTTTATCAAATTTCATTTTCCTGACTTCATTGTAATCATAATCCATTGTAAATAAGGCTATCATAATACCGCTTTCTTGATCGATTATGGGGATTATGGTTGTTAAAAACTTTCCCCAATTATCAACATTGGGACCAAATACGCGAGATTCTTGGATATGAAATATATTGAGCATCATCTGAGCTGTTGTTGAATAAATAGTTCCGGGTAAAACTGTTAACTCATTACCTAATTCATCATAGCCAACAAAATTTAAAAAAAACAATTCAGAATATTCATTTCTACCGATTATAGTAAGAAATCTGTATTGAGGATTTAGTTTTATTACATCGCTCAAATACTTCTGCAATACAATAAATTCTTCCTTATTCAAGTCCTCTGAAGTCCCTGATAATGCTTTTATATTCTCTACATCAAATGATTGTGCGATAATCATAGCCTGGATAAGCATTTCTTCGCGAATATCTAAGGATGTTTGATTGTAGATACCATAGACTAAATACAAACCTAAAATGGTTATCAATATACAGATAAAGAGCTGATTCTTGAAAACGCTTTTAAAGAACATCTCACTACCTCCCATTAAAAATACAATTTTAACCTAAAAAAAAAATTTAGGCTAAAATGTCAACTATTTTGTGATTTTTTGTAAAAAAAGTCTTAAAATGGCTTGGGATTTGAAATTTGGAGATGTTTATTGATTTGAACTCTTATATATATTTTAGGGAAAGATTAATACTTTCTCAAATTTTTCTAACATATAGTTTTTTTTATCTGCCATTTTAATAAATAGTTTTATTCCTCACTCTCAATGAAACGCATCATATCTTTCAAATAATCTATTTTTTATACTATCAATGTTGTATTTATTTTTAACAGCATTCAAACCATTTTCACCAAAATCACGACATAATTTTGGGTTATTAATTAAAAATTCAATTTTTTCAACCAAATCGACATCGTTTTCAGCAGAAAATACTAACCCACATTGATTTTCTTTTACAAATTCTGCTTGTGGTTTGCAATCTGATACTATAATAGGTTTACCAAAAAGAGCATATTGTATAACTTTATTAGCTATTCCAGACTCAGTTTGCTCATCTTTTATTATTGGATTAATACAGATATCTGATATATTCATATAAGAAGGAAATAAACTAATATCAATCCAATCTATGTGTTTTATGAATGTTTCTTGAAAATATTTTGTAAATAAAAATGTTTCTGCTTTATCAACTGGACCAATTAATAAAAGAAATATGTCTGGATATTTTGGTAATAATGACTTGATAGCATTTATTAATAGATCGATACCTCGCCTTGTCGAGATAATTCCAAAATAAAATACAATAAATTTATTCTTTTTATCAATTATATTTTTATGAATAGGATAAGAATTCATTGTAGTTATATCAGGAACATTAGGAAAAACCATTATATTTTGATTAAATAAAAAAGAGTAATTATCTTGAAGTTTTTTTTTATAGTATTCACTTAATACAATTAATAAATCTGGATAGGATAACAATTTTTCTTCTTTTTTTGCCCATAAATGAGGTTTTGCTAATATCTGTTTGAGAAAATGTTGAGTCCATTTATAATTCAAAACAGCTACCGGATAATTTTCATGTAAATCTAAAATCATTTTAGCATTAGTCTTTTTTTTCGCTATACAACCAGCTTTAGAGAGGAATAAATCATGGACATGGATTGAAATCAAAGAATTTTTTTTAACAAATTTTTGAATATGATAAGCCCAAAAATAATCATAAATTGGGATAGTGTTTTGGATGCCAAATAGGATGTTTTTTATTTTTTTATGGATTTTGATTTTAGAGACATTGATGTCCAAATTTGTGGATGACGGATCTATCCTTCCCGAAACAGTTGTTTTAAATTCAAAACACAACACAAAGACATTATACTTCTCAGCAAGAATTTTTGCTTGATTGGTAACCCTGATGTCATTGTAAAAGTCATTGTCAACAACAATTCCTATGTTTTTTTTCATTATCAACCTTTTTTGAGTTAAACACAGTGATTAAATCGTAATTCTACGAGCAATCTCTTGAATCGACAGAGAACACAGAGAAAATATCTCTGTGTTCTCCTTGATAAAATCTCTAAATCTTTATTATCTCTTTATTCCAATAGATGAATAAACAATCCAGACCTTAGTTTTGGTTCAAACCAAGTAGACTTGGGAGGCATTATTTCTCCAGCATCAGCGATATTCATTAGTTGCTCCATTGATGTAGGAAACATTGAAAACGCAAGAACTTCTTCACCTGACTTAACTCGTTTCTCAAGTTCTTTCAAACCTCTTATTCCACCAACAAAATCGATTCTTTTATCAGTTCGAGGGTCTCCAATATTTAATATTGGTGATAAAAGATTGTTTTGCAGGATAGACACATCAAGAGAAGCAACAGGATCGTCTTCTTGAAAAGTTCCTTTTTTTGCAGTTAATTTAAACCAAATATGACAAGGAGGATACATACCAAAGGTTGTAGGTTTTTCAGGTTTGTAAGGCTCAGTATTTGAATATTCTTCAATGATAAATTTTTCTTCAACTTTAGCAATAAACTGCTCTCTATTCAAACCATTAAAATCTTTCAGAACTCTGTTGTAGTCCATAATCTCCAATTGAGTATCAGGAAAAATCACGCACAAGAAAAAATTGTATTCTTCTTTTCCAGTATGATTTGGATTCGCTTCTTTTCTTTGCTGACCAACACGACAAGCACTAGCACATCTATGATGTCCATCAGCGATGTAAAGTGTAGGAACTTCTTTAAATTTACTGATAAAGAACTCAATATCTTGCTCACAATCAATAATCCAAGCAATATGGCGAACATTGTCTTCAGCTACAAAATCATAAATTGGTGGAGCGTTTTTGACATAAGCATTCATTCTCTCTTCAATTTCTTTTTTTGTTCTAAAAGTCAAAAATATAGGGCCAGTTTGAGCATTAGTTGTATCAACATGCTTGATTCTGTCTGCTTCTTTTCGAGCAAGTGTCTTTTCATGTTTTTTTATGAGGTCTTTTTCATATTCTTCAACAGAAGCACAGCAAACAAGACCTGTCTGCGCTCTTCCGTCCATCACTTGTTGATAAAGATATAAACAAGGCTTATCATCTTGGATTAAGTGACCATTGTTTATTAATCCATAAAGATTTTCTTTCGCTTTTTGATAAACCATCTCATCATATAGTTCTGTTCCCACAGGTAAATCAATCTCTGATTTATCAACATGTAAAAAGCTTAGTGGGTTGTCTTTTACCATTTCCCTCGCTTCATCAGAATTCATGACATCATATGGTAAAGCTGCTATCAAATGAGCCTTACCACATGCAGGTCTAACTGCTCTAAAAGGATGAATTAACGACATAATTAACTCCTATTGGACTTTTTTTTCAATAATTTAAAAATGATGATTTTTTGTCAAGCTAAATAAATAAAGGCATATTTTGAAAGACGATTAATACTGAAATTATTATCTGTGTTCATAAAGCAATCTATAAATTATTCCACTACTTTTTCTCTAGAAATTATTTCATAAAAATCCAACACATCTTTTTTAGCTACATTCCCTTCTGGTATTTTCTTTATTTTGATGAGAGTTCTAAAACCGAACATATTACACTCAATAATATCATCAATTTTTGTTTCGAGACTGGCTTTTGCCTCTCTATCATTGACCAATATTGCACCTTTATCGCAAGCATTTTTTGCAATACTGCGTGTTTTAACTAAACACAGTTTGTTTAATAATACATCTATTCTCATTTCAACTCCTTAATGTAACAAATCTATCAATATCATAAAACTCTCATTATTTACATCATACCTTAATACAAGGTATCTTCTATCCATGTATGTGCGAGGTATCAAAACTACATTATCATAATTGCTCAAACGCCCTTCAGCTACAGTATTTTCAGATAAATCTATCAAAGACCAATGTCCTGATACATTGTGATTGTTGATTATTTCTAAAATGATTTCTTGTTCATGATTTACTCTTGTTTCAAGCCATTGATGAGGTCTTGTCGATCTTGTGATATTGATTGGATTGTTCACTATATAACTCGTCACTGCTGACTGATAAACGCCTTCTATTATTCCGCCAAAAGAAAAAAAGCTGATCCCTGCATAACTACTCGGGGTTAAATTTATTTTATCAATGATGCCTTGAACCATATAAGTTCCATCTTCTGACCATGCTCTAATACCTACGACTATTTGATTTCTGAATCTTTCTGGGATATTTGTGACTATCTGCTCAAACCCACTATTTCTTGTTTGATAGGCCATGATATACGCATAATCAAGCAAGCCTTCCTCAAGCCAATCATGCCAATTTTGAGCGTAACTATTCCTTGCGTCACTAATATTTGCAAATACTGCCGCAGTATAAATAATATTGGGGTTAATGTTTTTTATACTTTCACCAATCATTTGAACTTGTTCTTTGATTTGAAGCTCTTTCCATCTTTGAAATGAATTTAAACTCAATATATTTCTCAAACTATTATACCTATCTACAGATACTCTGTTGTGCCCATAATCAGGGTGTGGGTAGCGAATGTAGTCGAGGTGTAAACCATCAATTTCATAGTTTTGAACTATATCTGAAAATATATTTACTATATATTGTTTAACTTCAGGTATTCCCGGATCGATAAAAGCGCCTTCAAACTGGTCATGTCTTATTCTGCGACCACTTGAATGATATGTAAGCCATTGTGGGTGTGTTAAATAAAGATGATTTGGTTGTATTGTATCAAATCGCCTTGTAGTTATTACATTTACTGTAACCCAAGCATGAATTCTTATATTTGAACCCCTCGAATAATGGATAAAAGTTTCTAGTGCATCAAAATTTGGATTGCTGTTTAAAAGATATGAAATAGGTTCATTATTCGGAAAATCTCTGTATAATCGATTCGGGACATACAAGGCGTCCCCTCGATAACGAACTTCCACTAAAAGATCTGTAATTCCCCATTCTATCGCATAATCAATAACATTCAAAACCCTATCTTTATCATTCATATCCCATGGAGTTACCCATAAAGCTTTTATTTGTGCTTGGAGGTTAACAGTAAAGATTATGAAAAGGAAATAGAATATTAGATGTCTTCTGAGCTTTTTAAAATTATGTTCAGAAATATTTCTCCCGTATAAACATTCAAAATTTAAACTATTTCTGCTTGGCATTGTCCATCCTTTAATAAAATTGATATTTCGTCTTTTGTATTTAAATTATTTATTGTTGATATCGTTTTCCCATCTTTCTGAATAATTGAATAACCCTTTTTTAAAATGCTTTTTGGAGAAAGACCGCTTAAAAGTTTTTTTCTATTCTGTAATTCATTTTGGGATATATGAAGTTTGTTGTTTGTGATATAAAATAATTTTTCGTGATTTTTATTCAGAGACAATGCTTTTTTATTGAACGCCAATTGTATATTATTTAAGCATCTATTTTGAAACATTTCTTTTTGTTGTTTATGTTTTGACTTGATATTGTTTATGGAAATCATGAAATTATTCATTCTTTTTAAGTAAAAATCCATATTCTGTTGATATTTATTAATAAAATTTTGTGGGTGCATTTCTTGGAGATTTTTTTTGTATATCAACATTTTATGCTTAATATCTTGAAATCCTGAAAATACTATTGTTTCTAATTGTTTTTTTTTATTTTGTAGAGTGTTATTCATCTCAATTCTATTTGGCACTGCTAATTCAGCTGCTTCTGAAGGGGTAGCTGCACGAACATCTGCCACAAAATCACATATTGTAAAGTCTGTTTCATGTCCCACAGCTGAAATGATAGGTATTGGACAGGCGGATATTGCTCTTGCAAGTTTCTCATCATTGAAACAAAATAAATCTTCAAAAGAACCGCCTCCTCTTCCAATGATAATAATATCTACATGCCTGTTACTTTCACCAGTAACATGAGAAAAATGATTTTTGCCATCAATCTTATGGGTTGTTTTAGTGATTTGTTCTATCCCTTCTATCAAGCTTGGTGCTGCCTCATTGCCTTGCACTATTGCAGGATAAAGATAAACATCAAGAGGATATCTTCGCGAGATAATATTTAATATGTCCTGCAATACAGATCCTGTCTCTGAAGTAATTATACCTATTCCTCGCGGATATTTTGGCAATTTTTTTTTATGCTCTTTATCGAAAAGCCCTTCTTTTTTTAGTTTTTCTTTCAACTTTTCAAATTGAATATGTAAAATGCCTATTCCATAAGGTATTATCCTTGATACGACTATCTGATATTGCCCATCACGCTCATAAACTGTCAGTTTACCTGAAATAATCACTTTGTTTCCATTTTGTGGTATAAAATCGAGCGATCTTCCAAAACCACTAAAGAACACACATCTTATTAATGCTTTTTCGTCTTTTAGGCTAAAATAAATATGCCCAGAAGAAGGGCGAGAAAGATTTGATACCTCACCCTCTATCTGCAAAAGACTTACGCTATTTTCGAGTATATGCTTTATATGTTGTGTTATTTCATAAACCGTGAATATATTTTCTAAATCTACCATTGAGCAATTTTTTTTAATGGGGCTTTTTCGTCAAGGATTTTTTATTTTTCAGAGTGAAATCTTTGTTTTCTTTAATTTATTAAGGGGGGCAAATTAAGTTCCAGAATTTATTCACTAAAGGGGTTATTTAAAGTTTGAGAGATTGAAATATATTGTTGTTTTATTATACTTTTTAGGCGGATTTCTTGTGAATGTAAATATTTTGTTTCTTGGTGTTACAAATACTCTCGTTTTTTGAGAGCTCATTTCAGTGAAATCCAAAAAAACTCTGTAAACACTATAATGTTTTGTGATGGGACGAAATTATCAAAAAAAAAATAGTTGACAAAAAAGACTAGTTTAATAAGTTTGTTTTCAAAGTCAAGACTGGTTATATAGACTATGTTTAAAGGAGTATATCATGGTTCAATCAATGATTTCATTAGAAAAAGCATTAAAAGATGAAAATCTGTTAAAAAAGCACAATTTAGAAAAAATTGGTGTTTTTGGGTCATTAGCTCGTGGTGAAAACGCTAACGATATTGATTTCTTTATTGATGTTGATGACTTTGATCTGAGAGATTTAAAAGAACTAAAAGAAGACCTTGAAAGGATAACAGAAAAAGAAGTTGACATCATGCTAAAAAAATATGCAAACCCTATAATTTTATTTCGGGCTCAAAAGGACATGAAATATGTTACCCAATGAGAAAAATGACCTCATGTATTTATTAAATATTTTAGAGTATCTTGGAAAAATTTGGAATTATACAAAAAAAAATCCTTGAAAAAAAGACGATTTATATAATTGTGTTTTGAGATATAGAATTCAAGTTTGATATTTAATATAAAGGAGTGATAGAAATGCCAATTATATCACAGTTTTACGGCATATTGATTTATATGTACAAGAAATTAAGCGGAAAGCATAAATTACCTCATTTTCATGCAAAATATGCTGAATTTGAGGGAGTATATGATTTTGAAGGAAATCTTATTGAAGGTAACTTACCCAAAAAACAAAACATACTCGTTGAGGCTTGGTGTATGTTACATAATGAAGAATTAGGAGCTGCTTGGACAGCTTGGAATGAAAATGGTGAGGTAATAAAAATAGAGGGATTAAGGTAATAATATGATACGACCCAAAGCTATAAATGTCACCACCCAACCTGATTATTGTTTACTTGTCACTTTCAACAATGGCGAAAAAAGAATCTTTGATGTAAAGCCATATCTTGATTTCAAACCCTTTGCGGAACTAAAAAACCTCACTATTTTTAATACAGTAAAACCATCTGGATTAAGTATAGAATGGATTCATGGTCAAGATATATGTCCTGATGAACTTTATTTTAATAGTGTACCAGTATAATTTTTTTTCACGAGTTCTCAAAAAAACACTTGACGAATTTACCTCATTGAAAAAAATAGCACTCAAGATTTAAATTATTTATTATGGAGAGTAAGATGCAACTTACTATTAATGAAAGCGGAGTCAATGTAAACGGGAAGGACTGGCAAGAGCTGTCTTTTTGGAAAAAAATACTATACGCAGTATTGATCCCGATCATTGTACTTTTAGCTTTGGTTGTTGTTGTTTTGGCTGTTAGTATAGCATTAGGAGCTGTTGCTTTAGTAGTTCCAGTGGTTTTGGTAGCAGTAGTTTTTGCTTGTATTGTAGCATTGTTGGCAGTTGCTATTTGGTTACCAATTGCTATATTCAAAAAGAGAGGCAATAAGAGGCTATGAAAAATGCTCTCACTTTTGATTTCGCTAAAATCGTCAGGAACGCCCAAAACACGCATTCTGGCGACACTTTGCAAAAAATGTCTTTTTTGCACTATTTTTCTGTTTCAAGTCCGTTATTGCCTAATACAGAGGACAATAAAATGAGTTTTTCTTGTAAAATAGTAATTATGTTATTAGCATTAATTACTTTAGCTAGTTGTGCTGTTGCACCAGACCCAAGCCCAAAACCAAACAACTCTGCAGTAATTCAACTTAATTCTTCAAACAATTCGAGAGTCAATATCAACACACAATCGACAACGCCAGTAGTTAAACAGAACAGTATTGATATAGCGAGCTCTCTGATAAAAGCCGCTGATCAAGCTTTTAAGAGTGTAAACAAAAACCAACCTATAGCTATTGTTCATATGTCAGCACCAAATACATTGATTAATGAATTTTTATTAGAAGAACTGCAACATATACTAGTTGATCGTGGATTTACAGTTGTTGAAAGAAGAGAGTTAGATCATGTTCGAACGGAACAAGCATTCCAACTAGATTGGGAAGTTGATGACAGAACTGCTGTAAGTATTGGTAGATTCGTTGGTGCAAATGCAGTGGTTACTGGTTCATTAAGTGGAATAGATATAATTGATAAAAATGAGTCATCTAATATTTGGGATACTCTAAGTAGATTAAGATTGAAAGTTATCGATACTGAGACAGCTATTGTCATAGGTACAGCGTCAGAACATATAACTTCAGAAAACTTAACAGTAATAGAAATAGCTACTTCCCAAGATGAGTATACCCCAATTTTTACAATTGAAAAAACAGAACTTCTTGGTAATGACCCAAACCCATTCAACCCCTCAACTACAATATTTTTTAATGTTAATAAAGAGCAAATTGTAAATATTTCTATATTTAACATCAGGGGACGAATAGTAAGAACATTAGTGAATACCAATCTTATAGAAGGGTCGTATAGTGTAGAATGGGATGGGAAAAATGATAGTGACAGAATCTTATCTAGTGGTGTTTATTTTTATAGAATGAATGCTGATAACTTTTCTGAGACAAGAAGAATGGTGTTGATGAGGTAAGAATCTTCCTTTCATTTGCTTTGTAGAGAAATGGTTAGGTAGAATAGGCGATACAACTCTCAAACTTTATTCCTTTAGGAGTCCCCTCCGAAAAGTCGGTTTTTAATTAATTATAGATATTCCTTACACATGCCGAAGGTATGTGACTCTTTATAGAAAACGATTACCACCACATATCCCACCCCGAAGGGGTGGGACTAAATGATTATATCACATAGAGTTCCACCCCTTCAGGGTGGATGTTGTTGGTTACATGTTTGGATATGTTACATTTTATTGGACATTTTTTTTGGGGTTTTTCGTCTTTTGCTTTATGCGATACGGCGGCAGCCGCTCCACGGCGGGCAATGCCTGCGGAGCTTGCGGAGCAGGCATTGCCCA
>WRLO01000008.1 GCA_009777575.1 Candidatus Cloacimonadota bacterium
CAAATTACCATACAGTTTTAGATGAAAGTGTGGTTAAGCTTCTTGACGATCCAGATGCTTGGTACAATCAATTTCGTCAGAGAGTAACCAATAAAATTAATGAAGAGCCTTTCCGTCCTTTGTATTGCATTAACAATGGAGCACCTAATGCTTCTATTCGTTTACAAATAGCTATGATGATACTCAAAGAACTGCAAGGTTGGACAGATATCCAACTATTTGAAAATTGTCAGCTACATTTGGGTGCTCGTGTTGCTTTAGGATTATTCAATGCAGACGACCCCATTCCAGGTAAAACCACATATTATAACTTACGGCGCAACATGGTTCAATGGGAGAGTACAACAGGCGAATATCTTTTAGGTGGAATTTTTTCCAGCCTAGCAGAATCGCAAATTGAAGAATTTGGTATCAGTGGTAACAAACTCAGGATTGACAGTACCCTGATAGGTAGTAATATAGCATGGTATAGCCGTTATGAGCTTATTCATGAAACTCTTCGTTTGGCTTTTAAGAAAGTCCATAATCTATTATATGATTTTTTATCAGTTGATGATTTTGAAATATTGAATCACCTATCAGTTGAGAATGGGGAAAAAGTTTCTTTTCGCAGTACCAAAGCGGAAGTTGAGACAAAACTATTAAGGTTAGGTAAAATCATATATTCTATTATAAGTCGTATACCACCTGCTTTTTCAAAAGAAATGCAGACTCTTCACAATGTTTTTTACCAGCAATATTCTGTCACTGACGGCGTTGTTATTCCGCTTCCCAAGCAAGATCTCAAAGCCAGCAATATTCAATCGCCACACGATACCGACTGTGATTATCACAAGAAAGGTGACACTGAGATCAAGGGTTATACTGCTGATATCACGGAAACATGCGACCCCAATAATCCGTTAAATCTTCTAACATCAGCCGATATCCACCCTGCTAGTACACCTGATGTTGCTTTGTTTCAAAATGCCATCGAAAAATCACAGGAAATTATCTCTGATAAAATTGAAAAAGTCCACAGCGATGGAGCATTTTACAGCCCAGAAAATATTGAATATTGTAAAGACAATGATATAGAGCATATTTTTTCAAGAATGGGTGGCAACGAACCAAAACATAACTATGACATCTGCGATGACGGTAATTTATTAGTTACCTGCCGACAAACAAATGAAACTACAATCGCTCATAGAGCAAACAATAAAGAAGGCGCCCCGCCTTCATGGAAATTTCAAAACGGAAATAAAAAAGCAATATACATAAAGTTAATCGAGGTGGAAGCAAACAAATTAAGAAGAGTAATTGCCGAAATCCCCAAAAAAGTGCGAGAAATACGCAACAATGTTGAGGCAACAGTCTACCATGTAAAACATCAATGCTCTAGTGAAAAAACAAGATATCGAGAACTTATTAGAAATCGGTTCTGGTTATTTTCACGATGTATCTGTGTAAACTTCAAAAGAATATTGAACTATCTGAAAAGAAAAAATGATACGCCTTCTATACTGAATGCAAATATGAGCGAAAACAAGTCACCTAATAATAGATTTTCTTTGTTTTTTGAAAAATATTGTATAAAATATAGTTTTTTGCTACAAATATCGATAATATTCGTTTGTATGCTATGATTTTTATGAAATTAATGTTATTTTAAGAATTATATAAAAAAGGACTTTCAGGAGCGGGCTCATACATGCGTTCCCTACGAATGCCAATAGATTGGTTGCATCCCTACGGGATGGGGTTTTGTGGTTTTACATCATTTTCTACCTAGCTTCACATACCTTCGGCATGTGTAATGTAAATATAATTAAATGGTTTATTTTTTACTACTTGACAATTAAGCTTCAAATAAAATAATGGTTCCAATTAAATACATAAAGATTGTGAGGTGGTGATGGAGAAAGGACTTTTAATGATAAAAAAAGCACAATATTTGTTTTTACTGTTAATATTATTTATATCAGCTTGTAAACCTCAAAGTATATTATCACCTCCAATAGGTTCTGGGTATTACTACAATACTCGATTAACAGATGAAGAAAAGCATTTTTATTGGGCAATTCAAACTGGTATTGAAGCATTAGAAGATGAGATAATTTTACCAATAAATTCAATCAATATATATTCGAGAATCTTTGAATATATACTCTTGGACAACCCCAAAATATTTTATGTCACGGAATTTACTCAAATAAATAATAGAAGATCAAAAAAAAGCACATTGAAACCAATATATAAATATGATAAAACATTTATTATACAAAGTTTAGAAGAAATAGAAAATTACTTAAAAAGATTTGATATAGTCAAAATAAGGAGTGATATACAAAAGGAATTGTATGTCCATGACTATATTCTACAAAACTACCAATACGATTATACTTTTCATGAACAATCCCATTCTGTATTGGGACCAATTTTTAGGAAAACAGCTGTATGTGATGGGATAGCAAAATTTGTTAAACTCGCTCTAAATTATTTAAATGTTAACTGTATAGTTGTCGAAGGGAAATCATTGAACCCACCACCGGGCTCTCATACAGATGCTCATGCCTGGAATATAGTGGAAATAGGTCCGAATACATTTCATTTGGATGTGACTTTTAATATGACTTTGACAAAAAACATTTTCAGATATGATTTTTTTAATCTTTCAGATAAAGAAATCGAAAATAGTCATATAATTTTAAATAATGTGCCTGAATGTAACACATCAGGAAGAGATTATTATACTATGAATGGTATGGTTGTAAATAGCTTTTCTGAGCTTGAAATATATATAGAAAATAAATTAAGACAAAACAATGCGAACTTTGTGGTAAAATTGTTAGGTATAGAATATTCACAATCAGTATTAGACCAAGTAATGGCTTTGGCGTTAAATAAGTATGGAAGCTTTATTCGCCCTAATTCTACGGGACAAGTAGATGTAAACCATAACCCAAGTAGAATGGTATTTGAGATAATATATATGTGAGGGCAGAAAAGTCAACGGCGAGACGCTGTTGCTACTTTTTTTAGTATCAGACCCTCAATCCTTTGATAGTTCCTTGATTTAGTTTCAGAGCAACTTCTCCTCTGACCATCATTATTATGCCAAGTTCTTTTTTACATTGCGGACATAGAGGTTTATGATGAGTTGGAAGATTGCTGACTCCCACAAAATCATTTTCCATTCTTTTGATAATGCATTTGATAATTTTGCCTTTACCTGCTTTGAAATAGCGGAATAGTAAAAGTCCACATTTGCATTCAATATTTACGATTTTACCAATTTTCATGTTTTACTAAATAAAAAAAAGGGTAAATTTTGTCAATAGAAAATATATTAAGCTATTGACATTGATAAAATGATTGACAAGATAAAAAGAATAAAAATCTTTGTTCAATTAGTTAATTTTTTAACCTAAGGAGATAGTGATATGAAAAAAATTATCAGAATAGTAGTAGTTTTTATTAGTGTAATTTTAATGTTTTTAGCTTGCTCTCCGAAAAAAGTTCTTGTAGTAGGAACAAGCCCTGATTTTATGCCATATCAGTTTTTGGATGAGGATGGAACTATGATAGGTTTTGACATCGATTTCATGAACGAGATAGGGAGTAGAATAGGTCATAAGATTGAATGGCGAGCAATGGAATTTATTGATATATTACCTGCTGTGGCATCAGGTGATATAGACGCTGGAATATCAGCAATTACGATAACCGCTCAGAGATTACAAGAAGTATTGTTTTCAACGGCGTATACTACAAATGTCCAAGTTCTTGTAGTCCGCAATGAAGATGAATCATGGAATAATCTTGATAAGTATCAAATTGAGGAAAGACTCAGTGGTAATATCAGAATAGGAGCTTGTGATAATTATGTCGGGCTTTTTTATGCAGAAAAGATTATTGGTGAAGAAGGCACTTTGATAGATTATTTAAATTTTTCACTAGCCCTCGAAGCTCTAAAATCTGATTTGATAGATGTTATCATCATGGATAGGATGGTTGCAAGAAAAACAGCAGAAATTGTAGAAAATAATATCAAAATAGTTGATGTTACATTGACTACTGAAAATTATGGCATAGCAATGAATCCTGAAAATGATCTTTTAAAGGAGAAAATAGACCAAGCTATCATCGATATTTTTGAAGACGGAACTTTAGAAAAACTAACAATTTACTGGAAGGAATAGAAAAAAAATTCAATTATGAAAAAAATCATAGTTTTTGATTCCGTTCATTTTACAATAAAGGCAGATAAACTGCTGCAGAGCGGAAAATACAGATATCATATAATTACTACTCCGAGAGAAATAAGTAGTGATTGTGGGATGTCAATTGAAACTGACCTTGAAAATTTTGAAGATATTTATAATCTTTTAAAAGAAAATAGTTTGGAAATGAAAGTGTATGAAATACGAACTGATGATTAGGATAAAAATAGATATTTAGGTTGATTATGTATGATCTTTTACAAACAATAGAATATGGTGGATGTTCAGCTAAATTGTCTGCTGAGACCTTAGAAGAGCTTTTAAAAAAACTTAGTGGATTAGGGACAAAAAAAAATACCAATCAAGGCACTAATTTCTTAGATGAAAATAAAAACATGTCTTTACTAGTAGGTAATGACACATCCGATGATGCAGCAGTGTATAAGCTCAATGAAGAACAAGCCATAATCTTTACAACAGACTTTTTTCCACCAGTATGCTCTGATCCTTATACCTTTGGGCAAATAGCAGCAACGAATGCTTTGAGTGATGTATATGCAATGGGCGGAAAGGTTTTGATGGCACTAAACATCATCATGTTTCCAGCTCAAAAAATCCCTCTGGAAGCATTAGCAGAAATACTCAAGGGTGGGCAAGATAAGGTTTTAGAAGCAGAAGCTCTTATTGTTGGTGGGCATACTATCGAAGATTATCCGCCAAAATATGGATTGGCGGTAATTGGATTGATTCATCCAGATAAAATCATCACCAATGCCGCAGCAAAGGTAGGTGATGTGATTATATTGACCAAACCATTGGGTATAGGAACTATTTTAGCAGGTCAACGACTTGATTTAGTCTCTGTAGAGCATTACCAAAAGGCTTTAGAAATGATGAAACAATTAAACAAAGAAGCTGCAGTATTGATGAATAAATACGATATAAAATGTGCTACGGATATAACAGGTTTTGGACTGCTTGGACATCTAAAAAAAATGGCAAAAGCAAGTGGAGTATGTATAAGTATTGATATCGAGAAAGTGCCTTTTCAGGCGGGTGCTTTGGATTTGATAAAGACAGGTTGCATACCCGGAGCAGCTTTTAGAAATAAAGAATATGTAAAATTGGATGAGGTAGGACATAGTGAAATAAAAATAAAGAGTTATGGTAAATCAATATCAAAAACTCACTACAATGAAACTATGCTACTTTATGACCCTCAAACTTCAGGTGGAATGGCAATATGTGTGCCTGCAGAAAAAGAAAAAAACATGTTGGAAGAATTAAAAAAATATTATCCAGAATCTGCTGTTATTGGCAAGGTTGAAGAAATATAAGGAGATACATGAAAACAATACTTAAAATCACAAATTTAACAAAAGAATACGAAAAAGTCGTAGCTCTCAAAGATGTTAGTTTGGAGATAGAAAAAGGAACGATATTTGGATTGCTTGGTCCTAATGGAGCTGGTAAAACGAGCCTAATAAGGATATTGACAGGAATAACAATCCCAGACCAAGGTAGCTTTACCCTTGACTATACAGATAACAAAGATTTTGAATCTTTGTCTCGGATGATAGGCTATTTACCAGAGGAGCGTGGACTATACAACGACATGAAAGTAATAGAACAGCTTGAATTTTTCGGAAAAATAAAGGGATTGAAGCGCAAAGAAGCCAGAGAAAGAATAGATTTTTATAGCGATAGAGTGGGAATAAAGGATTGGTATCAAAAAAAGGCAAAAGAACTCTCTAAGGGCATGCAACAAATGGTGCAGTTTACAGCGACGATATTTTATGAACCCAATTTGATTATTCTCGACGAACCCTTTACAGGACTAGACCCACTTAATTCAAACAAGATGATTCAAGAGATACATGAATTACAAAAAAAAGGTATTACTATTATCTTTTCAACACATAGATTGGAGCAAGTTGAGGAAATTTGTGAAGATATAGCATTGATAAATAAAGGACAAGTGATTTTGGCAGGACAAATAAACAAAATAAAAAGAGAGTTTAAAAAAGGATTGTTCAAAATCAACTATTCAAAAAATATCAATACCTCGTCTGAACTTCCAATTTCCAGCCAAGATGAAGCTTTCATAAATGATTTAGAAGACGAAAATTTTGAAATCATTCAGAATACACCAATTATTTCGTCTGACAATGAAGAACGGGATTTTGAAATGATAATAAAATGTAAAAATCCTGATATTTCATCAAACACAATCATAAAAAGATTGATGGAAAAGATTGAAATTCATTCATTTATTGAGATATTGCCGAGTTTGAGTGAGATTTTTATTGAGCAGGTAAATAAATTTTCTAATCAATCCCTCCAAGCTGATGATGTGGTTTTACAAGACTTAGATAGCGTATCTCAAGAGGAGGCTATCGATACTAATACTCAAGAGGATGAGACAACAGAAAGTATCGAAGAGTTAACTGAGAATAGTGAAAAAGAAGTAACAAAAAACAATGATCTATCATCACAAAAGAAGAAAAATATGAGATTTTTTTGGCGTGCTGTGCTTATTTTCATGATAGTTTATTTCTTGTTTAAATGGATTGATAGGCATATCAACTGGGAGTTTATAAGAGATATGTTTTTAAGAGAAGCGGTTGTTAGTAAAATAGATAAAACCCCTTCAGACAATACAATTAATACGCTACAGGAAAGGAGTTATACATGAAAAAAATCAAAGCTATCATACAAAGAGAATATTTAACTAAGGTAAAGAAAAAATCCTTCATAATTATGACGATTTTAACGCCTATATTGCTACTTTTACTTATGTCTGCCCCATTTCTTATGATGAGAGTGCAAACCGGTAGTGTAAATATAGCAATATTAGATCAAACTGGTTTATTGGAAGGCAATGTTCGTGGGACCAGTAGGTATGAAATAACTTTTGTCTACGGAGATATAGAAGCTCTAAAAGCATCTTTTGCAGAGCATTATGACGCATTGCTTTATATCCCAAATTTCGATTTAAGGTATCCGGGCGGTGTCTCATTGTTTGCAGAAAAGCAAATAGGTGTCACCACAGTTTCAAGTTTAGAAAGACAGATAGAAAATATCATCGAAAATGCAAGATTTGAAAATGCAGGGATTGATAGAGAGCTGATAGATAGACTTCGAACCCAAATTCGGATAGAGTCTATCATCATAGCTGATGGTGTGGAAAGGATAGGGAACAACGCAGTTGCACATATTCTGGGATTACTCATGGGTTTTGCAATGTATTTTATTGTTTTCGCATATGGCACAATGGTAATGGCAAGTATAATGAACGAAAAAAAGAACAGGATTATTGAAATATTGGTTTCTTCTGTCCGCCCCTTTGAGATAATGATAGGCAAAATACTTGGTATGGCTGGAGTAGCTATGACCCAGCTTCTTATTTGGGCGATATTAGGAGTAATCTTCTTTGCTTTCATTAGTGTTGGCGTGATACCATTTCTGGATATTTCTCATTCAGAAATAGAAAATACAATGGAAATGCAAACATCTATGGCAGGTCAAAATGCTTTAGCATATCAAATAGTTGATTTTATCAATGACCCAGGTGCACTGCATTTTCCAACTATTTTTATGATATTTGCTTTTTATTTTATGTTTGCCTATCTATTTTATGCTACCCTATATGCCACTTTGGGTGCAATTACTGACGATGAGGGACAATCACAACAATTTACCATGATAGTCACTTTACCGGTGATATTATCGATGATTATCCTCGTCAATGTGGTCGACAATCCGCATAGCGCCCTGGCTTTTTGGGCATCTATCATTCCATTTTCCTCTCCTATAGTGATGTTAGGGAGAATACCTTTCCATGTTCCTACTTGGCAATTGATTTTGTCTGGAAGTATACTCGTTATATCCTTTATAGTTTCTACATGGCTCTCTGGCAAGATTTATCGAACAGCGATTTTGCTCTATGGAAAAAAACTTACATGGAAAGATTTATGGAAATTTGTGCGAATATAGGGAATGGAAGATTTTAAATTACAAATTACAAATTACAAATTACAATTTACAAATATTATGAAGACGCAGGTTACGCTGATTATCACAGATTTTATTTGGATTTTGATTATTGGATTGACATTCTCCGTTTTTTTGCATTAAAAAAGTTGTTGACATGAATGAGGAAAAAAAATCAAATATGCGGAAATAATGGAGGACAAAAAATGTTTAGGACACTAAAAACTCGAACCAAGCCTTAGTGGTTACAGTTGATCATTAATTGACAAAAGTTTTTTTGGAGATTTTGAAAAAATATCTATTGAAAATATTTTATAGATTCACAATAAGGATGCAATAAATACTCTGAACGAAAAAATAGAAAGAAATGGAAAAAATGAATTTAGGTCGAACTATAAAATCACTCATAAAGATGTGAAATAGTTTGAGAAAAATACGAAGAAATGTATAGATATTCTCAAATAAGATCACACTGAACAACAGCAGTTTTTCCAATTGGCCGATTATTTTTTTGGTCATAGAGTAATTTGGTTAGCCCAATAATATTTATTCTATTTTTTATTGGGCATAAAGCGGCTTTAAAAATTGGAACAAAAATAAGTCTCACTGCATGGGATATATTCATAGCGATTATCGATAAAGCTATTACGGATTTACTGTTTTTTTGAAGTTTTGTTTTGACTAGTCCTAAGCCATAAGCCCCTTTGGCACCTAATACTATTCCTCATTTAATGCGAGGTGCTATCAGAATGCCGAACGGAGTCTTCTCCGAAAAGTCGTTTGCGTAGCGATGTTAGCTCTGTAGAAAGGAATATATGCACCATATAGCATCTTGTATGGATGCACCAAAATGTGCCAATAGCTAGGTTGCATCCCTACGGGATGCAGTTTTGTGGTTTTACATCATTTTCTACCTAGCTTCACATACCTTCGGCATGTGTAATGTAAATTTTATTAATATACTTTTCGGAGTGGACTCCGAACTGAGTTCGGCGCTACTGATGGGTTTCAATCCACGCACCTCATGCGAGGTGCGACACCAAATATAGTTTTTGCATTACATATTTGAATGTTTCAATCCACGCACCTCATGCGAGGTGCGACTTTTAGCTTTGATTGCTTGGTCTGCTTCATAAAGTTTCAATCCACGCACCTCATGCGAGGTGCGACGACCTGTTTTATTCCATGCTTTAAACAGGGTTTTAGTTTCAATCCACGCACCTCATGCGAGGTGCGACCCAGTTCGAAAATAGGTTAGAATATGTTGAAACAGTTTCAATCCACGCACCTCATGCGAGGTGCGACTTACGGCTATTCTATGGTCTTGGCAATAATGGGAGTTTCAATCCACGCACCTCATGCGAGGTGCGACAGCATTTCAAAGAATCACAAATTATCTCACAGTCGTTTCAATCCACGCACCTCATGCGAGGTGCGACAGGTTCGCATTTAGAAAAACCCAACAGATTTCAGTTTCAATCCACGCACCTCATGCGAGGTGCGACTTGCTTGCTGTCTGTGTGGTTACATCCGTATCGGTTTCAATCCACGCACCTCATGCGAGGTGCGACTGCCATGACAAATTTTTTAGACCTACAGAAATTAGTTTCAATCCACGCACCTCATGCGAGGTGCGACGAGTTACTTTAGCTATGCATACTTATTATTTTTTAGTTTCAATCCACGCACCTCATGCGAGGTGCGACCCACATTCCAATCTTTCTGATTTGACAATACCCGTTTCAATCCACGCACCTCATGCGAGGTGCGACATCGAATAGAGAGTATTATCAATGGTATCATAAGTTTCAATCCACGCACCTCATGCGAGGTGCGACTTATTTTTTGACACTCTGTACAACAATAGAGTAGTTTCAATCCACGCACCTCATGCGAGGTGCGACTTCTCTACTCAGAAAATTGCGTTCCTCACTAACGTTTCAATCCACGCACCTCATGCGAGGTGCGACAATTGACACTTGACTCACACACTATGCAATATTTTGTTTCAATCCACGCACCTCATGCGAGGTGCGACATGATAAATTAATTATCATCACACGAGACAAGTCAGTTTCAATCCACGCACCTCATGCGAGGTGCGACTTAGCTGGGTTGCAGATATGCGACACCCACCAGTGTTTCAATCCACGCACCTCATGCGAGGTGCGACACTAGGCATCGCCACTTTGAGCGGTGCTCAACGACGTTTCAATCCACGCACCTCATGCGAGGTGCGACTATCCATCGAAAACAAATCAATATTCAACGCACCGTTTCAATCCACGCACCTCATGCGAGGTGCGACTAACCGCTTGTTTTTTGACACCCTATATAACAATGTTTCAATCCACGCACCTCATGCGAGGTGCGACGTTTTTGACCAATAAGTCAGAAAACGCTGTATAGTTTCAATCCACGCACCTCATGCGAGGTGCGACTGGACACCTTTTGATTATTTTTAAACAAGTCATGTTTCAATCCACGCACCTCATGCGAGGTGCGACCTATTAACATTTACTCTGTTTTCTACTGCACATAGTTTCAATCCACGCACCTCATGCGAGGTGCGACTCATTGCCTTCTCTTAAAAATCTATATGCTTAAAGTTTCAATCCACGCACCTCATGCGAGGTGCGACTTACTATTGATTTTTTAGTCTCTATCGAGTAGAGTTTCAATCCACGCACCTCATGCGAGGTGCGACCTCACTAATAAAACAGAAAATGCTGTTTACAGTGGTTTCAATCCACGCACCTCATGCGAGGTGCGACTGTGAACATGCCATGACCATGATTTATTGCCAGGTTTCAATCCACGCACCTCATGCGAGGTGCGACTTTGTGAACATACCATGACCATGATTGACTGCCAGGTTTCAATCCACGCACCTCATGCGAGGTGCGACTCTCTACACAAAAAATTGCGTTCCTCGTCAATGTTTCAATCCACGCACCTCATGCGAGGTGCGACCAAGTGTTTGCCTTCGTTCTTATTGACAATAAGGTTTCAATCCACGCACCTCATGCGAGGTGCGACATAATGACTATCTTGTTTACTCACAATTTTGTCGTTTCAATCCACGCACCTCATGCGAGGTGCGACTAAGATTTTTTGATAAAATGTCGTATGTCGATATGGTTTCAATCCACGCACCTCATGCGAGGTGCGACCAATAATGACTATCTTGTTTACTCACAATTTTGTCGTTTCAATCCACGCACCTCATGCGAGGTGCGACTTGACACTTGACATTACACACTATGCAATTTTTGTTTCAATCCACGCACCTCATGCGAGGTGCGACTCACGATTTGTTCCTATATTCCTCCAGGAATGGGGTTTCAATCCACGCACCTCATGCGAGGTGCGACCTCTTGTGATACTATTGAGCATAGTCTCTACACAAGTTTCAATCCACGCACCTCATGCGAGGTGCGACTTTGTGAACATACCATGTCCACTGTTTGCTGCCAAGTTTCAATCCACGCACCTCATGCGAGGTGCGACTGAGGTTTTTTGATAAAATGTCTTATGTCGATATGGTTTCAATCCACGCACCTCATGCGAGGTGCGACGGAACAAAATCCGACCTGTTGCAGATATGCAAAGTTTCAATCCACGCACCTCATGCGAGGTGCGACACTAACAAATCCAGAGCTGAAGCACCATCACCCTGTTTTTGTTTATTTACTATAATATTCATTTCTCCAAATAAAAACAAGCGTTATTGTTATTATTTTTAATGTGAACATATAGTTCGCAAAATTTATCATATAGGAGTATGAAAATAGATAAATCATTTTTTTTATTAAATAATCAGCACCCCCTCTGGATTATACCCAGCTTTTGCACCTACATGTTCGACTTTATTATTCCATTTATTACCGAGGTTATAATATCTCAGGCTATCTATTTTTTTATCGATGATTTTTTCAAGCTCTCTTTTTAAAATCAGAAATTTACCAAAGTCAACTACGCATTCAAAGACTGAGTTTTGAACTCTTTGCCCATAGTTTTCACAAGTTTTAGCTACTTTTCTGAGTCTTTTTTGACCTGCAGGTGTCTCGGTATTGACATCATAAGTTACTACTATAAACATATTTAATTCCTTTACAATAATATTCATTTTAGCGGAACGGATAAATGCGTTCCCTACTGATTGAGGAAATCGGAGATTTCTTCTACGGGGCGGAACTCATGCATGCGTTCCCTACTGATTGAGGAAATCGGAGATTTCTTCTACGGGGCGGAACTCATGCATGCGTTCCCTACTGATTGAGGAAATCGGAGATTTCTGCTACGGGGCGGAACTCATGCATGCGTTCCCTACTGATTGAGGAAATCGGAGATTTCTGCTACGGGGCGGAACGGATAAATCAGTTCACTACTTACACAAAAATGTTGGATATTCGTTCATATCTCCTCTGATATATCGAGCCAGAAGTTGAGCTTGTGCGTAAGGTAATAGTCCTATCTCAATTTTTTCTTCAAGAAAAGGGTGAGTAATTATCTCTTTCTTTTTTTCCTGCCAGATAGTTAGTATTTTCTTTCTACCCTCGTCAGTCATTAGGACAGCTCCACCTTCTTTTTGAACAAAATCCTTTTTATTTATTTGTTTTAAATTTATCATAGAAATGACAGTTCTATCGACTAAATAAGAGCGAAATTCTTCCACCAAATCCACAGCAAGCGATGCTCTACCAGACCTTAGTGCGTGAAAAAAGCCTACATAAGGGTCAAGCCCCACAGTTTCCAGAGCAGACATGATTTCGAGGCTAAGGATGGTATAAAGGTATGATAAAACACAATTTACTAAATCAAGAGGTGGTCGCTTTGACCTTTCTTGAAAATAAAAATCCTCTTTTTGATGCAAAATCATATCGTCAAACACACTAAAATAAAGTTTAGCATATACTCCCTCAAAACCTCTTAATTCCTGTAGATTTTGAAATGTATAGGCTTTTTTTACAGCATTTTTTAGTTCTAAAGAGATTTTTTCGAGCTTTTCAGTGTTAATTTTTTCTTTATTGTCTCTAATAGTCTTTTCAAGAGTAAACCTCTGATTAAAGAGCTTTGCTGAAACTATATCTTGAGAAAATTTAAGGCAAAAGTCCATATCATCTGAAAATATATATTGCCTTTTTCTTAGAAATACGCTACCTTTAGTTTTTCCAGATACTCGACTTAGAAACTCACCATTTGGCTTTAAAAAACTCAATCCGATATTATTTTCTGCACATTTTCCCATCAATGCTGGACTCGCTCCCATGTATCCAAAACAAACGATGTTTTCTACATTTAGCATTGGGATACGAAATTTCTCATCCTCTTCTAATAAAACTACTATAGTTTCGTCTTTCAAGGAAAGATAGGAATGCGGGGTTGTGATATATAGAGTGTTTAATAATTTTCGCATATTATTATACTTTATGAGACGACCACAGAAAAAATGAGAGAAAACAGAGGATTAATAGAGCAGACACAAAGACCACCGAGATAAAAAGTGTTGATCTGATATAATAATTAGATGTATCCATTATTTCTCCAAAAAATTACTTATTCTAATCAAATTTGAACTTGGTTTCTTAAATACCCTCGGCAGGCAGATATCAATCATCGAACAGAGATTACAATTTTGACCTTCAGGTTTTTGTGGGATAAATGACTTTTCCATGAGTTGATGAATATCAAGGGCAATCTTTTCCACAGATAGTCTAAGCTCGTCTGAAAGCAGAACATTTACCCTCTTTCTGAGTTTTCCATAATAAATATCTCCAGACAAAATATCTATCGAAAACATTTCTTCCAAGCACATAGCTTGAGCACATAGTTGCATCTCATCTGCTCTGCTCTTTTCAGGTTTTCCATTTTTATACTCGATAGGATTTATTTTCCATAAACCCTTTTGTGTAGGTAGCGAAACACCTTTTTCATCTTTTAAAAACTCGATTATATCGCAAACTCCATAAAGACCCAATCTATCAGAATATACAGGGACACTACGACTGTAATACTTCTCACCCCTTTTTTCATTAAAAAACGGGTCATTTACCTTTTCGTGAAAAATATTACCCTCAATGGTCTTAAAATTGTCCAGAAATTCATTGTCGATATACATCAAGCCAAACCTACGCTTACAATAAGCGTATTGCTTGATAGTTGAAATGGGTAGACGATCATACATTTCATGCCCCCCTCTATGTCCTCTTTGATTCAGTAGGGAACTGATTTATCTGTTCCGCCTTTTTTCTCATTTTTTCCCACTGTCCTCCGCTCTCTTCTTAGCATTATACTCATTCATTTCTTTGATAAATTTCTTTGCCTTGTTGTTGATATGATCACACATCTCTTCCGTGGTCATATGTTTGGTTATTTCATAGTTGTACTCACGGATTTTGTGAATATCCTCGATTGTAAAGTTTGGGCTGATTTTTGGCTTTTCCATTTTATTCCTCCTTGTTGATGAGCATTGATGGTGAGATTAAGTCAATTGGTTTATAATCCAAAAGGTTGGTAATGGCACGAACTCCTTTGACTACTTTTACATTCACCATATGCTTGAAATTCCAAGACACTATGTAATCACACTCAGAAACAATTGCACAACCAATATGAAAACAATCTCTTAAATGCTTTTGTTTTAAAATATCTAACCTGATTATTTCATTGGCAATTTCTCTGACAGCTGAATTAACTTCGAGTTGCTCATACTCTATCTGCTCTAAAAAATTGTAAAGCATCAATCTTTTAGGTTCATGGCAGTCATCTAATTCATCAAATACCACACTGGATAGATAAATCTTATACTGACCATTCTTTATTTCTTCCCATAAATCTATGGTTTCTTGCATTTTTTCTGGTGCGTCTGGAGCTTCTAGGTGGCTAATCACTGATGTATCAAGATATAGTCTGATTTTCTTCATTTATGACCTCTTTTACTTGTCTGTCATAATATCTTTTTCTCAATTATGGTGACTCTTTATTCATGTAAATATTTTTAACAAAGCTATTATCAATAAGTTCTCCAGTATTTCGATCTATAAAATAACACATTTTCAACAAATTTTTTAAATAATCGATGTCTTTTATGTTTGGATCTTTATTATTTTTGCCTTTTTTACTTGGTATTTTTCTTACATGATAATACCCTTGATCATGGAGAATATATCCTAAATTAATTTCTTTGTCTTTCCATTCATGATGACTTTCAGGAATAGGTGCGCCATCTTCAAGAAGCTCAAAATGACAGGCATATTCTCTAGCACCAAAAAAAGGTTTTTGAAAATATTCACCTTTGCTTAATCTTCTTATGGCACATTCTCTATGTTTATTTATGTTATCTCCTATCCCTTTTTCTTCTTCAACTAAACAAATTTCTGCTTCAATGACATAATGAACATCCCTTAAAATTATCGCTGATCTTTGAGTTCTATTTTTAGAGTTAGAAATATTTATAGGTTTTGATCCCATCACATCGTTTACCTCATTTCTCCTGATATTCATATACCTGATAGGGTTTATGATATGAATTTTTCTGATTTTCCATTGCATCGCTGGCTTCCAATAGATGGAATCAAGAATACCTTTTGCAGCAGATGGTGTGATTATGTCATAAGTAACCCTATCAACCTTCATTTCAGGACGAGCAAAGCAGGCATAGTCGCCCCAAACTCTAACCTTTATATTTTCCATTAATCCTCCTGATAATTATGTAGCCCTTACCATTGCAAGCTATTTTATAATTTTTGCTTTCCTTTTCTTTTTTCAATACTGGCAACAATATCATCAATGGTTATATCTTTCAAAGATTCTTCCCTTTCGATAGTATAGTTACCTTTACCACTTTCAAACTGGCCCATAAACAATACCATGCCAGTAACACCAAGTTCTTTTGTTAAAGCTTTAAAGCCTTTTTCTCTTATTTCACTTAAGTTAAACATCATTGTATAATACCTCCATTAACCAAATTACTGGGTTGTAAATATTAATTTTTGAAATCATATTTTTTTTTACTTTGTTGATTAATTTATTATCAGTCGTAAGAAAAGCATCTGCCTTATCAAACTCTGCAGATGCCAGATGAAGAGCATCAAAAGGTTTTATCGAGAGTGCATGTAATTCATTTGCTCTCAATAAAATTACATCGTTAATCTCTAGGTGGGGACTTGTAAAAGAATATAATTCTAAAACTTGTTGCTTCCTTATGGGATTTATTATCTTCTCGATTTCGGCTTCCAAAACATCGCTTCCACATATTTCCCAAACACCTTCGGTACACTTTCCAATAATAGTTAGAATTGCCTCACATTCAAGACGCATTTGATAATCAGTTAAGTCGTCAAAAGGTCTATTGAAACAACAATTATCAAGATACAACTTCTTTTTTTTCATGTCATATTCCATAATTTTTTTTTATCCCTCATTAAATTTACTCCTTGCATTATGACTTAGTATTATTAAATATTATACTGTTCTGCATTAAAATTTTTGTCGCTAAAAATGTCAAGTACTACTCGGTTTATTTGAAAATAGAGATTCAAAAAACTGCACCATTGTTGTTATTATTACAGGGGTATCCCAATTTTCCGTTGCCCAATGAGTTTTGATTCTTCATCATGATTTTCTTTATTTATATCTGGTATTAGGTTAGAATGGTGTTCTGAGACATTATTGTCGCCCAAAATATTTTTAATTTTTTTAGCATTTTGTTCAATGATAGTAATGAATGGCACCACATAGATTATTCTGCTCCTCATTTTTATCCAATCTTAATTAAATAAACTACAAAAAATGTTTTTTTATTTCAAATATTTATTTTTTTCCTAATATTCCACTTGTTTGTAACTTGATTTTGTAGGGAACTGATTTATCTGTTCCGCCTTTTGTCCTTGAAACCATTGATTCGGAACGGATAAATGAGTGCAGTCAGAAAACCCCAATTTTGTCTTTTTTATTTATTTTTATGAGGTTATTTTTGTAGTGGTGTATTGCTTATGCCTTTAAAACTGCTTGTGTTCGCACCGAATCTAAAGCGTAAGCAATACGCCACTACAAAAATGGGTTCTCGGACTGCGGTCATAAATCTGTTCCCTACAAATCAAATTACTGGGTTCTACCCCTTAAGTCGTGGAGGCTTCGCTGTTATTTCATAAGGAGAGTAACCCCATCGGGCATACTTGTATCAATTTCGATATCATAATCACCAATACTTCTCGGAGTAACTACATTCAGTTTTTTGGTTATTTTTACCTTTTCAAAAAGTTTATGAGAATGAGTCTTCCCAAGAGCACAATCATGTTTAAAGATAATCAGCTTATGCATTATCATCTTACCACGAGCAGCAGACCTATCATGCTCAAACATATTGATTATAGCTTCCCAAAATAGCTCTAAATCATCTTCTGAAAAACCTGTCTTCTCGGCAAGCTTTGCTGATATAAAACCTTCTGCTTTGTATAAAGCATAGGGGATGAAATTCTTTTTGCCCATCTCAGTTTCACCGGTTTCTGCTCTTTTTTCGTCTGTACGTGCCATTCTTGTAATGGTAATATCTTGTGGAACTACAGGATCAATACTTTGTGCAAAGTTTAGTTGTATAGGACCTCGAACTATTCCACAAGGGTGATCACCTGTGCTCATTACGGCACCAAATGTCCTTATGTCGTAATAGTTTCTACACATAAAATCTTGTGCAGTTCTAATATCATCTGGCTTTTGCTTCCCTTTTTCACTTTTTATACCTGATCTATCATAAGCAACTTTCATTTTTGTGTTTAAAACCTCTTTAATAAATATTTTATAGGTTTCAGCATCATTATGGATAAGTTCAATATAGTTCCGAACTTTTCTCTTCAAACAAACATCAGTAACAATACCGTGCCCTGTTTCGGGGTCTGTGCGTGGCATATTGCCAGCATCGGGATCTCCATTAGGGTTCCCATTTTCTACATCAAATATGATGACAAAGTCATATCTGTTTTTAATCGGTTGTTTCTCCATCTTTCACTTTCTCCTTTTTGGTATAGATTTTTTGAATTTGTTGATAATACCCAAGTATAAAACTACCTTGTTGCTCCATACTTTGAGTTTTTGGGAAATTTTCATTTTCTATCAAAGCAAGGCATTTACCAAGCTCAATATTTAGATAATTTCCTTCGATTTTTGCCAAATGGTGCTGAGCTAACTTCAATAAAGTAGGAAAGACGATAGCAGGATTAGCACAGGCAGTAGCAAAATACTTGTCTTTAATAGTGGCATTTAGACTCCCACCAGCAGCATTCTTTTGAATGATTTCGAGATAGGCAAACACTCTTCCCAAATTGTATGCACTATTCTTTGACTCTTCGTTAAGATACATATTAATCTCCTTAAAATTTTTATTTCTGATTAAAATTGCTTTTATTGCAGAGGCTCGCACTTGATTTACGCTCCTCTCTGTTTTTATCCGCAAAAGGAGCTGATTAAAAAGTATTTGAGGATATTTTTGTCCTGTGATTATTGCCCTCATTACAGCACCACCTAAAAGAGGGTTTACCTTTTTATCAGAGGAGTTTGTGCTTACAGTGGAAAATAATAAATCACGAGATCTGATATAGTTTTTTGTATATTTTTCATCTGCATTAAAAATTTGTGTCTCTAGATGATATTTGTGAATATTGTCACAAAATTGAGTTAATGTATTTTGATAAAAATAGCGAACAGAAATCCTACCTGCATTAGGTGCTAATCCTAGTATGAAATATTTAACATCAACATCAAAATTAGGGTCTTGAGTAATGATACCTTGACTACCAGATTTCAGAATTGATTTTACCAAATTAGTAATTTTTTTATCAGGGCTTCGAGTGGATTCATTATCATTCTCATTGACAACTTTTGCAGTATTCTCATTTTCGTCATTATCATCCGAAACACCATCAAGCAACCCAAAAGCCAAATCTAAAAACTCTTTTTTAGGTGAACTAGCCCAAAATACTGTGGTATCATCGCCAAGATACAATTTGTAATCTCGATTGTCCAATAAGTATTGCAAAATAGTGGTATACTTAAATTCTGCCTCAAGAGATACTCTCGAATTATTTGACTGTGTAAAACCGTAAGATTCATAAGATTCTTCATTAAATGAAATCAGAGCTGCACCAGTCGATTGGGCACCTCTAACCCCACTTAATTTACCATGTGACCTTGAGATTGGTAAATTGTCTCCGATGATTGCACATTGTCCTGATTCTTTGTTATTT
Source organism: Candidatus Cloacimonadota bacterium (assembly GCA_009777575.1). Lineage (GTDB taxonomy): Bacteria > Cloacimonadota > Cloacimonadia > Cloacimonadales > WRIO01 > WRLO01. The sequence continues at coordinate 19,442 of WRLO01000008.1, forward strand.
AATACATCCTTTTTATTGTTCTCTGCTTCCCATAAATTAATTATCTCCTCGCATTCGTGAAAGCATTTTGTCTCTCCAATTAGCTTAAATACCCCGTTTCCTTTGAAAGCATCATTTCCAGTTTCAACTGCAGCTGAAAGAATATGCTCATTTTCCCACGCCTTATCTATATCCCATTTTTCAAAGAATTTGACTATTGCTTTTGCTTCTCTCGATAATCCCGATCTAAATAAATTTAAATGTAAATCTTTTGCTGCAAGAAATTTCCTTTCATTAAGCTCTTTGTCTTTCTTTTTTCCCATAACACCAAGTAAATAAGTCAAATTATCACAAACAGGTGATGATGCAATGCCTGATATTTTCATGTTTTTCGGCATAATAGCACTTTTGGGTTTATCTTTTTTTCTATCATTGACATGGGAAATGATGTTAAATAATTCTCCCTCTTCAGTAATAATTATTGTGTAATAATAGTCGGTTTTCTCATAACCATATTTACTGATATTAAAAGACCCGTCATTTGCCAGCATATCATAATATTCACATAAAGCATTAAGTATCATTTTTTCACCTCAGAAACATTTGTTAAGTCAAGTGTCCCATCTACAAGAACTGCCTTAAAAAATTGTGGTTCTACTTTCATTGTATCCTTTTTTTTATCAATCTGGAAATCAAGATTCAGTAGCATATATCCATAATCTTTACTACCCTTGAATTCGTCAGAAATGCGATATATGAAATCAACATTTTCTATAATTTCAAAATCACAAGGAAACTCTCTAGTGCCAAGAAAAGGTTTTTGAAAAAATTGTCCATTTCTGAGTCTTCTAAGAGCAACATTATAATGTTTTTCCACAGTATCTTCTGTCCCACAATTTTCTTTTATAAGTTCAAAATGTGCTTCAATGACATATTCTACATCACGCAAAACCATAGCTGCTCTCTGTGTTCTATCATCTGTAATGAGAATAGAATAGACATCCTCTTTTTTCTCTGAAGTTTCTGAAATTGAAAAAAGTTGTTGTTCATCGACATGATTTGCTTTCTTCATAATCCCTTTCACTTTTGATAGAGACATCTTGGACTTCACCTCATTCCGTCTTATATTCGTAAATCTAATAGGCTTTAAAACATGAATTTTATCTATCACCCACCTGATTGCAGGCTTCCAATAGATACAATCAAGTATCCCTTTTGCAGCTGAGGGGGTGATAAAGTCATAACTCACCCTCTCGACTTTCATTTCTGGTCTTGTGAAGCAGGCATAATCGCCCCAGACACGAACATTTACTCCATAACCCATTTGTCCTCCAAAAAATATATTTTTGTATCCATTATCTTATCCAGGCAAACTTAATTCTCTCGTTTTCTGGTATTTTGTCTAGTTCATGATGATCAGCTGTGACGAAATATCCATTATTGATTATACTTTCTGCAATTCCTATTGTATCTGCTATTGACATTTTGTATAGTGATTTTAGTCTGCCTGCTTTTAGAAAAGTATTTTCTGTTATATCAGAGATAATATCAATAGGCAATGAATAAACAAAATTTAATATTGCTGTTGCTTCTGTTTTGCCTAGTTTTTTGTAAAAATGATAATAGACTTCAAGTAGGTTAATCTTATGCATGATAATCGAGACTTTATTTAGAACTGCTTTTTTAAGGAGTTCAGATACATAATCATCTCCTTTTTCTTTTGAAATCAAAGCTATCAAAGCACAAGAATCTAATATGTAGGTATCATTCATATCCCAAGTTATCTATCCTCATTTCTTCTAAAAAACTATCTACAGATATTTGACAATCAGAAAACCTACATTGAATCTCATCAATTAATCTCTCTAGACATAAAAGTTTTTGTTTCATCACTTCATCATCTAGTGAAGTTCTCATTGTACTACCTTCATTTGTGGCTGAAGATTTATTATCTTCAACAAAATAACCAAGCGTTGTATTTGTATTCTCACTAATTACTGCTTGTTTTTCAATCATTTCTACCTCTCTTTTTTTGTATTTTCTTTATAATCAAAAATTTTCAATTTACAAAATTTGTCAAGAATATTTTCTGGGCTAATTATTCCTTTAGTGATCTAATAAAAATAAAACATAATAATTCTACATAAACTATAGAAAACTAGTCCCATCACACATAATGACTTTCCGCATTTTTATTTTCATCCGTAAAAATATCGAGACCATTTTCATCATTATAATATTTCTCTGTGGACAGCACGTATATACCAGCGATATTTTCTACTGCATGGTCATTGATTAATTTTTGCAGATCATTCGGATAAATATTTAATGTAAATTGTTGTAGTTTCCTCAAATCAGTTTTCTGATAGTATCCGCTCCTGAGTTTTTCTATAATTTCTTTTGAATCCTTACATTCAATGATTATTGATTTTGTATGGTCTTCAATAAGTTTAAAGTTATCAGAAGCATTTTTGAAGTTGCAATCAGTAAAACCCCCATTATTAACTTGAAATTCATTTAATATATTGTATTTATCAAGTAGATTGTCCTGTTCTACTGTTGAATAATATATTTCAAAGTATTTTTTTATCCCATCGAGATCAAAAGTCTTTTCTTTACAAATATAAATGGTTTGACGACAAAAAGCAATAAAATATTCTAACATTGTCGGTAATTTCCCAATATCACTAGTTGGTTCAAATACTTTCACCAGACCCTTTTCCCTTTTCCCCTCTCTATTTGCTCGACCTCCAGCTTGGATTATACTGTCTATACCTGCTAGACTACGATAGACGACAGGGAAATCGATATCAACTCCTGCTTCGATGAGTTGTGTAGAAATAACTATAGTCGGCTTTTTATCGAGCAGTCTTTTTTTTATCTCATTGATTTTTTGAGAGCGATGGAGTGGTATCAGTAGAGTGCTAAGATAGAATACATTATTTTCTACACTTTTTTTACGGGCAAACTCATACAATTGATAGGCATGTCGTCTACTGTTAACTACTACAAGAGCAGATTTATTTCCATCATATATGTCTTTAACGATTTCATCATCTGATTGTTTTCCCATATTTATATAATCCACCCTTTTTAAATCATCGAAAAGTTGCTCTACATTTTCAGCTATTTCGATAGCTTGAAGGTCTTTATAAACATATTTTTGCAGAGTTGGTTGTGTTGCACTACATAATACAGCGGAGCATCCATAATTTAAAATCAATTCACTGACGATAAACATACAAGGTGACAAATATTCTATAGGTAGCATTTGAGCTTCGTCAAAGATTATGACACTCTTAGCGATATTATGAATCTTTCTCAATTGTCTTGTCTTGTTTGAAAATAGTGATTCAAAGAATTGGACATTGGTAGTGATGACGATAGGAACATCCCAATTTTCTGTAGCCCAACGATATTTGAAATCATCTAAATCTTCATTTTGGATGTTTGAATGATGCTCTAGGACATTGTTTTCACCGACTATTTCTTTTATCACTTTTGCATTTTGTTCAATAATAGTTGTATAGGGAACTACATAAATGACTCTTCTGAGATCATGCTTTAAAGCGTGTTTTAATGCGAAAGCAAGCGATGACTTTGTTTTTCCACCACCAGTAGGCACTGTCAAAGTAAACAGACCTTGTTCATTTTCTGCTTTATCTAAGCAGTTTTTTAGTATCTTAGCTCTGGTGTTATTAAGCTCTGAACCATCGCTTTGAGGGAGTTTCGTTACTAGTTTTTCATATAAATCTTGGACTTTGTCATGCTCTACAATTCTTTTTGTTCCACTGCAAAACTCTTCTGTATCAGTAAAGTCCGAGTCAACCAGTACTGAAAAGAGCATACGGATGTAGGTGGCTACTTGGAAACCAAGTTCATTTTTTGAGAAATTAGGATTTAGTATTTTTCGTAGATTGTGAGACAATGTTTCTGGTAGAGATATTTCTTTTTCAAAAGGTAGATCTGGGGTTTTTGAGGTTTGGAGTTTGCCGAGATATGTGTCAATATTGTATTCATCACCAAGATTCATCAGACCAGTGTGGTGTGAAGCAATAGCGAGAGCAAATTGTCTTGATAGTTTGTCTTTTTGATATTTATTGCTAAATATCACAGCTCCACTCATAGCATGGTTAGCTTGTTTAGTTTTTCCTCTCAGTTTATCCTGAAAGTCCTCAGAATACTTACCAAAGTCATGACACAACCCCAACACATACCCAATATCCCTCGCTCCAAAGACACTAGCCTTTTCACGAGCTAGCTCAGCCGTTTTTTCTAAATGATCTTTCAATAAGTGGCAATTTTCATCACCAGGTAAGCATTTCTTACATTCAGCACAGGTGATTTTATTTCCATTTTCATCCTTTGTATGTGCAAGGTACTTTTTTGCCATTTTATCTCCTCATGTAATATCTTTTAATTAAAACATTAATCAAAGTATATTGTTTCAGAAAAAAGATTTTGATAATACTGAGTAAATATATGTTGACAAAAATGATAAGAAAAAAGAAATGGTAAAAAAGGAAGTAAAAATAAATATGATTATCGATAAAGCATTAATAACTGAAAGAATTCTAAATAAATTAAATATGGAACAACAGCAAGTAGTAACCCACAAAGAGGGTCCTTTACTTGTTCTTGCTGGTGCAGGTAGTGGAAAGACTCGTAGCGTCATCCATAGGGTAGCGTGGCTTGTATTGCATGAGAGAATCAATCCTTGGAATATCTTAGTAGTGACTTTTACCAATAAGGCTGCTGGAGAATTACGAGATAGATTGGAGGGGTTGTTTAGTGGAATACTATTGGATGAAATCAACCCATCCGATATCCCAATAGATAGAGAGGCAATGTCTGGCAAGCCTACAGCCATTGAAAGTTTTGCTAAATCCTCATGGGTTGGAACATTTCATTCGGTATGTGTTAGAATATTACGATATGAGATAGTTCACATTCAACCATATAAGTCAGATTTCACAATTTTTGATAGAGAAAATCAATTATCTGCCTTAAAAAAAATATATGATGTGTTAAAAATCGACAAAAAAGAATTACCAGTTGAAAAATCATTAAATCTAATCAGCAACTACAAGTCAAATATGATACTTCCTGATGATTTTTTTGAACACAAAGAAAGAAATAAATATACAGAACAATTTTATAAAATCTATTCAAAATACAATGAGTTACTAAAAAGAGACAATGCAATGGATTTTGATGATTTACTAGTCAATACTGTCTTACTTTTGCAGAATAACGCAGAGATAAGACAAAAATACCAGCATAAATTTAAATACATAATGATAGATGAGTATCAAGACACAAATTATGTTCAATTTAAGTTTATACAATTATTATCAGAAGGACATCAAAATATCTGTGTTGTGGGTGATGATGACCAAGCTATTTACGGATGGCGAGGTGCAAAAATAGAAAATATTTTATCATTTCATGAGATTTTTAATCAAGCAAAAATAATCAAATTAGAACACAATTATCGTTCTTCACAAAATATCTTGAATCTTGCGAACCAACTGATAATAAAGAACAAAAATCGTCATAAAAAAGAGTTATGGTCTGATTTTAAATATGAACATGTTCCGGAGCTTATATCCTCAGACAATGAAATGGATGAAACGAGCTTTATAGCTGATGATATACAACAAAAACTTAAAAATGGTATAGACCCTAATGAAATAGTGGTTTTATATCGAACAAATTTTCAATCACGCATATTTGAATCATTTTTTGCTACCCGAAATATACCGTATCAAGTTATCGGTAGCTTTAGCTTTTTCAAAAGAGCTGAAATCAAAGATATGCTTGCCTGGCTGCGATTTTTAGTTAATCCAGACGATATGGAAGCATGTTTAAGAATAATAAATACTCCACCTCGCGGAATAGGAAAAACAAGTATTGACCACCTTGTCCGCTATTCAATGAATAGCGGAGTTTCGTTATATGAAGCAATGTCATTATCTGAAAATTTGAGCGAACTGAAATCAAGTGCGAAAAAAGCATTTCAAAATTTTTATCAGTTGATTCAAGGGATAAGAGATAAATGTCATTTAACTATTTCTGTAGTATCAGAGCAAGAATCGCAAGGAGAGCTACAATTACCAGACATAGTTATGTTAATAATCAAAGAGTGCGAATTGTTTGAGTATTATAAATCATTGGATAGTAAAGAAGAGACCGATAAAGTGGAAAATATCAAAGAATTTATCACCGTGGCAACAGAATTTGACAATGATTTTTTTATAGACAACGATAGATACCCGACAATAACAGAATTTTTAAACAAGATGAGCCTCCAAAGCGATGTTGATGAGTTGGATGGGAAGAAAAGGTCTGTAAAATTGATGACCATGCACTGCGCCAAGGGCTTAGAATTTGAATATGTTTATATCGCAGGATTGGAAGAAGGGATACTTCCTCATATTTTATGTTTTGATAAAAAAAATGAAATAGAAGAAGAAAGAAGACTCCTTTATGTAGCAATCACTCGAGCAAAAAAAGAAGTGAAATTGAATCTTGCTTATTCACGCCGAGTCGCTGGTAAACCTCAATATCAACAAGCAAGTAGATTTTTGGAGGATATCTATGATAGTGTAGTGTCTTCCAATAGTAGAGATATAGCCAATTGTTATTCTTTTGGCAGTAACAGAGATAGAGCAACCACAAATGTATTTAAGAGTTATTTATTCACTGACAAAAAGAAAGAAGATGTAGCGAAAAATAATCTGAAACAAAACACAATTAAACATGTTTTAGAAAGTGAGAAGTTTTTTAAAATAGGACAAACAGTAGAACATGAGGAATACGGTAAGGGAAAAATTCTCAGTATCAACGGAACAGGTAAAGATGCCACATTGACAATATCTTTTGTCAATGGAGGATTGAAAAAAATAAACGGGAGGTGGGTAATTTATGAATAAACTTGGTTTTTTACTATTATTTATTTTATTATTTACCACACAAATTAACCTTTTTGCAGAAATGACCAAGTATGCAGGAGAATTTTTTAAAATGGGCGCAGGGGTCAGAAATTTTTCTATGGGTAGAACCGGTCTAACAGATAGTAGTTCTCCAGCAGTAGCATATTGGAATTCTTCCCTATTGCTTATACAGGAAAACAGAACCTTTGAATTGATGCACTCAGAAGAATTTCACGGACTATTGAAATATGATACTATCTCAGGTTCTTTTGGAGAAAACCACAGGATAGGCTTTACTTTGGCAAGAATAGGCGTAAATGATGTGCCTTTGACTAGATTGCCTAAACCAGAGGAGCCACCTGGAGATGATAACAAACCATATGCCTATAAACATGTAAACAATTCAGAATATATCCTATATCTTGGATTTGCGAGAAAATTAGGAAATATTCCTCTGGGAATTACTCCTAAACTTTTTTACAAGGATTTAGCCGGCACATCAGCGTTTGGATTTGGAGCAGATATAGGGACTCATTTACAAGCAAATCAATATTTTACCTTTGGTGCAAGAGTTAGAGACATTATTCCGACACAAATATATTGGGATAATGGAACAACTGAGTATGTTTACCCTGGTTTAGACTTAGAAACACAATTTCATATATTCATGCCAGTCATTGACAAACCTTTGAATATTTATATAAATGGCGAAGTAAATTTTGAAGGCATGAATAGATCTGCTACAGTCAATGTAGGCGAGATAAGTCTTGACCCACATTTTGGAGCAGAATTGATATTACACCCAATGGTCAGCTTTTTTGCAGGATACGATATAGAAAATTTTACAACAGGGATAGGAATTAGTTACAATCAGTTTTTATTGAATTATGCCTTTGAACAAAATTCTGGATTAGATAATTCACACAGATTTTCTATAGGTTATAGATTTTAAAGGAGGTTTTATGTATAGTAAAATAACTAAAAAAGGTTATACTTTTGATGATTTGTTTCTTGTTCCTTCAAAATCTGAGATATTGCCATCAGATGTCAGCATCCAAACGAATCTTACTCAAAAAATCAAGTTGAATATTCCTATTTTGTCAGCAGCTATGGATACTGTAACAGAGGAATCTATGGCAATAGCAATGGCTCGTGAAGGTGGAATTGGAATAATTCACAAAAATCTAAGCATTTCAGAGCAAGCAGAACAAGTTGCAAATGTAAAACGATATGAGTCTGGCGTTATAAAAAATCCATATTTTTTGTGTCCAGATGAGACAATCGCCGAAGCAATCAGAAAAAAAGAATTTTACAATATTGGTGGTTTTCCAGTTGTAAAAGATAAAAAATTAGTTGGTATATTAACTAATAGGGATTTGCGATTTGAGACCAATTTGTCAAAAAAAGTATCTGATTTGATGACACCGAAAGATAAATTAATAACCGCAAAACCAGATATTGAAATAGAAGAAGCAAAAAAACTCTTACATGCTCATAGAATAGAAAAACTTTTATTGATAGATAACAAAGAAGAACTTGTGGGTATGATCACCGTAAAAGATATATTAAAAAAAATATCATATCCCAATGCCGCTACAGACGAAATAGGAAGACTTTTAGTGGGAGCTGCAATCGGAGTTAGTGGAGATTATTTAGAAAGAGCAGCTGAGCTTGTTGTAAATGGAGTTGATTTGATTGTAATTGACACAGCCCATGGTCATCATATCAATATATTACAAGCTATCGAAAATATCAAGAAAAAATATGATATAGAAATCATTGCTGGCAATATTGCCACCGCTGAAGCCGCAAAAACCCTTATTAATGCAGGTGTTAATAGTATAAAAGTGGGTATTGGTCCGGGTTCAATTTGCACAACACGGATCGTTACAGGAGTAGGAGTTCCTCAACTCTCTGCGATCATGGATGTGGTGGAAATAGCTGATAAAGCCGATATACCTGTTATAGCAGATGGAGGCATTAAATATTCTGGTGATATAGTTAAAGCAATAGCAGCTGGAGCTTCAACGGTAATGATGGGTAGCTTATTAGCTGGCACAGATGAAAGTCCGGGAGAATTTGTGCTTTACAATGGTCGAAGTTTTAAAGCATATCGCGGTATGGGTTCAATTGCAGCAATGAAAAAAGGCTCAGGTGATAGATATTTTCAAGAAAATACAGTCGAACACAATAAATTAGTCGCAGAAGGCATCGAAGGTATGGTGCCTTATATTGGCTCAGTAAAAGAGTATTTGTATCAATTACTCGGCGGTTTAAAATCCGGAATGGGCTATTGCGGAACTGCTGATATAGAAAGTTTAAGAAAAGAAGCGAAATTTATCGAAGTTACATCTGCTGGTTTAAAAGAAAGTCATCCTCATCATGTTCAGATAACTAAAGAGGCACCTAATTATCAAGCAGGAGGATAATAATTTTAAATTACAAATTACAAATTACAAATATCATGAAGACGCAGATTACGCTGATTTTCACAGATTTTTTTTGGATTTTGATTATTGAATTGACATTCTCCATTTTCCATTTTTAATATTAAAAGTTGTTGACATGAACAAGGTGTAAAATAGAATGTCGTAAAAATAAGAAAATTATTCAAATATGTGGACATAATGGAGGACAAAAATTGTTTTGGACTCTAAAAATTAGTAAAACAAAGACAATCGCAGTGATAGCTCTTGTGATTGTTGTTTTGATGGCAGCTATGAGTTGTACTGAAAGTAATCCTTTCAGTTTACCAAAAAATCCTAATCCCGTGACGGGAAATCTCGTGATTGGAGAGATTGGATTCATATTGAATCAAGGAGAAAACCTTGATGATTTACTTTTATCCTATTCAGATTTTGAATTTCGATTTATCGCAAATGATTTAAATGAAAACTGGTATGAATTTGCATTCAACTATAATCAGAAAGATGGAACAGAACTTGATGAAATGCTTCAAAGAGACCCAAGGGTTGATAGTATAGAAGATTCTCATTTATTACCCGGCTGGATACGGGGTGAGCTATTGGCAGGGTTTAATCGTCACAGCTCAGATGAGCTAAATGAATTTCTAAGATTGTTTTCTGATTATGAATTCAGAATAATATCTCATGCTGAAACGACAAATCATTTTCGCTTTTCGTTCAATCCAGACTTGATAAATGAATATGAAATTCTCGATATGGTAAGAAAACATCCATTAGTTTGGAGAGCTGAGTTCAATGGACCATGGCGATATTGGATGTCTGGGGTATTGCTGGTTCTAATAGAAAAACATTTTATAGATGAAGTAACGATCTTTTATAAAAAACATGGTGTCGATATTAGATTTATGATAGAGAACGATCCTATGCCGAGACCTTTTATGTTAGCCTTTTTTGATTACAATCAAATAGACGAATTCAAACTGCTAGATATATTCAACAAAGATAATAAAGTCTACTTGGCTGTATTCAACGAATTTCTTCAAACATTAGACGAAGGCGGTAAATAATGAAAAAGCTATGTTATTTTTTTGTATTGCTACTTTGTTTATAAGGGGATTGCTTCTTGAGGATAATAATAAGAGACATCGCAACGACTGGATGGGGGGTAGTGACACGGAGATTGCTTCGTGAGGATAGCAAGAAGTGACCTCGCAACGACGGGATGGGGGGTAGTGACACGGAGATTGCTTCGTGAGGATAGCAAGAAGTGACCTCGCAACGACGGGATGAGGGGTAGTGACACGGAGATTGCTTCGTGAGGATAGCAAGAAGTGACCTCGCAACGACGGGATGGGGGGTAGTGACACGGAGAAGATTCCTCGCTACGCTCGGACCGACAATGTATAGCAAGAAGAGACATCGCAAAGACAGAAATTTCATAATAGAATAAAGGACGAGAAGTCGTTTGCGTAGAGATTTTAGCTCCGTAGAAAGAAATATAAACACCATGTTGCATTTTTCAGGGATGCTACAAAACGTGCCAATAGCTTGGTTGTATCCCTACGGGATGCGGTTTTGTGTTTATACATCATTTTCTACCGAGCTTCACATACCTAAGAGGCTTATGTAAGGTAAAATTTTATTGATACACTTTTCGGACTGCGGTCAAAGCGGAATAAAGAACGAGTATATTAAGTAAAAAATAAAATTCCTATTTGAAAATTAAAAACTTGTTGACATGAACAAGGTGTAAAATAAAATGTCGCAAAAGTAAATAATTTATCCCATAAGTGGATATAATGGAGGAAAAGAAAATGTTTAGGACACTAAAAATTAGTAAAACAAAGACTATCGCAGTGATAACTCTTGTGATTGTTGTTTTGATGGTAGCTATGAGCTGTATAAGCAATCCGACAAACCAGCATGCTGATGGTGATTGGGCGAAAGGTGAACTTATAATAAGACTAAAAGATGAAATCAGAGATGAAGATTTTGATTCTTTCGTGTTTTCTTACAAGATATATGATTTATCGAAAATAGAATTCTTAGACGAACAAAAAAACGAATTTCATTTTTCTTTCAATCTCTCAAAGATAGGTATTCATGAATTTATTGAAATACTGAAAAATGATATTAGAGTGATTAATGCAGTACAGACACCTTTTCAAACCGATCTGATTTATGGATTGTTATTAAAACTCCATGACTCTGTTAATGAAAACTTTTTAATTAAATTTATGTTTTGGTTTCAAGATCTCGAGTTGGAGATTAGAGCAATCCATGAGCCTTCTAACGAAATTTTGTTTTTATTCAATTGTCATATAGATCTACTTATAGACAAATATATGGAAATTTGTAATCTCTCTGATGTTAAATATGCTAACATTGTTATAATTGGAGAGTTATTAGTTACCTTGAATGATTTTCTTCAAGGTAGGGAGTTAGATGAGTTTATTCACCTATATATGAAATATGAACCAATAATAAGATATAGCCATGTACCAACACATCTCATATCATTTTATTTTAATCGGTTATTAGTTGATGATTTTACACTTAGGGAGTTATTATTGGTTGATTCTAATGTAAATAGAGTTTCATTTAATTTTACACATATTATTTTTCCTTATGTATACTTAGAGAAGCAAGTGAAATATATAGAAAAAAATGATTTTAGTGAGGAGGGTGATAAATGAGAAAGATTAAGTTTATATTTTGTCTTTTGATATTAATTTTATCTACCATTGGAGTTCAAGGTGAAGAACTTAACGATTTTTGGGCTGGTAGAATAACAGTCTGTTTTAGTTTAGATTTGGTAGGAAATTCGAGAGGAGAAATAAATATCAATATAGTAGATGGTGTAGTTCAAACTCCTTTTGAATGGTTTAATGAACTGGCGTTTGAATATCAAATCACTAATCTTGAACGAAAATATTGGGTAAAAGATCAAGAATGGAATCTTAATGGTCAATATCCTATGAACATTTTTCGACTCGAAACAAGTCAACATAACAGAACAAATGAGATAGTAAGTAACTTAATTTTGAACAGTAATGTATTGTTTGCAGAGCTTGAACCAATATACAGAACAGCCTATGTTCCGAATGACCCAGGTATTATACATCAATGGTATCTGGATAAACTGCGAGTTTTTTATGCATGGGACATAGTGAAAGGATCTCCTGAAATTATCATAGGTATAGTGGATACAGGCATAAAATGGAACCATCCAGATTTGAAAGATAGTATGTGGATAAATGAGGCAGAATTACCAGGCATCACTATCAATTGGGATATAGGGAGCATCAATGGTGGTGACGGAATAGACAATGATGGTAACGGAAAAGTCGATGATGTTATGGGTTGGGATTTTCAGTTTACATCAACTGGTGGTGAAAGTAACAATCCCTATCAAGCCGGTTTGGGGCAAGCTCATGGGACAATGGTAGCAGGTGCTTCAGCCGCTGTAGGCAATAATAATGTAGGATTGGCTGGAATAGCATTCAATACAAGGATAATAGCAACAAAACATACACCATTTAATGACCCAGCAACATCTATTAATGATGGATTAAAAGGGATTACTTATATGGCAGATACAGGTGTTCACATCATTAATTGCTCATGGGGTGGAATTGGTCAAGGAAATGAAAGTAATGTTGTCGTTTCTTATGCCAAAGCACAAGGATCACTTGTAGTAGCGGCAGTAGGAAATAGTAATAAAAATATTACAAATGGACCTATTTTTCCAGCTTGTACTGAAGATGCTATTGCTGTAGCAGCTGTAGATCAACAAGATCAAAGATCTCTTTGGGGATTTTATTCAGGTTCAAATTATGGTTCAAATATAAATATTTCTGCTCCTGGGAGTGTAATATATTCTACATTTTTTAATAGTACAGAAAATTATGATTATGTTTGGGGTAACGGGACATCTATGTCATCACCTATAGTAGCAGGAGTTGCTGCATTGATAAAGTCTATGAAACCAGAGATGACTGTAGATGAATTGCGTCATCATTTACTCACAAGTGCTGTTCCATTAAATCATCACACAGGATTATTAGGAACAGGAAGAGTCGATGCCTATAATGCTGTCTTGAGTGTGATTACCACAGAAATAATATCAGATACCATTATAACTAATCCTATTGATTTATTGAACAAACATTTTGTTGTTCGCAACGGAGCCAAATTAACCATCATCGGTATCCCCATAAGCAACCCATCTTTTGATATATCTGGCACTGGCTCCGAAGTCATCATCACCTCCAGCAATTTTCCAGAAAACCGAATCAGGAATGTCATAATCTCAGAAAGAGGTAGTTTCAGGATGAATTCGAGCACTCTTAGTATAGAAAATGGTAGTATAGATTTCACATATCCAGTTAGTAATTTTGCCTTGCTAAACAATAGCGTGTTAAATGTGTATAATAGCACAATAAATGTCAGCAATCGAGCTAGGTTTATTGTTTTATCAAGGTCAAAATTAAATCTATATGATGATAGTAAAATCAATTTAGTAGATCGAGCGTGGTTAAGTGTTCAATCTGGCGATTTTCTTTTAAGTGGAAGCACATTGGAGCTAAGTGATAAATCAATAGCAAGATTTCAAAGCGACAGTTTGTTTGAAAGCCAGTTTGATAGTAAAATTATCGGTAATACTGCCGGTGTCTGGGGTGACCCTTATAATGTAGGTGGTCCTGCGCCTGGAAACAATTTTGGTGATCGAATAGAGATATCCAGTAGTCGAATAAATTTCCAGCACGAAGTAGAAATAAGCTCTGGTTCTGGTGAAATATGGGATGGTATATTCTTTATTGATACTCATAACACATTTACCCCCGTGAACACTGGCGAACGGACTTTACGAGGCAATATAAGCGGTATAAGATATATAGGCTTGTTTAATTCAGATCTAACCTTTCGAGATAGCAAAATACAAGGTATTGATAATCTATATTCGACGAATAATTCAGTTTTACGGCTCTTAGGGACATTTGAATATATCGAAAATGCAAGGGGTATCTATTTAGAGTCGCAAAATTTGTTTGCTGCACAAAATATGCTGATCAAGGACACAGCATATTCATCTGGTTTAAATATTCGTTATTCGCCAAATAATAACAACATAATCTTAAATTCAAATATTCATAATAATGCAATAGATGGCATCAATGTGTATGAAAGTCGCATTCTGATGATTCACTCTGAAGTAAGGAATAATGGTCGTGATGGTATCAATATCACGGGGTCATTGAATAGTATCATTCGCGGAGATACGCATATTCATAACAATAATAGAGCTGATGTATATGCTAATAAAGACTATTTTCCTATTTTTCAAATACAAGCAGGAAGTCCTCTCGTTAGTGATGAATACCCAGCTCCAGATATTATCACTGATTATTTTCTATATGCTTATGGACCTCAACGGCTCGTTAATCAAACACCTATAAACCCTCCCATCGATCTATTATTTCTACGAGTAAATGTAAACATGCCGGAGAAGTTTTTCCCTTGTATCGATAGTTTCCAGATAAATCATCCTATTCGTGGCGGTGAAAATGACCTGTTTTTGACAGCAATTGAATTAATGATAGAAAATAAATATCAAGAAGCATTTGATTTAATAAAGATCATCGTGCTTGAATACCCAGAATCATATTATGCAAAACAGGCTGTGACCTATTTGCCAGCATTACATCAAGAACTTGGTGGTAGCGTAGAAGAAATAATTTTATTTTTAGAAAGAGAGATAAGGCATGAAAAATTATTAGCTGTAGCTTTAGAAACAAGGGCTATGACAAGATTGTTTAACAATGATTTTCATGATTCAATATATCTGTTTCATGAAATATTAAATAAACCGCCGAGTCGAGAAAAAGAACTACTAGCAGAATTAAATCAAGCCTATAGCTATTTTCAACTAGTATCCCAAGGTGCTAACGAGCTTCCCGAAATATCGCTCAGAAAACCAAGAACGCGCGAAGAATTCGAAAAAATATATCATGAAATAGTAACAGAAATCCAATCTTTTCCAAAGGAAGAAAATAGAGAGATTGCTGAAGAGATTTACGAATTTACATCCACGAATTTTCCCAATCCTTTCAATCCAGAAACAACAATAAATTTTTCGTTACCAGAGCCTAGTAATGTTCAGATAGATGTATTCAATGTCAGAGGGCAGAGAGTCCTTGTATTATTGAATGACAACCTAAATCGTGGTCATCATAGCGTTGTCTGGAATGGTTTCGATGGTAACGGAAGAGCAGTAGGATCTGGATTGTATTTTTATCGAATACAGACAGAAAGCCAGAGTATTGTTAAACGGATGGTGTTGTTGAAGTAGGATATTACTGTTTGAGAGATTGCTTCGGTGATGGTTCACAAGAGCTTGCACGCAGAATTACGATCTGCCGTTTGCAAGACATTAATTATTAGGGGGGGGGATTTTGAAGTTATAAACGAGGAAACCATGTAAAATCTAATCCTTTGTCACAAATCTATCTATTCCATCAACTCCTAGTAAAACCTTTTTATTGTGTCTAATAATAGGTGATTTCAATATTAATGGATAGTCTAAAACAGTTTGTATTTTATCATGGATGATATATTTAAAGTTTTTTGTTATATATTCTTTTGACAGACTATCAATTATTTCATCTATCGTATAAAATTGTAGAACATTGTTCAATTCGCCTTTACTCAAACCTTTTATACTTAAATCTATAAAATGAAAATCAATTCTTCTTTCTTTTAAAAACCTCAAGGCTTTTTGAGTCTCTTTACATTTTTTTGTACCGAATATTTGGATCATATCTAATAATCTATTTTACTCTGGTTGCTTTCTCAAAACTGGTAATGTCATACATCTTGCGCCACCGCCACCTCTGGATAGTTCAGCTCCTTTAAAAGCTATAGCATAACGATCATAATCATTTAAGTCGACTTTTCCACTGAGGATATCTGCGGCTTCTATTCTGGGTATCTTTGCAATTTTTTCAATTTCTTCAAATGTATTTACACTTCTTGCATAACCAATTATTTTACCCGGTGCTAGAGATAAAAAATTGGCTCCACACATCCATTGCTCTCTGTCCTGATTTATTCTATTATTTCCACCACAACGAATGGGTTCGATATCAAGCCCAATAGTTTTAAGTCCAGCTATGAGATTGGGAACTGTTTCTATTTTATTGATTTTATTACTGATGTCTATATGTTTTACACCTAGATTCTGTTCTCCTAAAATTGCAGGTTCATAGATACAAGCATAGTTGTGATCAAGCATAGTAAAAACCATGTCAAGATGGATCATAGCTCTTTGTTTAGGAAGATTTACAGTGAATATGTGTTTCACTATGTCTTTTTCTTTTAGTTTTTCTATTAGCTGTTCTACGGCATCCATTGTCGTTCTTTCAGATAGTCCTATAGCGAGTATATCGCTTCTAAGAACCAGTATATCACCACCTTCAAATTTTGAGTTTTCATGAAGCTCATTAAATTCTTCAAAATAAAATCCATCCGAATTTAAATCAGGATGGTTTCTAAATATATGTCTCATAATTGTTGCTTCAGAGGTTCTTATATGATTAGCCATTGAGCCTGAAAGAACATGATTGTTTATCACTATTGCCGTGTCGCGAGTAAAGAAAAAATTTGGTAGTGGAGGAAATGAAAACTTTGGATTAATTGTTGTACCAAATGTTATGTTCTTTTCATCTTCAAATATACCTTCAAATAGAGATTTAACAAGCTCTTCATTGGGATAGGACAGCAAAGCATCAAGTAAATTTATTGGTGCTTTAGTCTCGTTTATCAGGTCTTTTAATAACTCAGCTTTTTGGTTTTCATTATTTACTATATCTCTCAATAAATCTTTTACTTCATATACATTTGAGTGTTTTTTCAATATTTCCACAAAAGCCTTGTGCTCACTAACTGCGGTGCTTAAATCCAAAATATCATCAAATAATAGCTCATGCGCTGTGTCTGGCGTCATTAGCTCGATTTCATATCCCGGTTTGTGAATAATCACTTTTTCCAATTTACCTATCTCTGAGGTAATTGATAATTTGTTCATGTAACTCTCCAACTGCATTTTTTATAAAATTTCACGACTATATTACAAAAAAAATAAAACTACGCTATTTGTCAAGGATTTTTTCGATTGACAGAAATCAGTATTTTAAAAATTGTGTCAGGATATGAAAAAATATATTATTGCCTTTGATTTACATGGCACTTTATTAGACTTAAATTGGAACATAAGTAATGAGCATCTACAAGAAATTTTAAGTCTCTTGAATGATTTGAATTCTATCGCAGATTTCTTTATTATTACAGGAAATGACTATTCTTTCGTGGAAAAACATCTACCAAAAGAATTGATTGATATGATGTCTGGCTTTGTGTTAGAGACAGGGAGTTATATACTTATGCCAAAATATAAATTTGATAAAGACAATACACTGCTTTCTATTTACCTAGATGATATGGAGTCTTCAAATAAACATTGTAGTCATGATTGGATTAAGATTTGTAATGAATTGCTTGCTTATTTTCAAGAAAAAAAGTATTCTTTTATAAAATATTTTGGGAATAGAAAAGCCTCGATAAGCATCTTTACTTGTGATGAAAATGGGGGAGAGGACCCTTTGAAGTTTTATGACATCATTCAAAATGATTTAAATCAACATAAATTTGGAGATTTATTTTTTCTTACTTGGTCCAATGTGGCTTTAGACATCATCCCTAATGATGTGTCTAAGTGGATAGCTTTAAAATCTATTGCTGAGTATTTAAATAATCAAATAAATTTCCAATCACCTATTTCTATTATTTCCTTTGTTGATTCATACAACGACAGAGAAATAGCTGAATACTCAAATTATTCGATCTTACCTAGTAATTGCTCAAAAAGTTTGATAGAGCATCTAAGAAAGAAAAATAAACTTGTATTGCCACTCAATAGATTTCATTTTATAGAAAATCTTGTTTATATTTCTGAAAATAAATATACTTTAGGTGTTATTGAGGGGTTGAAATTTTTGAAAAATATCAATATAGCATTGGAGCTTTTATGAATGAGAAAATTAAAAAACCTGAATGGACTCCAGAAAATGCAGGTTCTGAGTTTGCTACTCATGTATTGCCAGCTGTTCAAAATGATTATCCAAAAAATAATAAAAAACAAAGAGATGACAAAGAAATTAGTTTAAAAAAAGACAATCATTTAATTACTCCAAAAAAAAATCTCGCACTCAATGATTATAAAGAAGGTATTTTATCAAAAGACAAAACTATACTTGCCAGAGCTATCACTCTGATTGAAAGCAATGCTGATAAGCATTTTGATATTGCACAAGAACTGATTAAAGAAATCCTACCCTATACTGGAAAATCAATCAGAATTGGGATAACTGGTGTCCCTGGAGCAGGAAAAAGCACTTTTATTGAAACTTTAGGTCTTTATCTTATTCAAAATAAAAAAACTCCTGCTATTCTCGCTATAGATCCATCAAGCACCATCTCAAAAGGAAGTATCTTAGGCGATAAAACAAGAATGGAAATATTAGCAAAAAATGATGATGCTTTTATCAGACCTTCGCCATCCTCCGGGAATCTTGGTGGAGTGGCTAGAAAAACAAGAGAAACGATGCTTTTATGCGAAGCTGCTGGATTTGATGTAATCATCATTGAAACTGTTGGGGTTGGGCAAAGTGAAGTTACTGTTAGGTCAATGGTTGATTTTTTCTTATTAATTTTGATCGCGGGTGCAGGAGATGAATTGCAAGGTATAAAAAAAGGTGTGATTGAACTAGCTGATGCGATTTTGATAAACAAAGCTGATGGAGACAATATTATTTCTGCTGAATCTGCTAAATCACAATACAATAATGCGCTGCATTACCTTGCTGATGCTACTCCGGGTTGGAAAACTAAAGCTTTTACTTGTAGCGCTATAGAAAATAAAGGGATTGATGATATTTGGCAAGTCATAAATGACTATATTAGCTACACTAAAAAGAAAAAACTCTTTGCTGACAGAAGAATACTACAAACTCAAAAATGGTTCGAAAGTATGCTCAATGAGGCTATTTTAAACAATTTTTATAAAAAAGATACTGTTAAGGATAATTTGCAACATATTATCGATAAAATACTCAACAATGAAATAACTCCCGTCGTGGGAGTGAGGATGATATTGGATGAAGCATTAATAAGAAAATGACATAAACCCAAGTAAATAACTAAAATAAAAAATTAAATTTTACTAATTTTTATATTTTGCCTTTTTAGTCTGACCTCTTTTAAATACGATTGTAAAAATACAGAAATTATAACTATTAAAACACCTATTATTTGCAAAAAAGTCAAGCTCTCTTTTAAGAGAAAATATGCTAATACTGAAGCAAAGACTGGTTTCAGTAAGAAAAAGGATGTTCCTATGCTTGCTTTAACATTTTTCAAACCCTCAAAATAAGCTATATAGGCTATACCAGTCACAAATATACCAAGATACAGCATTCCTAAGATAACATTTCTGTTAAAGGTAAAAGACATATCCTGTCGACTGAGCAATCCAACAAACATCATAACTAAAGCACCAGCAAAAAAGGAGACTGCATTAAAAAATATACTGTTGGTCTTTTTAATTTGTTTTTTTGAAAGCACAGTATACAAAGCAAAAGTGATAGAAGCAATAATTGAAAACAAGATGCCGAGAACAATATTGATAGAGTTTCCTGTATTTGAGAATTGTCCAAATATTACTAAAGATAGTCCTAAAAGTCCAGATACTAGACAAACAACAGTTTTTATAGTTAGTTTTTCTTTGAGTATAAATATTGCAAAAATACTAACGAAAATTGGATTTGAACTAACTATGATGGCAGAAAAAGCTGCTTGTCCATAATATATACCCAACTGAAGTGTATACATACTGACACATACATTTAGAATGCCTATAATTGAAATAATGAATATATATTTTATAGATACATTGGGGACATACTTTTTTTTATTTCTTAGTATAAAAAGAGCTAAAAAAAAACTTCCAATAAAAAATCTATAACTTGTTATAGCAATAGGTGTAATTGATGTATCAATAAATTTTCCTACCAATTCATTTGTGGAAAAAATAAATATAGCTAAGACACAATAAAAATAACTATTATATTCAGTGAGTTTTGTCATTCTAAAGACTCCTGTTGTTTTTTAATCATGACATAATTATTGATGATATCTTTAGTTTCTGTTTCAGATAAATATCTTTCTGGTATACAGTTTGAACATTTCATAATTTCACTTGTTCCGAATAATCTACATATAAAAGCTCTCCGATCATGGACAGAACATTGATTATCTTTTAAAAAAATACACCCTCCAGACCATTGATAACCACCCATCCTGTCGTTTTCTTCTGGTGCTACTTGTATTATATCTTTACAACAATCAGCGCATCCTTCTTTACAAATTGATTGAGGTATCAATCTGTAAAGTTTCTGTATTTCGGTCATTTCTATCTCCAACCTTTGTTTTTCTTTTTTTTCCTTTCATTGATAAGTTTTTTCCTCTCAGTAGGATCTCCCCAATTTTCTTTTTTTCTTTCTGTGTTTTTATCTCTTTTTGGGGTTGTTTTCTTTTTTTTATCTAAGACATCAAATACTAAATCATCAGCTACTCCTACTAAAATAACATTTAATTCATCACAGAGCTTGAAAACTCGACCTCTTCTTTTACCTCTGATTTGAAATTTTTTATCATCGTAAGTATAATAGTCATCGTTCAATTGATTTAATTTTATCACTCCACGCACAGGGACATCATTAAGCTCAATAAAAATATTATTTTGGCTTATCCCATTTATTATGGCTTTATAAGTTTTACCTATAAAGTTTTTCATATACGATGTAATTATTTTCGAATCCATCAGCCTTTCAGCTTCATCTGCTATTATTTCTTTTTCAGAGGCTATTCCTGCATAATCAAAAAGAGATTCAGGAGTGAGTGAAATAGTATTATGACTTGGCATTTCTTCATTTAGAGGATGGTCATTAATTGAGCTAATATGCTTAAAATAACATTCCTTAAGTTGTATATGAACTACCAAATCACAAAGCCTTCTGATAGGTGATGTAAAATGTGTATAGGTCTGTAGTCCAAGACCAAAATGTTGGTTATGATTGATTGAATATTTTGCTTTTTTCATTGATCGCAAAATTAATCTATCAAATACTTTATGATATTTTTCATCGGGTAAGCAGCCTAGAACATTCTGCCAAGTCTTATTTAAATCTTTTTCTTTATGGAAATATATTTCGTGAGCTCTAAGGATATCTGTTATATGATTTAAATCCTTTTCCTCAGGTTCTTCGTGAATCCTATAGAGAGTTGTATTTGCCTTTTCTGTTAAGAATTTTGCTACATATTCGTTCGCCACTAACATAAAGTTCTCTATCAATGTATGCGATTCAGTATTTTGGGTTCTAACTATATCTTGAACATATCCATCATCATCATAGACTAATTCTATCTCTGGTAAATCAAATCTTAAATAACCTCTTTGAGTTTTTTCGTTTGAAAGATATTGTGATAACATTCTCATAATATCAAGTGTTTTTGAAAGCTGCAAGGATATATCAGTATTTTTACCTTCGAAATATTCATCGACCTCTTCATACGCTAACCTAACATCAGATCTGATGACTGACTCAAAAATACTTTGTTTTTTGAGAGAACCTTCTTTATCAAATACACTCATTACTGTGATAGTATATTTATTCTCTGCGGGTCGCAGACTGCACAATTTGTTGGAAAGTCTTTCAGGTAACATTGGAATCACTTTTTTAGGAAAATAATAACTATTACCCCTTGCTTTTGCTTCATTAAATAAGGCACTTCCAAGTTTGATATAATGCGCAACATCTGCTATATGGACATAAAGATGAAAATCTCCATTATTATTCACCTCTATTGATATAGCATCATCAAAATCTTTGGCTGAAAATGGGTCAATAGTTATTGTATACAGACTCCTAAAATCTTTTCTGCGTGTTATTTCTATCTCTGATAAATCTTCATTAAATAGATTTGCTTCATGAACTACTTGGGGTGGAAATTCGAGAGGCAGGTCAAATTCCTTTATCACTGAGAGAATTTCTACTTCAGGATTTCCTGATTCCCCCAATATTTCTTCTATTGTGCATAAAGGGAGTTTATGCTTTTGCCTGAGACCCCAATTAACTATTTTAACAGAGACTTTAGGACAAGTAAAATTGTCCCATAATCCATCAATAATGCTAGTGGGATTTTTGTCATATACTTCAAATAATGTATGTATTTTCAAATTGTCAGAACGAAAATATTTCTTATTTCGGACAATTTCTATGATTCCAATGAATTTTTCTTTATTTCTTGTAACAACTCTCTTTATGTAACCGTATCTTTTATGGTCTCGGAAACTAGTTATTTCAACTTCTACCATGTCACCATGATAAGCATTTAAAGTATCCTCAGCAGATACATAGACATCGTTACCATCTTCAAAATTGACAAAAGAATATGAGAGATTTTTTGCTAGTGAAGTTGCATCAAATTTACCTATTTTTGTCTTGTTATTGTTATTAGGCTTTCCTACGAAAGTATCTTTATTTTTGATAATATTTTTCTTTGGTTTTGTTAATGAAGTTATTTGTTTGTCGACTATAGAGTATCGCTTTGATTTTTTTTCGACTAGTCCACTTAGGACTAATTGATTTAATACAAGCTGTATATCATTTCTATTCTCTTTTTTTAAACCTAAATATCCAGTTATCTGAGTTGTTGTATATTGTTTTTCAGCTCTTTCAGATAAAAATGATATTATGTCATTTTGCGTTTCAATAATATTAATCTTCAATATTGTGTCTCCTTTAAAAATATTTTTTAATTGTCATAACATGATAATATTATAAATGTTTAACTATAAGTACTTATATTTGTTACAAAAAACATTTAACTATTCAAAATTTTAAATTTTGATTTTAAAAATTCATTTGACAAAATGTATTCGATTTATTTATTGTCGTTTTATCGGTTTTTTTTATGGGAATGGGTAAAAAAAATATCTTTTTTAAGCCTAACTCTATAAAGATTTAGATAAATATTAGAAAGGAGGAATCAATGATTAACAAGATCAAACTAATAGGGATTTTCATTTTAGTCTTATTATTCGCAATTACTATTGTAGCTTGCGGTAATAAAAATCCCGAACCAGCTCAAAACGCAGTATCTGCTGCAAGTCCAGAAGCATCAGGCACTTATGATGTTGAAGCTATGATTAATGAGTATGAAGAAATTATGGATGAATATATTTCTACAATGCTAAGAATCATGGCTGGTGATATGGATGCTATGGCTTTAATTGAGTCAATCGACACGAGAGTCACCAATTGGCAATTAAGAATGTCAAATGTGCCTGAAGAAGATTTTACTATAGAGCATCTTCAGAGATTGGACGAAATAGGTAAAAAAATGGAAGAAGCGCTTTCTATTGATTGATTTTAATTGCCCCCAACTCATATTAATGAGGTTGCAAGGGGGAAGCTTAACTTAGCTTCCCCCGTCAATTTAGCTTATTGAAATCCGATTTAAAATCTCAGATTTATTAAATAAAAAATTTTAAAAGAGGCTGTCATGGGTGCTATGCATTTATCGAGTTTAGTTGATTTAAGTTTAGTTTTCTTAAATTCAACATTGAATGATTTAAAAGAAATATTTACTTTTATTGTCAATCAGAAGAACAAGAAATATCCATCGAATGTCAGTGTGGATGATCTTGTTAGTAGACTTATGAATAGAAAACTTGATGAAGGTGTTCTATTACCTTCGGGGGTCGCAATCCCTCATCTTCATCTTGATGATTTTAAAGATACAACGATATCTGTATTAAAACCGAAAAAGCCTATTGAAACACAATATGGAACAATCAAAATATTTTTCATGGTATTTACTTGTAAGAGTGATAATGCCCTTTATATGAAAATTTTGCAATCGATTATCAAGATGTCAAAAGATCAGGTATTTTTTGAAAAATTGATGAAATCAAAAACTCCTTATAGTTTTAGAAAAACCTTGAAAGAATGTGATTTAGCTGTAAAAAATGCTATTAATGTGAGTGATATAATGAATACTAAGACTTATGCTGTTACTGATGAAACATCATTAAAGGAACTAAGCCAGCTCTTTTATGAACACAATTTTGGATATTTCCTCGTTAATGATGCAGCTGGTAACCTGATCGGTGAGGTAACTATTCGAGATTATGTAATGTCAGCTTTTCCTGCTTACACACAGTTTATAGGAAATTTAAATTTTTTAAAAACTCTTGATCCTTTTGAAAGATTGATTAAAGATGAAGATAATTTTAAAGTAAAAGATGTGATGAAACCAATAGAAATAGCAATAAAGCCTGATTCAACTATATTCGAAGCTGCCTTTTTAATGAATAAGAACAATAGAAGAGATTTACCTGTGATGGAGAATGGAAAATTAGTTGGAATTATCAGTTTTATGGATATATTCAGAAAAGTTATTAAGGGGTAACTGATTATTATTTATATAAATTACAGTGATATTATGAGACTAGCCCAAGAGGGTAACAATGACTGAAAAAATGTTTTTTGGGCTGGCTATCTTTATTGGATGTTATGTATTTATAGCTTCTGAAAAAATAAATAAAGTGGCAGTAGCCCTTTCCGGAGCTGTTCTTTTCATATTTCTTGGATATGTCTCGCAGAATCAGGCATTTTCAACCTATATAGACTGGAATGTGATTTTTCTCTTGATAGGTATGATGATTATGATGGGGGTCATCAAAAATACAGGTCTATTTGAATTCATAGCTATTTTTTTAGCAAAGAAAGCTCGCGGAAATCCAAAGAAGATAATTATCATGCTCTTTATAATCACTGGAGTATTTTCAGCATTTCTTGACAATGTCACGACTGTGATTGTAATAGCACCTATTTCTATACTGATAGCTGTGGAATTAGGTATATCACCCATACCTTTTGTTATCACTCAGGCATTGGCATCGAATATCGGTGGAGCTGCAACATTGATTGGAGACCCTCCAAACTTAATGATAGGTAGCGCTGCTGGTTTAAGTTTTTTAGATTTTTTGAAAAATCTTGGTGTATTTATAGCAATAACAATGGTTGTTTGTGCCTTTATCGTAAATCTCTTTTTTGGTAAACAATTAAAAGTTACCAACGAAAGAAGAGCTAGAATAATGGAATTTAAAGAAAAAGAGCTTATTCGCGATAAAAGTCTTCTTATTTACTCTATAGTGGTTTTTGGTATATTTTTGACACTTTTGATACTTCAAGAGGTTTTACAATTACATGCTGCCACTATAGCTCTTGTAGCAGCAGTTTTATTGTTATTGAGAGCAAGAAAAATTAATATGGAGAATTTCCTCAGCAATGAAATAGACTGGAGTTCAATTCTTTTTTTTATCGGCTTATTTATCATGGTCGGGGCTTTGGAAGAAATAGGAATTATCCATTTTTTCTCAGAAAAAATCTTGGATGTATCTAAAGGCAATATGGAGTTAACCACCATTTTTATCATCTGGTCATCAGGAATTGCTTCAGCTTTTCTTGACAATATCCCCTTTGTGGCTGCAATGATACCAATGATCAGAGATGTTTCGCAAAGCATCGGTGTAGAACAAGCTTTGCCATTATGGTGGGCATTATCTTTAGGTTCATGTTTGGGAGGAAATGGAACACTGATAGGAGCTTCTGCAAATATAATTTCTGCTGGTATATGTAAAAAGAGTAATTATCCTATCAGTTTTTGGACATTCACTAAATATGGGGCAGTTATTACCTTAATAAATCTGTTATTAGCTTCAGTTTTTATGATATTGAGATATTTTTAAAATAAAATGCTTGCCTTTATTCCTACCATTTTTAAAATGTCTCCCAGACGATGATTTTTAATGTTTCTGGAAAAGAATCAGAGACAGACAAAATATATAAATAGTTACAAATATCACACTTTAAAGAAAAAATTTAAGAAAATTTCTATTCTAATCAGAAATTTATTTTTTTGACTAATAATCTATTGATTAAGAAGTGTGAAAATAATTACAAATAAAAATAACCAAATCAAAAGGATTAAAATATGAACAAAGATTTAGGTCGTTTAGACTTTCGTGACATTAAGGTTTATGATGAAAAAATGTCTAAAATTTTTCATTTATTGGATGAAGGACAAACAGAAAAAGCAAAAGACATCATCATAAAAATGCTTACTACACCAAATTATTTTATCAGAGAATTTGTGGGAAAAAAGCTAGTTAATTATCAAAATAAAGAACTAATGGATCAGCTTATTCTCAGTTTTTTAGGTCACAAAGTATATGGCGTTAGAGCTGCGGTAATTTTTTATTACAACCTGAAATTTAACAAAGATCCTGAAAAAATAATTTCTTTGTTGGAATTATGTTGGAACGATACCCCCTGGGAAACAGAGCATGTTCTCCATGAAATGTGGCAAAAATATCCTGCAATTATGAAAAAAGAAATGATGCGATGGGCGAAATCTGAATTTAACAAACAAAGAACACTCGCTTATCATGGAATAGAAGCCATTGCAGGGTCGGACCCTACCTACATTACGACTATCATCGAGTTAAATCTTGATTCAGATAATTTGGAATTACAAAAGAAAATCACCAATGTTTTAACGCATGCAGTAAAAGGTTCTCCAGCAGAGTGTTATTCATTTATCAGAGAATGGCTTACCAACCCTTCTGAAACAAGAATAAAAACTTTGTATATAACTATGAAAAAATTGGTTTCAATTGCCATACACAATCATACAAACAACAAATCACCTAAAAATGATGAATTTTATCTTTTAACTATGCAGTCTATTAAAGATTGGAAAGCTGACCCAGATAAATCTATTTCCAGTATGGGTGAAAAATTGGTCAGTTATGTAAAAAACCCCGGTCAAAGAGAAGAAAACTAAACTAAATTGAAGTTTCCCAAGATAATTGCCAATATATTATCTGCTTTATGGAATTATCTAATAAAGTATTATTTTTTGTTCAGACAAAATACTGAAATGAGTAGAAAGAGGTTTATAGATTGATGTCTTCTCTCAATAATTATTGTGACTATTCATGCATAATCACCGCTGGTGGATATGGCACTCGCTTTGACGAAAAGAAAAAGAAACAATTCTTTGAAATTAATAATAGACCATTAATAAATATTACTATAGAATTGTTTTATGCTCTGCCTGAGATAAATGAGATATTAGTTACTCTTCCTAAAGAAGATTTTGATTTAACATCAGCTTCCTTAAAAAAAGACTTTCCCAATAAAGTAAAATGTATTTTAGGGGGTGACACAAGGCAAAAATCTGTATATAATGCTTTACAAAGCTGCAATGAAAAAAATAGTTTTGTATTAATCCATGATGCAGTCAGACCTTTTCTGGATAAAGTTGACTTGTTAAAAATGATAGAATTAGTAAGAGAATCTGACTCTATGATTCCCGGTTCAAGAGTAAAAAACACAATTCATAGATTGGAAACTACAAATCGTGACTCTCAAAAAATGTTGATAGAAACTATCCCAAGAGAAGATTTAATCGAAGTATACACTCCTCAAATCTTTAAACTGGATTTAATAAAAAAATACCATGAAAAAGCTAAAAATCTCAAATTGTTATTTTCAGATGATGCGAGTATAATGGAATTTTTCGGAGAGAAAATAAGATGGTTTGAGACAAATTCTGGAAATTTAAAGATAACCACAAGAGAAGATATAGAGTTAGCTGTATGGAGAGAGAATAGGATGACACAGAAAAATAAAAATTTTGAGGAAAAATCTTCTGATTTTTCCAATATCAGAATAGGTTATGGATATGATGTTCATCAACTTGTAGTTGGAAGAAAACTTATTATTGGCGGGGTAGAGATAGATTTTGAAAAAGGACTACTTGGTCACTCTGACGCTGATGTTCTTTTACATGCGATAATAGATGCTTTGTTAGGAGCGTTGTCACTTGGAGATATAGGTAGTAATTTTCCAGATAATGATAAAGCTTATAAAAATATCAATAGCAGGGTATTACTCAGAAAAACATATCAAATTATAAAAAGTAATGGTTGGTATCTAAATAATCTTGATGTTACTATTTGTGCTCAAAAACCAAAAATGAGACCATATATAGACGATATGCGTAAAAATATCGCAGAAGACTTGCAATGTGAAATCGATATCATTTCTGTAAAAGCAACTACAGAAGAAAATCTTGGGATAAGCGGTTCAGAAAAAGGTATGACTGCAACCTGTATAGTGATGATTAGGAGAGCTAATGTCTTTAAATGAAATGAGTTTTTTCCCCCTCGACAACCCTGTCTTAGTTTTTTCGTTGTTATTATTCATAATTTTAGTTACTCCTTATATTTTCAGGAAAATAAAAATTCCTCATATTGTAGGTTTGATTATTGCAGGTTCTTTGATTGGTGAAAATGGAATTCATCTCATGGAAAGGGAGAGTATTCAGTTATATGGGACTGTAGGTCTTTTATACATAATGTTTCTTGCGGGTCTTGAGATAGATATGGCAGATTTTAAAAAGAATAAAAATAAGAGTTTTATTTTTGGGATGTATACCTTTTTAATCCCTATGACTCTTGGTATTTTGAGTAGTTATTATATATTAGGTCTAAATTTATTAACTTCTGTCCTTATAGCGAGTTGTTATGCTTCTCACACTCTTGTTACATATCCTATCATCACTAAATATGGAGTAACTAAAAATAGGTCTGTAAATGTCGCAGTTGGTGGCACTGTGGTTACAGATGTGCTTGCCTTGCTTGTCCTCGCAGTGATAGTAGCGATAAATGGTGGTGATTTATCATTGGAATTTTGGGTAAATTTAATCATTAGGTTTTCTGTTTTTGTTACCATAGTTACTTATGTGTTTCCCATGTTAGCGAGATGGTTTTTAAAAAGAGAAAGCGATCATATTTCACAGTATTTATTCGTTCTTGGTTTGGTTTTTTTAGCAGGTTTTTTGTCAGAAATATCTTATGTTGAAGCAATTATTGGAGCTTTTTTAACAGGTTTAGCACTAAATCAATTGATACCTGCTACTTCAGCACTGAAAAACAGGATAGAATTTATTGGTCATGCAATATTTATCCCTATTTTCCTGATAGGTGTCGGAATGTTGATAAATTTTAGAGCTTTTTTTACTGATACTTTTACAATAATGGTGGCGATAACAATGGTTATTGTAGCCACAATAGCAAAATTTTCAGCAGCTTTTCTAGCTCAAAAATCGTTTAAATACAGCAAAAATGAAAAATATATTATTTTTGGATTGAGTAATTCGCAAGCAGCAGCTACTTTAGCGGCTATATTGGTAGGATATAGAATCGGTATGATTGATGTTTCCATCATCAACGGTGCTACCTTGATGATACTTGTTACATGTACTATAGCTTCATTTGCCACTGAAAAAGGTGCCTCTGGATTAGCTGTTCTTGACAATAAATCAGAAAAAGATGAAGAGTTAGATAATGTCCCAGAAAGGATATTAATACCTATCAGTCATCCGGATACTTACGAAGAATTGATAAATCTTGGATTAATTCTTAAAAATAAAAAATATAAAAACAATATTTATGCTGTTAATATAATAAATAGCCAAGAAAACAACCAAGAACAAGAAACCAAATCAAGAGATTTATTACAAAAAGCCTCAAAACTTGTTGCAGCAACAGACCAGTCTCTACATGATATACTCCGTTATGATATAAATATCAATCATGGTATTTTTAATACCGCTAAAGAAAAAAAAATCACGGACATCATCATCGGTATCCATCATAAAGCTGGTTTGACTGATACTTTTTTAGGAAAACTGACAGAGGGTTTACTCGCTGAAAGCGTTGCTAATACCTATATTTATCATTCTGTGCAACCTTTTAATACAATAAAAAGAATGATTATTATGATTCCATCTAAAGCTGAGGAAGAAATTGGTTTCCAGGATTTTCTAAAGAAAATATGGAATATGGCTGAAAATACAAGTTTAAAATTTATTATTTATGCTTCTGAAACAGTCAATGAAATCTTTAGTTTGAACAAAGGCTCGCATTCCATCGATCTTGAAATGATTAATTTCACAGATTGGAATGATTTCTTGATAGTTTCTGGAAAACTTGATATGAATTCAGGTCTTATGGTCTTTATGAGTAGACCGGGAACAATTTCAAGGAACGATGCAATGGATAAAATTACTAAATATCTGAATAAATACTTCAATAAACACAATTATATACTCTATTTTCCAATACAAGAAATTGTGATTAGGGATAAAAAAAGAAAATGAGTTTTTTTACTATTCATATAAATCTTGTAAACAAGCGGAGGAAGTTCTTTGAAAAGAATAATTAATATTTACAAATTCATCTTGAAACATCCAATCTATTTAGGCTTGGGGATTGTTTTCATGTTGTTTTTTGCTGCTTTTAGTGGGGTTAGTATCACTTTGGTTATTCCGTTATTTGATAATATATTTGTCACTGAGAGGAATGTTGAGCCAGTTTATCAGACATTTTCTGATTTTTCGCAAGTAGTTTCAGAACTATTTATAAATAGATTAGAATTTGAAGGGCTTAACTCTTTATTTTCAAGAGGTTTTTTAGGAGGTATATGGGTTGAAATGAAGTCAATTCTCTCATTAACTGACCCATGGTTTTTATTAAAGTTGATTTGTAGTATTTTAATAATCTTATTTCTTTTGAAAAACCTATTTTATTTTTTAAATCGCATTATGTTTGTCAATTTGCGTGGAAAGGTAATTCAGGAAATCCGTAATGCTTGTTATAAAAAGTATTTATCACAATCTTATTCCTTTTTCAATCAAAATCGTGTGGGCGATTCTATAGTTCGTATGATCAATGATATAGAAATAGTTAATAATCTTTTTATAGATACTTTTTTTAAAATTTTCCGAGAAACATCAGTTGTGTTTATATATGCTCTCATAGCTGCTACCTTGAACCTAAGATTGTTTTTATTTAGCTTATTAATACTTCCACCATTTACTTTGTCTGTAAGGTATTTATCGAACAAAATGAAAAAATATGTCCAAAAAATACAAGCTCATCTATCTGATATGTTTTCAAATATAGAAGAAGTGTTGAATAGTATGAGAATAGTTAAAGTTTTTTGTAAAGAAGATTATGAAAATAAAAAACAGGAAACACTAAATAAAAAATATTTTCATTTATGGAGAAAATCTCAAATTTATTGGTCATTTGGGGTGCCAATATCAGAAATGAGCAGTGTTTTTATAGGCTTAATGATATTGTTTGTAGGTGGTGCAGATATTTTAGGAGCTGATAGTCAGTTTACTTTTGGTGATTTTACAGCTTTTCTTTTTGCTGTTTTTAGCATGATGCACCCTTTGAAAGTTATTACAAACGACATCACGGATATGAAAAAAGGTATGGTTTCAGTCGACAGGGTATGCGAAATACTTGAAATGACAAGCGAAATCATTGAGGTAGACAATCCAGTTGTGAAAAAAGCTTTTTTAGAGAAAATAGAGTATAAAAATGTGAATTTTGCCTACAATCCTGATCAACAAGTATTAATTAACTGTAGCTTTGATATAAAAAAAGGGCAAAAAATTGCATTTGTAGGCTCAAGTGGCTCTGGGAAAACTACCTGCGTCAATCTTTTAAACAGGATGTATGATGTGAGTTCTGGTGAAGTTCTGATAGATGGGATTAATGTAAAAAATATGAAAATTAAAGATTTGAGAAAACTTTTTGGTGTTGTGACGCAAGATTCTGTGTTATTTACTGAAACTATAACAAATAACATTAAATATGGCTCAAATGAAGAGAAAACTCTTGATGAAGTTAAAAAAGCCTGTCATTTTGCTTTCTCTGATGAATTTATTGAAAAATTACCAGACGGATATGATACTCCTATTTTACCACATGCTTCAAATTTTTCTGGGGGGCAAAAACAAAGGCTTTGTATAGCAAGAGCTATTATCGATAATCCACCAATTTTAATATTTGATGAAGCCACTTCAGCACTTGATACTGACTCTGAACAAAAGGTCCAAAAAGCCATTGATATGGCTATTGGAGATAGAACTGTCATTATCATTGCACATAGATTATCCACAATTCTTTCTGCAGATAAAATAATTGTATTAGATAAAGGAATGGTCGTGGGGACAGGAAAACATGAGGATTTGATAAAAGAATGCTCAAAATATAAACATTTTTATGATTTACAGTTTAATAATTTTAAAAATACTAGAAATCATCAAATTCTGTAGGGACCAAATTTTACATTCTGAATATTTTTGCTATAGTAGACAATGCTAAAAACCTTCCAATGCTTATTGGTACCTGTATAATGCCTTGAATTGTTTCTAAGGTTAATTCTAAGTAAATAACGCCTCCTGTAGAATTACTATTTTTTTAAGACTCTTATTATATTATATCTGCCACTCTTTTGTCCCTCCTGTATGCTTCCCCTACCGTACCTTTGTAATATGTTAAAAATAAAAGAGTTGACACTCAGTAATTTCAGCAATGCCAAATAGAATATATTTCTGTTCGAAACATGATAAAGAATAAACAATTGACAAAAAGCATAATAATAAAATTATGACACAAATAATACATTTTGGAGTAAATTATGGAAGATTACAACGATTTAGTCAAACAAAGAATTGAAAAACTGGAAAAAATAAAAGATATGGGAATTGACCCTTTTCCTCACCGAAGTCAACGAACTCATCATATTGCCGAATTACTTGAGAAAAAGGATTATTTCATTGAATCAAAAGACACTGTGTATATTGTAGGTAGGATAACTTCTCAAAGAAGACAGGGTAAAATAGGTTTTACCACAGTTCAAGACATGAGTGGAAAAATACAGGCTTTTATTCGTCAAGATAAGATTGGTGAGGATCATTATGAGCTTTATAAATTATTGGATTTAGGTGATTTTTTACAGGTTCGAGGACAAGCTGTTTATACGCAAACTGGGGAATATTCAATTCTTGCAGATGAAATTGTTCTTTTATCGAAAAATATAAGACCCTTGCCTACTGTAAAAGAGAAAGAAATTGATGGTAAATTAGTTCGATATGACGAATTTTCTGATATAGAACTTAGATATAGGAAACGATACCTTGATTTGTTGTTGAATCCTATTCAAAGACAAACATTTGAGCAAAGAGCTAAAATAATCACTTTTATTAGAAGATTTCTTGATGAAAGAGGATTTCTTGAGGTAGAAACACCTATATTGCAACCTCTATATGGAGGAGCAAACGCTAGACCTTTTACTACTCATCACAATACACTTGGTGTGGATCTTTATTTGAGAATAGCTACAGAACTATATCTCAAAAGACTAATAATTGGCGGTTTTGAAAGGGTTTATGAGATTGGTAAAAATTTCAGAAACGAGGGGATGGATAGAACACACAATCCAGAATTTACTGCAATTGAACTTTATCAAGCCTACACAGACTTAAATGGTATGATAGAAATTACTGAAAAGATAATTAAAGGTATTGCTGAAACAGTATATCAAACAATGTCGATTCAATATGATAAATATACTCTCGATTTGGAAAAACCTTTCCGAATAGCAAGTATGATGAGCTTGGTAAATGAATACACTGGTCAAGATTTTTCTGATTTTGATATACAAAAACTGAGATATTTTTGTAAAGAAAAAGAAATAAATATTGATGAACATGCTGGAACTGGTAAGATTATTGCGGAGATATTTGATAATTTTGTTGAACCAAACTTGATACAACCCACTTTTGTGATTGATTATCCTATTGAAATATCACCTTTTGCTAAAAATCATCCAGATAATCCAAATATTGTAGAACGTTTTGAACTTTTTATCTGTGGAAAAGAATTTGCCAATGCCTTTACTGAGTTAAATAGCCCTATAGAACAAAGAAAAAGACTCGATGCACAAGCAAAAGCAAAAGAATTAGGTGACCAAGAAGCAAATGTAGTTGATGAAGATTTCATCGAAGCTCTTGAATATGGTATGCCACCAATGGGAGGACTGGGAATAGGGATTGATAGGTTGATAATGCTCTTTACAAACAATGTTACTATAAAAGAGGTAATCTTTTTTCCACAGATGAAAACCTAACAATTTCGAGGAATATTTTCATTCTCGATTAGAGTTTCTAAATTTTCCTTGACTAAAATGGATATGAAAAATTCTTATCTTTAAAAATAATATGGAGGATAATATGGCAGTAAAAATTGATACTGACAAATGTATCGGTTGTAGTGCATGTCTTGATTCTTGTCCTGTTAACGCACTTTCTATGGACAGAGACAAAGTCATGGTTGATGACGCTACTTGTATTGATTGCGGTGCTTGCGTAGGAACATGCCCTACAGAAGCTATCTCTATGTAGATTATCAAACTGGGTTGTCAGTTATTTTTATGATGACTGACAACCTTTTTTACTTTCTTAATCACGCCTTTTATACCTAAACCATACAAACAAAACATTTCCATCGTTATAAGGACCTGGAAAGTAAACAGATTCAAGAATTATGTTTTTATAACCCAAACCTCCTAATGGAAGTGCAATAGGGATGGGAATATATAAATATTCATATCTTTGAATAATATGAGCAGTGTATCCAAGCGATATATGCCAGTTCAATGTTTCATTATACCATATTTTTTGCCAGATATACCCCGTGTTCAGTTGAATTTTGTGATTTGAATCTGTAAATGCTATCGTGAATAAAGAATGTTCGACATTTTTGTCTGTTTCTCGAGAGATAGAAAAACCAGCTCCCAATGGGATTTCATTATATCTATCTGTCTTATGTTGGTCATAAAGAAGACGATTGTGCCACATATAGAGAGGAAATAAAAAATTGTTGTATGATGAGTGTTTGAATGTTTCTGAGATATTATTTGTAAATTTTTCCAATATAGACTTATCTACTTCACTAGCAGTAGATATTTTGGGGTAAAATATGAAAATAAATATATATATTTTTATGCTAAAAAGACTTAGGAATACATTATTAAGGTGGGGGAGAGGTGAGTTTTTATTTTTTATATTCACTTAGTTATAACTCCAATTTTGTCACCCATAAAAATCTTTGTTTCATAATTATTCTTAGAATTTTCAATTAAATCACTATCAAACATTATGTTATGATTTTTAAAAATCATAACCACTGTTGATCCACCGAACTCAAAATAACCTTTTTCATCACCTTTCTTTATATATGAATCAGCTCTATAAGTCTGCTTTATTGAACCTACCAAGGTTGCACCGATTTCCATATAGAGAAAAGAAAAACTATCATCGTGTTTTATTTCACAGATAGTTCGTTTATTTTCAAAAAAGATTTTCGGATTGAAATGGAGCGCTATTGGAGAAACTGAAAAATAATGCCCATTTATTGTCTTTGTCTCTGATACATATCCATCAATTGGAAAATGAAACCTATGATAATCTGTTGGAGCTAGTCGTATAACTGCTATAGAACATTTCTGATATATTTGAGTTAATGGTTTGTCAAATATAAGTTTATCTAAATCAAACATGGTGCCTTTAACAGCTACTGCCTCAAAATTTTCATAAACCAGAATCTTCCCATCAGCAGGTGAAATGATAGAATCAGATGAAGTATCTATATTTCTGGATAAAGATTTCAACTCCCTAGTAAAAAAGTCATTGAAATTATTAAAATCAGAAAGACTTTTTTTACTCTCATCGATATTTATTGCGTTTTTGTTTATGAAGCACTTAATTAATCCTCTAGAAAGTTTTGTATTCATAAATTTACCATAAAGATGACTAATAACACAGTTTTTAGTTAATACTTTTAATACACTTTTCCCTAAAAAACTGCTATATAAAAAAAATATCAACCTTGAACCAATGACTTTTTCTTCAAATAAGTCATCAATATTTCTTTTTTTGTAGTAAAATTTTTTCATATTACACCAATTTTAATTTTAATAATTTTATGTGAACATACAATCTTAACTATGCTATAAATGTCAAGCATTATTTTTAACTACATTTTTAACCTAATCCTTAAAACTATTTCTACATAAGGAAATAAAAAAATAATACTAAGAAAATGAGCAGATACTTACTTATCAAAGAAAATATCACAGGTATCAAATCAGAACCATTATGCATCAATAAGATGAATATTTATCCATAATGGACATTATGTAAACTTGGGTAAATTTAAAACAGCTGAGCATTCATATTCTTGGGCAGGTCTGTCTTTCGGCAACAATACCCCACTCCCGAAGTCTATCAACCACTCCGCTTGTTTTCAATATAGCATTTCTACTTGAATATTTGCTGTTATTTAAATGTATTACGAAACTATGGTATCAAATCTTCTAACTGAATATATATTTTATTCTTTACTTCATTGATGAACTCCCGGAAGCTTCTCTTCATTTTGAAAAAAATAATTTTACTTTAATTCCAAGTCATCTAAAAATCTACTCATTATATTATTTTTATCATAATTTTTAGCTCTTTCTACTGCTGCATTTCTAAAATAAGTCTGCTCCTCTGGCTTACCTAAATACGCAACCAATCTTTCACACATTTGTTCCTCAGTTTTTACGAGATAACCACATTTTCCGTGTTCTATTATGTCTTTTGGTCCTTTGGAGGAGTATGCAATCACAGGAGTTCCACAGCTCAGGCTTTCTAGGACAACATTAGCAAAAGTATCAAATTTGGATGGAAACACAAAAACATCAGCAGCTGAATAGATAGCTGGTAGTTTTTCACGATTGACCCAGTCCCTATAGATAACTTCTGGTAAAAGTTCTTTTAATTCATCAAAGACAGGACCTCTTCCTACTACCACCAAAGCCACATTAGGATGAGTCATTTTTACTTTTCTATAGATATTTGGTAGCTCCAAGACACCTTTTTCTTTGCTGACTCTCCCAACATAAAGCATTACGAGAGTATCATTGTCCAATCCAAAAATCTCTTTTTTTGTTATTTTCACAGGGTGAAAAATCTCACTTACCCAATGAGCAGTGAGACACACCTTTTCTTTTGGAAAATTCATTTCTCGACTAATAAGCCATTTTCTTTGGTCATTGTTTAGGACAAAGAGCCTATCAAAAGCACCATAAAAAGACCTCATAAATCTTCGCAATCGATTTCTATTGTGCTGGTCAAAATTGAGTACTTTCTGGCTAAACATTACCCAATCCGTGTGGATATAAAAACTCGCTGGTACTACATAAGCATGCTTTAGATACAAAGCAATCGCACCCATTATACCTTCTGTAGAGCAAAGTATACGATCATATTCTCTATCTTGAAAGAGTTTATGGACTTCAAGAAAATTTGGGATACAAATATTTTGATCTGGATAGTTGGGAATAGTAAATTCATAAAGAGGCTTCACCACTATCAAATGGTCTTCGCTTTCTAGTTTACTACTACACACGAGAACATCTATAGGATAATCATATTTTTTTATTTCCTCAAGCATTGCTTTTATTGTAACAGAAACCCCATTTTTATCCCCAAAAGTATCAGTAAGCCAGAGCATTCTTTTAGGAAAGGTATATTTGTTTAATTTTTCAGAAAAGACTTTGAGAAATGGTCGGGTCATATTCAATACTTTTGCACTTGTAAAGTGAGCTGAGAGGATAAGTAGAGAAGTCAAAAAAGGAA
Organism: Candidatus Cloacimonadota bacterium; assembly: GCA_009777575.1. GTDB lineage: Bacteria > Cloacimonadota > Cloacimonadia > Cloacimonadales > WRIO01 > WRLO01. The sequence continues at coordinate 57,579 of WRLO01000008.1, forward strand.
AAGGTAAACCATCAAAAAACTCACCTATGTTGAGATTGTTTTTCTTTTTCCCAGATTTTTCAACAAAAGCTCTGATATTTGAGGGTAACTCTATCTTTTCTACTAAGTTTTCGAGATTTGAAATCTCAAATTGCTTTGCCCATTTCTTTGAAGAGATTTTTTTTTCAAACCTTTTGAAAAGGAGCTTATTGAGATGTAAGTTTATAGAACATATAGTCTTATAATATTCTTCTGAGATAATTTCTTTTTCTGTTTGATATTTTTTTGATATTTTTGTAATGTCTTCAAAAACTGACTTATAGGCTGGTTTTACTATGAGCTTTTTTAACATTGCAGGTGATTTTCCGAGTAGGCTATTATGAAAAGTCCTGACAAAAGTAGTAGTGATTTTGTGCCTTTGTATTTCAGAAAAAGCATTTGATATTAACAAAGAAAGCGTCTTCTGACTTGTAGTTCCCTTATGAAGCAGTATTCTGAATAAACCAGGGTCTTTAAAATTAAGAGCAACTTGACACACATAATCCAAAAAAGTGATAGTAAGTTTTTCAGAGTTTTCGTGAGAACCAAAGGGAAACATATTCCCTTTTTTGATCGCTTCCAGTGTTAAATCTGACAGTTTTTCCTTCTTTTTTCTATTTTCAAGGTCAGGTATATAAAGATAAGTTCCTGCCAAACCGGCGAAGAACCCAGAATGACTATCCGAGCCACCAGAAAATGATTTTTTATAAGGGTCTTTACAATATTTTTTAGGATTGATATTGTGTTTTTTAGATAAGTCATCAATGATTTCTGGTGTTGCATTTTCTACCCATTCTTTTACCAACATATTTTGCCAAGTATTTCTCTGTCCATTGAGCATTTCAAATCTTTCAAATATCAAGAGCATCTTCTCAAAAAAATCCATACACATCATTTTGTCGGTGATATAGTGGTAAAGCGGATGCGCCCATATAGTCGGGATATCATTGAGACAGGCATATTCAAGAAAATCATAAATATTCTTTCTAAGTTTATTTAAAATCTTTTCTTGATCTTTGCTAAAACCATAAGCAATAACATGTAAAGTAAAGTTATATACAGGGAGGATACAGCTAAACTCGGCAGCAACTAAATTATCAATTCCTTTTTTTTCTAGTTCATAACAGCTCCGCGTATTGTTGTGGTTTGTAATTACGACTAAATCGCATTCATTTTTTATTAGTTCCTCAACTACTCTACTTGTTGGAATCCAAGTTTCAGGAACCCTTAGAATCCGACCTAAAATCTCACTTGGTTCATCACTATTGCAATCGTGGCAATGAAGGTCGACTTTCAATAAATCAGACCTTGGATATTTTGAAAGTTGGTCGGATAAAAATTTTTCTAAATCTGTCTTTAACTCATTTTGTAGCAAGCTATTTTTCATTTTTTTTTTTCCTTATGGGGACTTAGTTGTTTGTTTCGATTTTAAATGTCATAAATAAAAATATAGTAAAAAAGTCAAGAAAGAATTTTTGTCAATATCTTATTTAATCCAAATTGTCAATTAAAATTTATAATGAACTTTAATCAAACTCTACATTAAGTAGTTGACAAATAGAGTATAAAAAAATATTTGGTTAAGTGTAAATTTGTAAGGAGCGGAAACAATGCAAGACAAAATCATCATCACAGATATCGGCAGCACCACGACAAAAGCACTTTTATTAAAGAAAATAGGAGATTCTTATAAATTTATTGATTATACTACAGCTTACACAACAGTAGAAAAGCCTTATGAGGATGTTAAAATAGGTATTCTCAATGTTATAAAGAAATTAGAATCTGTAACAGCTACAGAACTTTTAGCTTCAAAAGAGTCATTGAGGTTAAAGGATGATATATCCTATCTGTCTACAAGTAGTGCTGGTGGTGGCTTACAGATATTTGTGATAGGTCTTACGAGAGCAGATTCTGTAAAATCAGCAAAAAGAGTAGCTTATGGTGTTGGTGGAGTTTTATTAGATGCTTTGTCAATAGAGGATGGAAAAACAAGCTCAGAAAAACTCCAAATCTTAAATAAAGCTCACCCTGATATAATCCTATTTTGTGGTGGAGTTGATGATGGTGCTTTATATAATATATATCGATTGGCTGAAATCCTGAAAACAGCAAATATTAAACAAAAATTTACTGACAATCAAAATATCCCACTTGTTTTTGCAGGTAATAAACAAGCTGTCGACTTTATTAAACTCGTTTTTAGAGACAAATATAACCTGCATATTGTGCCAAATCTTAGACCCAGCATGAATCTCGAAAATCTTGAACCTGCCAAAAATAAAGTTCATGATTTATTTCTCGAAAATGTCATGGAGCAAGCACCAGGTTATTCTGAAGTCAAAAAGCTCGTTAATGCTGATATATTACCTACACCCTCAGGAGTTTTAAATGCTTTGAAAATATTAAGCAAAAAGTATGATAATATAATAGCTTTTGACATGGGTGGTGCGACTACTGATGTTTATACTTTCATACATGGACAGCATTGTAGGTCGGTAAGTGCCAATTTTGGTATGAGCTACAGTATAGGAAATATATTAGCTTTATCTGATTTTGAAGAAGATTTTGGAAAATATATTCGTTATATTACTAATTCAACCACCTCTCCCCCACACTCAGCAAGATATTTAAGTGGGTTAACAATGACTTTAAATGATTTCATCGAATATATTCAAAATTATATTGGAAATAAGATACTTTATCCTGATTTTAACCCCACAAAAGATATAGAGAAATTCATAGAGCATATTATTGCTATCTCTGGGATAAAAATGTCTCTACAACAACATTTTGAAAATAATTATAAACTCAGACCAAATAAACCCATTGAGATAATTAGTAATTTCTTACTTAATAAGCAGGTAGATGAGATATATACCTTGCCTTTTGACATGAGAAAATCATTTAGAAAAAACGATTTTGAAATGATTATAGGTGCTGGTGGTGTCATCAGTCATGCAAGTAAATCACAGGCTATTTTTATCTTGATTGAGAGCTTTCAACCATCTGGATTGGTTGAGCTTTGGCGTGATAAACACTTTATCTTACCACATATAGGAGTGCTTTCTACTGTAGATGATACTATTGCGGAGTCTCTCCTATATAACGATTGTTTAGAAAAACTTGCTCTTTATTTCAGACCAAAAGATTTTAGAAAAAATAATGTTTTGAAAATAAAGACTAGTAACCAAGAGTTGACTATAAAATCAGATGAATTTCTTGTTTATACGAGTGATACTGTAGAGAATATCTATATTTGTGGTAAATCTTTCAATAAAATGGAAATAGTTTTAGAGGAAAATATAACACTAGTGATAGATACAAGACTCACAAAGGACTGTCCAATAAATATTGTTTTGGATAGTTTGAAATTGTATGATTTTTCAAATCAAGACTTGTTTATGGAAAGCAGTTATTCGAACCTGACAGAGTCGGAACGGATAAATGCGTTCCCTACAGAAGCGGAACGGATAAATGCGTTCCCTACAGTAGCGGAACGGATAAATGCGTTCCCTACAGACCATCTCCTCAAATATTTACTCCCTTTTAAAGGCACTATCAATGTAACGCAGGGTGAAAATGTCGTCCCAGAAACATTACTCTGGGAAAACAGATTTGACCCACCCAGAATGTATGTCGTTTTGATTTCATCTTTACTCAAAAGAAATTTAACAAAAGAAGAATTACTTGAGGGCATCCAGATATCTGAAAAAGAAATAGTCGAAATCGGCACACCTTTGTTTAAATCAGATAAAAAGCGTTATTTTGTTACTTTAGTTCCAGGTGGGCTTGGGATGGCACCAGCAATAGCTTTTACACCAGATAAAGAGCTTACAGATGATGAAATAAATAATGGTGAGGTACAAAGACTGCAAGAAAGAATCTCAAAAGGTGAAAATATATATATAAGAAAAGTCGATGATATTGCCTACTCACCTGTCAAAGCTATAGTTGAAAGAATAGACTATATGACAGGAACAGTTTTTCTTTATGAAATTCAAGATTATATTACCGAACCTGTAGAAATTAATATAGCTAAGGCATTAAATGTAAAACCTGAAGAAATTAAAGGTTTTATGAAAAAAAGCAAAGGTGATTTTGTTTATGCTGGTGAATTTTTGGCAGAAAAAACATCGCGTCCAGACCAATTGATTACTTCAAGCCTACAGTTTCAAGGAAAACTTTTAATGGAATATTTATCAACGATGTATAAAAATGTTTTATCGCCCTACACTGGCAATATCATTGATGTCAACACAACCACAGGAATAGTAACAATTTGTTATGATAAAAAGCCCTATCAAATCTTTTCAATGTGCTATGGAAAGGTAGAAAGCATTATTGATGAAAATGAGATTAATATCAGAGTAAATGCCAAATTGATTGAGGGTAAAATAGGCTTTGGTGCTAATGTCGGTGGGAACTTATCTATTTTTATAAGAGATAGTATAAAATCTGGTGATATTGTGTATTCTCAAGGATTTCTTGACTATGACAAATTAATAAATTTTCAAGAAATAGGTATCAAAGGATTGATTTGTAATACTATATCATACTCTTGCTTAAAGAAATTTCTAAAAAAAGATATAGGTGTAGCCCTTACTGGAAATGAGATATTGCCCTTTTCTATTATGATTTTGAAAGGATTTACGATATGCCCCCCCCATGAAGCTTGCGAGTGGGGAGGGGAGGGGGGGGACACAAATCAAGAAATCTCTAATCATAGCGGAAAATATGCCCTATTACAGCCTCAAACACAGATAAGAGCTGGAGCTATTAGACCTAAATTGTATATATTTAATGAGGAGTAGCAACGGCTTCCCAGCAGTTAATTGAGCAATATTCAACGACTACGAAGCCGATATTATTAAACACACTTATGTTCCCAGTCTTGTTATTATACCGTTTTTTTGAAAAATATCGTTAAACTCTTCATTTATGAATTCATTATAATTTAACTCAAAAACGAAAGGGATGAGCAGAGGCTCTTTTTTCTTTTTCTAATATGAAAATTCTTCAGGTGTCTGGAAGAAGTTTTAAGCGACATGGAAAAAGTAATTAAACTTTTTTTGCTCCGTGTAACTGAAATCGCCCCCAAGTCACCCATAATATATATAGATAGTAAAAAATAATTAAGATAATCGGAGGAATATCAAGAGAGACAAGATTAAGTAACTGATATTTCCGAGTTGATTAATCCATTTAGAATTTAATACATTGAGTATAGACTTAAAAACTATATCCTATAGCTGTAACAGGTCTCCAGATAAATACTGCACCAGAGTCTCCAAATCTACCACCGACACTCGCCCCTAAACTAAGGCTCAAGCCTGTTTCTCCGGCGATTCTATAACCTACATTTCCTGCAAATGCACCATTATGTATATACTTATCACCTGTTTTCCAGGTAGTGTATTCACCTATACCACCTACATAAAATCCACCATAACGACCTCGTTGGATATAATTCATATTCAAACCTATCCCAAACCCACTCAATAAATCATTGTTCTGCGCCCCAGCTGAAGGAAAACGAACTTGAATCTGTGTATTCAGCCTGTTTTTAGTGAATTCCAAACCTGCCTCAGGACCAAATAGTGCAAAACCAGACGGGTCAGCAGAAATACCAAAGCTAGTCCCTTCTACATCTTTTCCTCGATTTTGTCTCTGATTTGATATGATTTCTACAGAGCCATTTTCAAAAACTATCACATTCACCTCGGCAGTAGAAATCACCCTAATAGGTCCTTCTAAATGATCCACTCTCCTATATCTGATTTCGGTAGACGATACCTCTAGTACAATCGCCTCTATCCGACTTCCATTGTGTAGCACTATAGTGTCAAAAGGGTTGCCCAATGCTATGATTTCACCAAAGTTTTGATTTACTGATGTTGTGGTTCGCCTTATTGGTATCGGCGCAGGCATGGGCTGAGTAGTCTCCCTTCTCTCTAAATGCCACCTATTAATTGATGGTGAATAACTGATGTTTACGTTTATGTTAATATTATCATCTTCTGATCTCCAAACTCGTCCACTTTGATTACCCACTCTAATTCCTGAGTTTATATCTAAACGGAAGCCCGAATTTATCTGATATCGATAACCCATGCCAACATTTATTTCATTACAAATGTATGTGTATGTGATGTTAGAATAACTAACTGATATTTCCGAGCTATAAAAGCTTGATATATATACATCGTAGGTTGGCATATAAAACAGATATATACTGTTATATCAATGTATTAAGCAACTAATCGTTTTTTGTTGTTATAGACTTCAACCTCAACTATTTTATCTATGTAGTCTCTACTGAAAAAATCTTCTATGAAATCATCATACAGGGGTATCAAATCTTCTAACTGGATATATTTTTTATTCTTTACTTCATTGATGAACTCCCGGAAGCTTCTCTTCATCAGGTATTTGACAAA
>WRLO01000009.1 GCA_009777575.1 Candidatus Cloacimonadota bacterium
CCTGCTCCGCAAGCTCCGCAGGCATTGCCCGCCGTGGAGCGGCTGCCGCCGTATCGCATAAAGCAAAAGACGAAAAACCCCAAAAAAAATGTCCAATAAAATGTAACATATCCACATTTTCTATTAAAAGTCACACACCTTCGGTGTGTGCAAAGAATAATAATAATTATATTTCACTTTTCGGAGAAGACACTGTTAGGAATAATGAAAGATATACCTACGGAAAAGTCTGTGGAGGAGACATGGATTTCTACCAAACCAATTTTCCTCTGAAATATTTAAAGAATAAGAATCAATCAGAATGACAATAGTGGATAAGATTCCTCGCTTCGCTCGGAATTACAATAGTGGAAAATAAAATTTTCCTTGACTTTTTAGCCTAATTTTATTTTTAGACACAAAATATTTTTTTGGAGCGAGTATGATTGAAGTCATAAAAGAAAAATGTACTGGTTGCAGGATATGCGTAAAGTCTTGTCCATTCAATGCAATTGAGGTTATAGACAAACTTGCTTTGATAAACGAGCAATGTAATCTTTGTGGAGCATGTATTGATGTATGTCCTTTTAAGGCTATATTGATAACTAAATTAACCCATGTTAAAATAAATAAAGAAGATTACAAGGGTGTTTGGGTCTTTGCAGAACAGAGAGAGAATAAACTTTCACCAGTAGTGTTTGAGCTATTGGGGAAAGGACGTGAACTTGCTGACAAGAGAAGATCAATGCTCACAGCTGTTTTATTGGGTCACAACATAAGACAATTAGCGCAAGAGCTTATTTATTGTGGTGCTGATGAGGTTATAATGGTTGACCATGAAAATTTAGCAAATTTTTCAGACTTACCTTACACTGATACAATGAAAGTTTTGATAGAAAAATATAAACCAGAGATTATCCTTGCAGGAGCAACCCATATAGGACGCTCATTTATAGCCAGAGTAGCTGTAAAAATCCAAACAGGTCTAACTGCTGATTGCACTGGTTTGGACATTGACTCTGAAACAGGCAATCTTTTACAAACACGACCAGCTTTTGGCGGAAACATCATGGCTACTATATTAACTCCCAATCATAGACCCCAAATGGCGACTGTGAGACATAAAGTCATGATACCTTTCCCAAAAGATAAAAATAGAAATGGGATGGTTATCAATGAAAATATTGATTTTTCAGAAAAAAAATACAAAACCAATTTTAAATTCACCAAAAAAGACACCTCCAATAAAGTAAATCTAACGGAAGCAAATCTTGTGGTTTCTGGGGGGAGAGGTATGAAGGAAGCTAAAAATTTTGCAATATTACATGATTTAGCGAATGCACTGGATGGAGCTGTTGGAGCTTCAAGGGCAGCGGTAGATTCAGAATGGATAGCTTATCCCCATCAGGTTGGACAAACTGGAAAAACAGTAAACCCCAAAGTTTATATTGCTTGTGGGATATCAGGAGCTATTCAACATCTTGCTGGAATGCAGTCTGCTGACTATATCATTGCAGTAAACAAAGACAAAGATGCTCCCATTTTTAATGTTGCCGATTTAGGAATCGTAGGTGATTTATTTGAAATTCTTCCAAAACTGGTGAAAAGATTGAATGATTAAGATAAAAGTAAATAATTCTTTACATAATTCTTCTGACACAAGAGGAAAAGAAGTAACTATAGATATTTCTAATACAGGATTAAGATTTCAGGAACCAGACCAAGTTATCGAATACAATCACAACAATAAATATGCTTATGCCCCATTAATAAATGCTCATGACCATTTGATACGAAACTGGTTTCCACGCTCTGGTATCAAAGGTCCTTATGCAAATTCACATATATGGATAGAAGAAAATCTAAAATCAGATTCCTTTCTCGAAAGAGATAAAATATGGCAAAATGACGGAAATTTTGACCTCACAACTGGAAATGCAAAGCTACTCGCCTTATTAGGAATGTATAAAAACATATTCTCAGGGATTCATATAGTCTCAGACCATGTAATGAGACAGAAAAAAGAATATTATGACTATTTTGATATCCATGTAATAAAGGATTATACGCAGTGTTATTCTTTATTCAATGATTTTTTTGGAGAATCTGTTAATCCAGAAGCTGAAATGGAAAAATCTAAGGGTATAGTTCCCTTTATAATCCATCTCGCAGACGGAATAGACCATGTATCAAAGAATGAATTCAAATTGCTTGTTGAAAAAAATCTCCTTAAGGTCAACACACTTTTAATCAATGGAATAGCTCTCGAAAAGCAAGATTTTCAACAAATTGCTGATGCAAAAGCGTCTATTTGCTGGTGTCCTAGCTCAAATATGTTTTTGATTGGAAAAACTCTTGATGTTATGACTGCTCTTGAAGCGAAAGTAAATATCACAATAGGGACTGGTTCAACAATGGCAGGTGGGCATGGTTTATTTGAAGAATTTCGATATGGAAAAAGAATTTGTCCACAAATTAGTGCCAAACAGCTCTATGATATGGCAACTAAAAAAGCTGAAATAGCCTTGTTATTGTATGACAATGAGTTATTATCATATGAAAAAAATCTCTTAATCCTTGATAAAATGCATGATGATATATATGAAAATATATTGTATCAAGATATTGACAACATAGACCTGCTCGTTCATCAATCAAAAGCAATTTATGGAAATATTGAATATTTTGAGGCTCTGGGATTAGACAAAGAAAATTTTGTCCCTAAAGGAAGCGATGAAAAATATGAAATTATAAAAGTGGGAAATAAAGAGAAATTCGTTATTGGAAGCCCTTCTCGGTTACTTAAAAATATCAATGATATATTAGGTTATAAAAAGAAATTTCCATATTTACCAATATAAGGAGAGAGTATATTGATAACATTTAAAAAAAAATACTTGACACATAGCATAAAAAATAAAAAATGACATCAAATACTAAATTTTGGAGAGATAAATGAATCATGCAATTCATATAACCCATGAAGCAGCAAAAAAGATTGGTGGCATTGGCTCGGTATTATCTGGAATGTGCACCTCAGAAACTTACTTGAAACATTTCGATAGAACCTTATTTTATGGACCGTTGTTTGATGACAGACCCAATCCTGAATATGAATATACGCTAGCCGTTGAAAGACTTGGAGGAAATGCAAAGGTTCATTTCTCAACAATAGACAATATTTCAGGGTCAAAATATGATATTCTCTTTTATGAGATGAAAAAAAAATATGGCATCGAAATTGTATATGGTGAAAAGACCTTGTATGACGAGATATACCCTGATAAGAGTAATGTTATAGAAATTTTGTTAATCGGGATTTCAGGTATAAAGCCTGAACCCTTGAATGTTTTGAAGTTTAAATTTTGGGAAACTTTTAATTTTGCTTGTCAAAATTTTGAAAATGATTGGGATTTTGAGCAATATTTAAGGATAGCAGTCCCTTTTAATGAGATTTGTGATGGATTATTTGAAAAGAAAGGTCAAAATATCTTTTTCTCGCATGAATACATGGGCATAGCCTCATGTTTAGCGATTATTTTAGAAAATTCAAATCATTTGTTAAACAAAACAAATACATCAACTCAGAAAAAAGAAGACATAAAGAATAAAAACAAAATCTATTTCCATGCTCATGAACTGACTACGGCAAGGACAATAACAGAAAAAATACCAGGTCACGATGTCACATTTTATAGGTTTATAGACCTCGATCTGAAAGCAGGGATATCAATGGAAGAAAGATTTGGTAGCCAACAACACAATCCGCGTAATGAACTGGTGAAATTGACAAAACATTTTGATGGAGTATTTGCAGTAGGTGATTGGGTTAAAAAAGAGTATAATTATCTCATACCAGAGGCTGAGAAGAAAAAAATACATATCTGTTATAATGGAACACCAGACCCGAATCATAGCTTTGATGATAAACTGAAAGCTCGTAAAAAAATAAAACAATATTGTGAGAATCTTTTTAATTTTAGTCCTGATGTGATTATGAGTCATGTCACTCGTCTCGTTGTCAGTAAAGGGCTTTGGCGGGATTTAAGCCTTCTTGAAGAACTAGATAAAAAATTTACAAAAGACAAAATTAAAGGTTTTTGTGTGATTTTATCAAATCTGATTGGCAATGGCAGAACTGATAATGAAGTTGCTCAGATGGAAGAAAGCTATGGTTGGCCTGTAATGCACAAGTCAGGTTATCCGGATTTACTGGGATATGAAGAAGATATTTATTGGTCATGTCAATACTTCAACGCAAAATCAAGGTCAATCAAAGTTATTTTTATCAATCAATTTGGTTTTACCCCTGAAAGAGTGGGTAAAAGACTTCCAGAAGGCACAACATTTGCCGACCTGCGACTTGCTTCAGATGCGGAGTTTGGAATGTCAATTTATGAACCATTTGGTATAGCACAAATTGAGACAATCCCTTTTGGAGGAATAGCAATCATGACTAAGGTCTGTGGTTCAGCATTTCTTTTAGAAAAGACTTTCAAAGAAGAAAAGGTAAAACCATTTTATATCTTTGATTTTGCACTTGAAGGACGAAACAAAGAAACTCAAGAATCAAAACAAAGCGGTGTTGATGTTGAATGGTTGAATATTTCAAGTCAAGATAGGGAAATTATTGAAAAAGACATTATCAAAAAAAATATTGATAAGGTCTATAAAATATTACCTAAGACTGATACACAAAGAAAGGATGTTTTTTTGACATGTAAAAAACATGTGGATAAATTGTCTTGGAATGAAGTAATAAAGGCTATGCCTTTCTTTAACTATCAAAATGTCAATAATCAAGATTGATATTTTTTAAGAGTTACTATTCATGAAAAAAAAATATATTTGAGGTGTTATTTTGTTAGAATTGCAAATACAAAGGATCAGAAACGAGATTTATGAATGTGCCGTAGCTTGTAATAGAAAGATTGATGAAATCAAAATTTTAGCTGTTACAAAGACACACCCAATTAATATCATTAACGAGGCTCTAGAAAGTGGAATTGATTATATTGCTGAAAGCAGAGTTCAAGAAGCCGAAGAAAAAATTCCTAAGTTAAGAGGTCTCTACGAAGAATTTCATTTTGTCGGTAATCTACAAACCAACAAAGTCCAAAGACTTTTAGCTTTGAAGCCCACTTTGATACACTCAGTTGACAGAATGACTACTGCTAAAACCATTAGCAATTTTTCTACAAAATTGCAAAGAACTCAAGACATACTCATAGAGGTAAATACCTCTGGTGAAGAGTCTAAAATCGGTGTTCATCCATCAGAATGCGCTGAATTGATTAAAAGGGTCGATGAGCTACCATTTGTTCGTGTCTTAGGATTGATGACTATTGGGCCTTTGGTAGAGGATGATGAGGTTATTAGAAAAAGTTTTTCTTTACTGCGCGAACTGTTTGAAAAAGAAAAAAGAAGAAAATTTAAACAAACCCAAATGAAATATCTATCAATGGGAATGAGTAGTGATTTCAAGATAGCGATACAAGAAGGAGCAAATATTCTTAGATTGGGTAGTATTCTCTTTGGAGAAAGAAATACAAAAAAATGAGTTAATCTATGATATCAGAAATATTATTTGCCGTAGGGATATGTATTTTATCCTATTTTTTAGGGTGTTTTTCTACTGCAAGGGTGTTGGCAAAAACATATAAACATTTAAATGTTTATAAGGTTGGCACAGGGCTAGCCGATATTTCAAATATATACCATAATATCAGCAAACCTTTAGGTATTATTGCTGCTATATTGGATACCTTTATTGCCTATATTTATCTAAGAATACTAAAATACTTAATAATTTCATTTGGTTTTGTGGATATATCAAGTGATTTGATGATATTTATCTTTGGTTTTTTCATTATTGCAGGTCATTGTTTACCCTTGACACACAATTTCAAGGGTGGTAGAGGGATATTTATTTATATAGGCTTGATGCTTATTTTTATCCCAATTCATTTGTTTTTAATATTATTGCTGGCAGGTTTTCTTATCTTTTTCTTTAAACAATTTAGATTTGCTCAATATATGGTTGTATTATTACCACCAATATTGTGTTTATTTCTTCCAGATATAACGCGAGAGATGGTGATTTTAATGGCAATCACAGCATTTTTGATGGGCTTATTAAATGTTTTAGTTTCAAAGAGGTTGGGGGAGTTTTAAATTACGAATTAAGAATGCAGAATTAAGAATTGAGAATGCAGAATTAAGAGTTGAAAATACTATTAATTTTATAATATACTAACCCGAAATAAAAAAAAATTATTGACACAACAAACTATCTTAAATAAATTGTCCAAATAGTAAAGGAAAGTTCAAAATTTGTCGTAAAAATCGATAGTTAATGAGGGTATGTGTATATCCTGTGGTGAGTTAGACGAGTTGTAGACAAATTATTCTTTTTGAAGAAAAATGTCTTTGATTTTTGTCGTTTCACTCAAAATCTCTAATTTCAGAGAAATCTTTCTCTACGGATGGGGACTGAAAATCAAAAAATAGACGCATGATCTTGCGTTTTTACTCAAAATATGAGAGGAGTATTTATGGGTTTTAAAAAATTATTTACCGATGTAGAGGTGTGCGAAAAACAGCCACTGTTCATCGGTGCGAAAAAAGGATTTATTGTCCTTTGTTTTTTGTTTATGATGGTTGCGCTGATGGGGCAGACTGCTTATGAGGCTCTCTATGTTGAAGCCGCAGCAAAACCAACTGGAGCTGGAACAGAATTATCTCCTTACTTGATTGGTAGTGTTCAGAACCTTTGGTGGGTGTCTGCATTTCCAGGAGGTCCAGAAGGGTGGTATAAAGCAATGAATGAGCAAATACATTTTAAATTAACTGCTGACATTGATTTTGATGATGTTTCACAAAATTGGCCATCTGATCAAGCTTTTCGACCCATAGGCTATGGAAATACATATGGTTCAATTTCTGGAACAGCACATTATTTTTGTGGAGTATTTGATGGAGCTGGTTATACCATATCAAATATAACGATTGAGCCCATTGCTACTCCTGGTGACCCACCCACAGGAGGTATGGTTACCAGAGGAGGCTTATTTAGCGTCATCTATGAATCCGAGATTAAGAATCTCCACCTAAGAGATGTCACTATCACTGGATTTCATACCGCTGGTGGGATTGCAGGGGAGGTTTTTGACTCTACTATCGAATTTTCATCTACTACTGGTAACATAACGATTGAGGGAGTTAGACCTAGCGATGGTAACTCTAGAGGTGGTGGTCTAGTCGGATTTATGAATGCTTCACCAGTGACTGATCCAGAAAGACCATCAAAAATAACTGAAAGTTTTTCAATAGTTAACATAGATACAGATACTGCAACCAACCCTATACTTGGTGGATTAGTAGGTCTTGCAAGATACTCAGAAATTGAGTATTCTTTCTCAAGAGGAGATTTGTCCGGCGAACATTTAATCGGTGGAATATTAGGGCGAGCTCAGGATTTCGTTTGGTTAGAATCCAATTTCTACGCTGGCCTGATAGATGGTGTTGATGGTTTCATAGGTGGTATCGTAGGCTCAGAAACAAATTCACAATTTTATACAAATTTCTGGGATTTAAGGGATGGTGATAATCCAGAAGTGGCAGTTGCTTCAGGAAATGGAACAGTAATGGACACTTTTGGTCGTCCTACGGGTTTGATGAAATTATCCTCAACATACATTGGAGCTGGATGGGATTTTGTTACGACTTGGTCTATAGGTGCGCTTTTAAATGATGGTTATCCTTATTCTATGAATATCGATATAGATGTCATTCCTGTTACGGACATTGACTTTACTCATCCTCGTCCAACTGATCTTGTAGCAATTCTTACTCGAGATAATCTTACTGGTGAATATATTGTATTGTTAACATGGAGCATTCCAACACCACAATATAGAAATCAAATATCTCATTTCAGAGTTTATAGAAATGATAAACCTGCAGATACTCCTATAGCAGTAAATGTAGATACAACAACTTATGAGGACGATGAAATTACTAACGGTAATACTTACATTTACACTGTAAGAGCTGTTTATCAAGATTCGCAAATTTCTCATCACTCTACTGCATCAGATCCCATTATAATTATGCTCCCTCCTTATGATTTAGAATCTGAATGGGATGGTTCAGATTTGAAATTAACATGGAAACCTCCTATAGATCCCGATAACAACATAACAGGATACAATGTATATCGTAATGATGAAAACACAGCACTAAATTTATCACCTCTATCAACATCAACTTTAGATTTTAAAATTGATGATATAGACGATCATTTAGGTGATGAGCATGTGTATCAAGTGAGAGTGATTTATGGATCTTTAGGCGAATCAGAACCTGCAGAACTCCTGATAAAAATGCCTACTTTTCCACCTCCGAGATTTCCTGTAGCTGTTGCAAATGGCAATAACATAGTTCTTACTTGGGATATACCGCATACAGATTTATGTTTCGCAACTTTAAGAAGATATGAAATTTGGAAAAGAAATAATCATCCTGATTCACTATCTACATATTACCGCATACACACGACTGCTACTCCAGCTGTGTTTACATTTACTGACAATAATGCAATCACTGATGTTACATACTCTTTTACCTATAGAATCATTGCTGAATATTTATCTCCTAATGGTTTTTCAGATGAAAAAGAGTGCGTCACAACAATACAGATAACCGATCCTCAACCACCAGCTGGAGTAGAAGCTAAAATAGGTGTAAATTATGTTCATCTAACTTGGAGCATGCCAGGAACGCCTGACAAATCAAGTAGAAATACTATATTCTTACTCGGTTTTAATGTATGGAGAACAGATGTGTTAACCTCACCTGATTTCCCAGTCGATTATGAACTATTAAACGATGATGATGTTTTGATATTGCAGACAGAGTATAGAGATTATGATGCAACAAACAATAAATCATACATCTATGTAGTTGAAGCTATCTATAGCGATGGAACAAACGAAACAGAAGAGCCATCTGAACCTACATATCAAATAGATGTGAGATACCCAGTGAATAACCTAACTGCTACCCTTGTAGGTCAAACCGTAAGGTTGAATTGGGTTGCTCCACCAGATGATGAGGCAGATGGGTATATAGTCTATCGTGGCAGTAGTATCCTGACAACATCCCCAACCCATGAAACAACACTAGAGTTTGTAGACCTAAATCCTAATAAAGGAGTTTTTAATCTCTATACAGTTGTAGCATTTTACAACGATGATGAGGATGATACAAATCCAGATCATATAAACCAAGAAGTATCAATCTTTGTTTCGTCCTTACCAACACCAGTCCCTGCTCCACCCATCATCGACGGCAACAATGTGGAGTTGCGTTGGGAAGCACCAGAGACAATACAAGGTTTAGATGTCTTGTTAGGTTACAAAGTCTATCGAAACGACACTCCATTAACACCTGTAGCAATAACAACATTGAATTTCGCAGACAATGAATTGCCATATGGAACATATCTTTACAAGCTCACGGCAATATATGAGCAGGGTGAATCAGAGCCAGCAGAGGTCGAAGTCTTGATCGATGACCCATCATCTGAAGGCGAACCGTCTGGGGTGGTAACAATCACCGAATTATATGGAAATTTTCCTAATCCTTTCAATCCATTGACTGTTATCAGTTTTTCTTTAGAAAATGCTGGTCATGTGATTATCGATATTTTTAATATCCGTGGGCAGAAAGTCTATAGCTTAATCAATGCTACAATGCCATCTGGGGAACATCAAATAACTTGGTATGGCACGGATGAGCATGGTCGAGCTGTAGATAGTGGGATATATTTTTATCGCATGCAAACAGAGGATTTTTCAGCAGTACGGAGAATGGTTTTGTTGAAATAATGGAGAATGGAAAATGGATTAATGGTTCGTGGTGCGATTCGTGCCATGAACCATTTTTTTTGATACATTTGCATACCGTCTTTGTTGTAGACGGAGATTGTTTTGGGGAGAGATTCAAGTGGGGCACCTCGCATGGACTGGCTGGTGGTAACCGTTGGAATATTCAAAGAAGGAGAAGCAAAATGAGTAGATGTACCTAATGCCCCTCTCCCCCATCCAATGCTAACAACATTAGTTCGATTAGCATTTTATAAAGATTTATGAAATCGGAGATTTCTGCTACGGATGTAATGAAATCGGAGATTTCTACTACGGGTGTTATGAAATCGGAGATTTCTGCTACGGGTGTTAGGAAATCGGAGATTTCTGCTACGGATGTTATGAAATCGGTGATTTCTGCTACGGGTGTTATGAAATCGGAGATTTCTGCTACGGATGTTATGAAATCGGAGATTTCTGCTACGGATGGTTGAAATCGGAGATTTCTGCTACGGATGGTTGAAATCGGAGATTTCTGCTACGGGTGTTAGGAAATCGGAGATTTCTGCTACGGGTGTTAGGAAATCGGAGATTTCTGCTACGGATGTTATGAAATCGGAGATTTCTGATACGGGTGTTATGAAATCGGAGATTTCTGCTACGGGTGTTAGGAAATCGGAGATTTCTGCTACAGGTGTTAGGAAATCGGAGATTTCTGCTACGGATAATATTCATCTTGAACCCAATTTATCGGGTTATTTTGTATATATATTGAGTGAATATAAAAATCTCTTTCATCTCTCAATATGTGGTCATAATATGATTTTTGCCATATTGATACCCCACATTTTTTTGTTACACTACTTTTCAAAAATCGGATAATATTTGAGATAGATGGTTTCTTAGCAGAAATCTCCGATTTCAAAAAATCATATATCAAAATAATCAAGTGTATATGATTTGGCATTATCACATAACTGCTTATTTCAACATTTTCTTGAAAATTTGATATTTCAATGATTGTATCCTCAACTATTTTTCCTATTTCTGTCAATTCTACACATGGATATGTAAATCCACCTTCTTTCATTGTTACCGTAGCAGAAATCTCCGATTTCCCATCAAATGAAATCTCCGATTTCCCATCAAATGAAATCTCCGATTTCCTCTCCATCGAATTACTCGTTATTCTCGAGAAAATATGCTGGTTATCCTTTGAACATATTGTAATAAAATATCCACCACAATCTGAATAATCATAGTTATTGTATCTTATTGGTTTACAATTAGGTACATTAGGCATAGTAATTCCTCGATTTTAAATTTATATTTTTTTGAAATGAATACATGGGAAATCGGAGATTTCTGCTACGGGTGTTATGAAATCGGAGATTTCTGCTACGGATGTTATGAAATCGGAGATTTCTGCTACGGGTGTTATGAAATCGGAGATTTCTGCTACGGGTGTAATGAAATCAGAGATTTCTGATACGAGGCGGAACGCATACATGCGTTCCCTACGAAGGGAATCGGAGATTTCTGCTACGGGTGTAATGAAATCGGAGATTTCTGCTACGAAAAAAGGTTTTATTTCAATAGAATCATTCTTCTAGTTGATTGGAAAGGACCTGCTTCAATCCTATAAAAATATATTCCACTAGAAACCTTTCTACCATAAAAATCAGTTCCATTCCAAATAGTTTGATGAACACCAGCGGTTAAATATTCACTGAAGATATTTTTAACTTTTTGACCTCTGATATTATATATATCAATATTGACTTGAGAATCTTCAGCTATAGAAAATTTTATAATGGTTTCTGGATTGAAAGGATTTGGGTAGTTTTGCTCAAGTTTATTAACAAAAATGGTATTTACAAAATCATTTTCTGGAGTTCTTGGGTCAGTAAAACTCGCTGTTTTGCCTATATTACCTCTATAAGTATACCAAGCAGGAGAGTCAGCAATTTTTTTGGTATCAATATATTCTATACCATTGTTTACAACCACAAGTATGTCTCCTCTCCCAGAATCAAAGCTACCGACCCATGGAGACCTTTGAATAGCAGAGTTACTTATTTGTAAAGGATAACCAGGTATGTATTGCCCATTTGCCTTAATTATGTGAACTCTCCCCATATTGTCTCCAAAAATAATTTCTCTATTTCCATCTCCATCAAAATCTGCAAAAACAGGGGATGAATCTATTCGTGCTCCAACATTAATTGGGAAACCAGACACATTTTCTAACATTTCATCTTTTACCCAGATATTTCCAGAGTTATCTCCAAAAACAATGTAAGGAACTCCATCTCTAAAAATGTCAATCACTGCTATCTCTGTTTGGATTGAAGATTGTAATATGGATTGTCTAACAATGTTTCCCGCACTAGTAACAATAGATAAAGGAATATTTAAGGAAAGGGAACTAGCAAAAACAATGTCAAGTCCTGAACCACCAGTAAAATTTGCAAGAGTAGCGCCAACTAAGGTAGCACCAATATCTCTATTGGGAAAGCCAGCAATATTTTCTCCAGTCATTGGATTTATAACATGAATCCCTTGATTTTGAGGTGAACCATAATTTATCACAATGTTTTTATAACCATCTCCATTTACATCTCCTACAGCCATATTAGCAATAATAGGATTGCCTATATCGATGGGATAATTATCCCAAAGACTCAAATCATTTCCATTGAAAATAAACAAATTTCCATTTTGTGTTCCAACTATTATCTCATAAAAGCCATCATTATTTAAATCAGCGATGATGGGGCTAGTTCGGACATTATTTCCAATAATGTATTCATTGAGAATATGGCCAGTGTGGCTAATCACTATTAATTTTCCGTTACTTGTGACTAATACTATCTGTTGATTGCCATTTCTTGTCACATCACCAATAGCAAAATCACTCATAATACTTTCTGAAATGTTCAAAGGAAAATTTTCATTGTATTTCTTTTCCACATCAATGATATGTAAATGATTGTTGGCAAAGGTTATTAGACGATTTCCAGTTCCATCAAGATTAGCAACCATAGGTGAGGCAGGCGAATGTCCGCCAGTAATTAGTGGCCAATTTGCTTTTGATAAAGAAACACTAATAGTGAAAGTAAATGATTTCTCAAAAATGTCAAAATAATCATCTGCAGGTTTACTAGTGAGATTAATAGTCATAGGTATTTCCTTACCATTGATAGAATCGTCAATATAAACAATCGCTTTATTCAATGAACTGGCAGTAGTTCCAGAAGGTATGTGAGGACTAAACTCTAAAATTCCTTGCTTAATCTCAACACCTTCAAAATCAGATGAAATGCTTGCAACAGTATCATAAGCGTCTGCCCAGCCCGTTCTATTGATAATATCTATCGATATACTAATCGTTTCTCCCGGATTTATCACTCCATCATTATCTCCCTCAAATTCTAAAATCTCCGGTTCTCCAAACAAGGAAAGATTAACGAAGTTTTCCCTCACCACAGATTTAACAGCATTTATACGACCACCACCTAATAATCCTTCATAATAACCACCAGCTTCGTTTTCAATCATCGTATCAGCGGCATCTATTAATATTTCTTTTATGTCTTCTACAGAGAGATCGGGGTTTCTTGACAGCATCATTGCAACGACTCCAGCTACAAGAGGAGATGCCATAGAAGTTCCAGACAAGGCATAATAGTCATCAACAGCATCTTCTAATGATTCCCAAAAGAAAGTAGAATAAATATTACTACCGGGTGCAGTAATAGTAATATGATTTCCATAATTTGAAAAGGAAGATTTCATATCTTCTTGGTTACTTGAAGCCACTGCAATGGTATTTGTTGAATTTGCAGGAATAAACAAATTACTACTTGAATTTGAGTTTCCTGCCGCAGCAACAACAATAGAACCTTTTTCAGTAGCATAGTTTACGACAGTATTTGAAAAATCGAGACCATCTTGCCCATTTGCTAAGCCACCCCAGGAACAATTAATGACATGAGAACCAGAGTCAGCAGCATATAGAATCCCCGACCATGGGTCTGTCATCAAACTAGTCTCATAATGACTAGGTCCATGTTTTGAGACGAGTAATCGCGTATTCATAGCAATACCAGAAATTCCAATCGCGTTGTCACCTACAGCTCCAGCTATACCACCGACATGTGTTCCATGTATCATCCATTCATAAGACTGGTAGGTTTGGTTGTGATTGTAATAAAAATCCCAGCCAAGAATATCATCAATTTTTCCATTTCCGTCGTTATCAATACTATCACCACCAGAAATAACTCCAGTATCCCAATTAATAGTCATTCCGGGTGCTTCAGCATGATTGATAAAGATATTATCTCTTAAATCTTCGTGATTCCATTTCATACCATCATCAACAATCGCAATCACAATAGTAGTGTCTCCTTGGATATAATTCCACATTTCGTCAGCTTTTACAATAGGAATATACCATTGTAAGTGTAAATTTGGATCATTGGGGATGTATTGCTTTGTCATTTTAGTATCCAAAGTGGCATAAATGATATTTCTATCTCTTGATAAAGCTCCTAATGCCTCGTCTATCATTGAGTTATCCTCAAGTGTGATTTTAAATATATTCATAGGATAAACTCTATTTTCATCATGCCAATCTTGATCTTTTACCCAAAACATTCTTTCAATACTAGTAAATAGATATTGATCCGCTAGATCATTGAAAGATTGAATTGGAGCTGAACCCACAGATGTTCTTGAGGATACATTTGTTTTATTGGTTTCTTTCCTAATTTGAACATATCCTCTTGAATTTAACTCAATATCGATTTCGCCTGTCTTTGAATCGATAGAAATCGCATCAAAAGCGACAATAACTACATTTGGATGATGTATATCATCCTGAAATCTACTTTGTAGGGGGACATTAAAG
The DNA here is from genome assembly GCA_009777575.1 of Candidatus Cloacimonadota bacterium. Taxonomy (GTDB): domain Bacteria; phylum Cloacimonadota; class Cloacimonadia; order Cloacimonadales; family WRIO01; genus WRLO01. The sequence goes on from WRLO01000009.1 coordinate 14,764, forward strand.
TTTTCAGCAAAACAATAGCTGAAAATAACAATAAGAAATAAACAAAAATTAATTTTTTTCATTATTATTAACTCCATTTAAAAATTTTTTACAAGAATATTAAGTATGCGATTTTTGTCAAGTGTTTTGGAAAATATAAAATTGCCCACCATTAGAATAGTGAGTTAATAAAGTTTCGTCTCTGCGAGACTTTGTATAAAATAAATAAAAATGTAACTTTTTTCCTATATTTATAGTTTATTTATGGAGGGATTTTTTTTTAAGGACAAAACATGAAACTATTATTTTTTATATTCTTTTTTCCAATATTTTTACTTTCAACGGAATGGACACTATTTTTTTATATGGGAGCAGATAATGATTTACATCGCCATGCTATTGAGGACATAATGGAAATGCAAAAAGGTCTGCTATCGGGAAATGATTTTGTGAATATTATTGTTTACATAGATCATGCACCTTCATACAAAAATGGAGCTGTCGAATATATCCAAGTTAGACCGAGTAATAGTAATGTGGTTGATTCACGAATAATTCAGACTTATCCTGATGAAAATAGTGGGTCTGGTCAGACATTAACAAAATTTTTGAACTGGGCGTATCCGTTATATTCATCTGAAAAAAACATTCTAATTTTATGGTCTCATGGAAGTGGGTGGGCAAGAGGCGACATGGAAACAAGATGGATTATCGAAGACTCTACCTCAATGTCCAATATAAAGGTATATGATGGAGAATTGCATGACGCATTGGCAAGGCACAATAGAAAATATGATATTATTGTGCTCGATGCTTGTAATTCTGGCTCAATAGAAATGGTAGGAGAATTAAAGAATTTTACTGATTTAATAATAGCATCCCCAGATTTATTTCCAAGCAGAGGTTTTCCTTGGGAACAAATAATACAGAGCTGGGAAAGCAGTTATAGCTCTGTGCAAGTATCTGAGCTTTTTATAGCAAATTTTATAGATGCTTATTCAATGGGTGGAGTTTACAACATGTTTGGTATCAGCGATATCAAAGTCTCTATAGCTGTTTATGATATAACGAAATACGACCATCTTTTCTACGCGATAAGGGAATTTTCTGACGCTTTTGCGGACTCAGATTATTCTGATTTTTTTATTCCAGTCAGAAATACAATTCACGAATACAATTCTGGAGGTAGAGAAATCGACTTATTAAGGTTTATGGAAGCAGTTAATGGGCAATCCAGTGGAAATAATGCAAATCCGTCTATAAATGAAAAAAAACACATAATAGAAAACCTTTATAGCGCTGTTGATGACTTTGTAATAATGAAACACAGTCTTTTTTCTTTTTTCCATCAAAGTATTAGTATATTTTATCCCCGCAATTTTTTAAATTTTATTGATAATTTTTATTTATATTGGCATCATCTAAAATTTTCAAATTCAGACTGGGGAAAATTTTTAAATTATGTTTACGGATTAGATACTCATCCACCTAATCAGGTCACAGAAATAAATCATGTAGTAAACCTCGAAACTTTATATATCGACTGGGAAGCGCCTGTAGACCCTACTCCTTTAAATTATATAGTGTCCATTGTCCAAAATGATTTTTTACGAACATCTCCAGAGCAAATAACACTGACTAATAATCAGAAAAACAATACTTTTTCCACAAAAGTATATTCGAGTGGTTATTTCACCATTGAAGCTATCGACGAAGCTGGTAATCATTCAGAGCCAACTTTAAGAAATTTTACCTTTCTGCCACCGCATAAAGATGAGTTTTATATAGCTCCCAATCCTGTCATGAAAAATCATAGCGAGTTCAAAATATATTATTACTTGACAAAAACAAGTGGTTTTGTAAATATTGAAATATATAGTATTTCTGGTCAATTAGTTTGGGAAGAAAAAATGGGCTTTCATGCTGAAGGCGAGCCAACTTTACCAATTTCTGTTGAACCTTTTTCATCAGGAGTATATTTTGGAGTAATGACCACAGAAAATTCAAGACTAATTGATAGATTCGCTATAGAAAGGTAAAAAAGAAGGATAATTATGATAAATACTTTAAAAGGTGATAGGATTAATATCTGCTTTGTTGGAAAAATAAATGTAGGCAAGTCTTCGATAATAAACAAGTTAGTAGGACAAAATATATCCATAATTTCTGAACAGGCTGGCACTACAACTGATGCTGTTATTAAACGATATGAACTTCATCCTATAGGACCAGTAACCTTTTTTGACACAGCTGGTTATGATGACATATCCGCTTTGGGAGAAAAAAGACACAATGCCACAATGAAAGTAATATTTAAAGCCGATTTAGCTATAGTCGTATTGGATAACAATGGTTTAGAAGAGTCTGATATTTTGATGATAAACAAATTAAAAGCATTAAAAGTTCCTTTCTTTATCGTATTGAATAAAATAGATCTTAATGAAAACTCAAAAGATATATCGCAGACCATAAAATCTATTCTTGAAAATAAAGATTTTTCAGACAATCTTACAAATGATTTAATAACTTTTTCTACATTTTCTATAGATATAGATATTATAAAAAATAAAATTGTTTCCTTCATCCAATCTTTAAGAAAAGAGGACAGCTCTATATTGAAGGATTTAATAAAAAAAAATGACAAAATTATACTTGTCATGCCCATAGATAGCGCTGCTCCCAAAGGTAGGATTATATTACCACAAATGCAGGTTTTAAGAGAGATTTTAGATGTAGGTGCTATAGCTACTTGTTGTAATGTCTCAGAAACAGAAAATATTGATGGATTGACTGAAGCCTTAGAAGCTCAAAAATATACTCCGAGATATGTTATCACTGACTCGCAAGTAGTAAAATTCGTATCGTCAGTAGTTCCCAAAGAGGTAGAGATGACTACTTTTTCAATACTTTTTGCAAGACAGAGGGGGGAGTTAAAAGTATTTCTAGATGGTTTAAATGTTTTGAAAGAAATAAAACAAGATGACAATATTTTGATAGCTGAAGCCTGTTCCCACCACGCAACAGGAGAAGATATTGGAACAGTAAAAATTCCTAAATGGTTGGAGCATTATTTAGGTTTTGCACCGAAAACCGTAAAGATAAATGGAGGAGATTTTCCCGATGATTTGGAAAAATACAAGATTGTTATTCACTGCGGAGGATGTATGATGACAAAAACAGAAATGATGAGAAGAATTAATGAATGTCAAAGACAAGGAATTGCTATAACTAATTACGGAATGATAATTAGTGAGATGAATGGCGTCTTAAGTAGATGCGTAAAAGGATTATTATGAGAATAAACAATATATCATGTTTCAATTATAGATATCTTTCAATTTTTGTTTTATTTAGTTTTATCTCATCGCTCGCTGCAATAACTATTGAATTTAAAAATACAAATGACACTGTAAGGTTAACACCCATTGAAATCAACGGTATGAATTATTATAATCTCAATGATTTACGCAGCTCTCTAAGAACAGCTAACCATATCATAGATTATGAGCATAATAAGGTCAGTTTTAGTGTTTTTGACACCTCAGTCATTTTGTATATAAACACATTATTTGCCTCTTCTCGAGGGAGACTGAGTAATATGTCACATTCAGTAGTTCAGAGAAATGGAGAGTTTTTACTTCCTGAAACTTTTTTGACCCATACTATGACAGACTTTTTTCCCAATAATATCTCTTGGTCTGAAACAAATAGAGTATTACTCACTGAAAGACCAACTGATAGGAGAATAAACACTATTGTTATAGATCCTGGGCACGGTGGAAGGGACCCAGGTGCGGTTGGCAGAAGACACCAAGAAAAGACTATAGTATTGAATGTTGCTCAAAAATTGAAGACTCAGCTTGAAAGAGAATTAGGTGTGCGTGTCTTGCTAACTAGGACGCGAGATGAATTTGTCTCGCTCAGGGATAGGACCAATTTTGCCAATACCAATAATGCTGACTTATTTATTTCTTTGCATACAAACGCAGCTCGGAATAGATCTGCCAATGGGGTTGAGGTGTTTTTTCTCTCTACAGCTCAAACTGATGACGCTAGAGCTGTAGAAGCCTTAGAAAATCAAGTAGTTTATGATTTTGAAGGTGGCGAAGAAGCAGTAAGAATTTATGACGATTTAGCATTTATCCTCGCAGATTTACAGCAAGCTCAACACCTTGAGGAAAGTAGCGATCTCGCTATACGACTTCAAACGGAGCTAATCAGGAGCACTAGAGCCGCAGATAGGGGTGTCAAACAAGCGGGATTTTTTGTTTTGCGAGGAGCTTTTATGCCGGCAGTTTTAGTAGAGGTAGGTTTTATATCCAATGAAGCAGAAGAAAGAAGACTTGCCACTAGTAGCCACCAAGATTTAATAGTTTCTGCTATTGTAGAAGGCATCAGAAGTTTTAAGTTGAAATATGATTATCTATGGTAGGAAACATTTAAAAAAATAAAAAAGAGGTAAAATATGGAAATAATGAACAATCAAAATTCATCTGAAAAACAGAGTATTAAGAGAATAATCGGAATTATGAGTGGAAAAGGTGGTGTGGGTAAATCTACAGTATCAGTCATGCTTGCTGATTCTTTGATTAATCATGGATATAAGGTAGGTATACTTGATGCTGACATCACTGGTCCTAGTATTCCGAGTTTATTGAAGATAAAAGAAGCTCATCTAAGTGCAAATCAGGACAGTATCAATCCTTTTATCACTGAAAAAGGTCTGAAAGTGGTTTCTATGAATTTGATGCTTGATGATACAAACCAACCTATTGTATGGAGAGGAGCAGTTTTATCAAATATAATTCAACAATTTTGGACAAAAGTTAACTGGGGAGAGCTTGATTATCTCTTGATAGATACCCCACCCGGAACATCAGATATAGCCTTGACTGTTTTACAGCAAATTCACCCGCATGGAATTGTCATGGTCAGTGTTCCGCAAGATTTAGTTCAACACATAGTTCAAAAAACCATAGAAATGGTCAACCAAATGAATATAAGATTAATTGGGACTATCATCAATATGAGTTATTATACTTGCCCTTGTTGTGGGAGTGATTTTGTTATGTATAAAGACACTAATGAAACAATAGCAAATCACAGAATTTTAGGTGAATTACCAGCTGTTTTACCTCTAGCAGATTTATCAGAAAATCAGGGTATTTTAAACGAAGAAACAGCAAAATTTATAGATCCTATCACAAGAATTATTGTGAATGAGGTAAAATTATCTAATTTGCCATAAAAAATATATTTTAAAGACTAACTTTTATTTAATCTCAGTTGGTGGATCTAGATGAGTGGGGCGATGCAATACAAGCTCGTGCAATCTCTTACTACTTAATAAAGGTTGTAGCATATAAAGTTTAAATTTTGAGTAACTATCTTCAAAATTTACATTTTTTGCTATCTCGATATTTTTCTGGATATATGCTTTAAATAAATCAAAATCTAAATTTCTGTGTCTCTGCTTGTAATCAATCAAAAACTGAGCTATAGCTCGATTGTAAGAATCAGGTGTTCCAGAAAGCTCAGGAGCAAAACCTACGCGACTGTCGAGAAATGTAGAGTCATCAGTTTGAATTAATTGATGACAAGTCATTGCCGGTGGGAAAACATTGTTTTCTAAAAGTTGATTTTCCAATACTAAAGAATCTTTAGGCAAACTATCAAAAGTATCATTTAATGCTTTCATAATAAACGGTAAAAACCTTTCAATAGTATATATTACTACATTATCATTTCTTTTAAACCATTTACCTTTATCAGCAAAACCACAGTCGATTTTAAAGATACAAGGACATTTTCCCGAAGTTGAAATACTTTGTTCTATTTCTATTTCCATGACTTTAAGCATGAATGTTTGAATAAAGTATTTATGTAAAAAATTGTAATCTAAGGAAAGATATATTCTAATTTTTGGTGAAAAATCACTAAATGAAAAATACTTGTTTTGTATTTGTATAAAGCCACCGTAATATTGCCATTCTGTTTTTAACCAAATATGTTCAGGTGATTCTGGAGAATTAAACATTCTTGTTTTTGTTAATGCTGCAGCATCCTTATTTAAATATGGATTGTGGGCTTTTGCTGTTTCAATGATAACATTGGGAATCTCATCAAAGGATTGTGTTCCGAAATCTTGTCTAATCATAAATGCCTTATACAAATCAATTAGGTCTTTATGAGATTTCATATTTTCAAAAAGATACTTTATAACAGCTTCATCTTTGAAAGGTGACCTCGTATTGAATGATTTGAAAAAATTATCTATGAAATCGTAATTCATTGATTGCTCCTTCAAGATTACCCATAAATAAGAATATCATGTTTCTATTCTCATCTCAAGCCTTATAATACTCATCAATCTTATTTACTATTTCCAACATCATTTCATCTGGTTTTTTATGTTCGATATTTCTTTTGTCACCGTTGTCAAAGGTGATAGTGACAGAGCCTAGTCCTTTTGACACTTCCCTGATTTTGGGTATAACAACATAAACATTTCCAAGATGTTGATCTTTAAAACTTAGTGTAGAGTTCATCGGAACCTCCAAATTTTGTTTTTAATGGTCTTTTCTCTGCTGCCGGGAAAAGCACATTGTTTAATATCAATCTATAACCGGGTGAGTTTTTATGTAGTGCAATTACAGGTGAGGGGTCTCCAACGCGGTGAGTATAGTCTTCAGGGTCATGCCCACCTAAAAAGGTAAATGTTCCCATACCTACATTTCCGTGAATATATTTTGCTACATCAATGTTTGGTGTTTTCCCCAAAATAATTACACTTCTTTTGATAAATTCTTCAGTAAAGGCTGTAGATTGCCCCATAAAGCCATCCACTACATTAGTATGATTCTGCACTAACATTGTCGGGACGGGGTCAAATTTAGCAGAAAAGCTGAATAATTGGAAAAAGTCAGCTTCTCTACCTCTCAATTGCACATAATCACTTGCATCTATGTTTGAAAAAGCATAAATAAAGGGACTGGTTATCAGAGAAAAATTTTCGAATGCAAATGTCCGGGTAAAATCGAGTTTGGTAATATAATTTGGGTCTTTGGGTGTTCCATCAAAGGCTTCTTCAACTATATCAACTCCATAAGCTGCCAACGCGATGTCTATAGTTTCTGGAGCACCACACATTGCAAACAAAAAACCTCCATTAACTACAAATTGCCTTATTCTTTCAGCAACTTCATGTTTCATTTGCCAGACAGCGCGAAAACCTAATTTTGTCGCCATTTCTTGACTTATGCGAACTTCTTCGATATACCAAGGAGCATTTCGAAAGCTTCCATAAAACTTTCCATATTGCCCAGTAAAATCTTCATGATGAAGATGAAGCCAGTCATATTCAGCAAGGTCGCCTCTTAAAACTTCTTCATCCCAAACTCTTTCAAATTCAATCTCTGCATACCTCAAAACATTAGACACTGCATCACTCCAAGGATTTATATGATCTGGGATGTATACTGCTATTTTAGGTTCTTTTTCTAAGACGATAACTTCCATATTGTTCTCAGCTATGATACTAAATATTTCTTGAATATTAGCTCCTGAGACGCGTTCATAATAAACACCACGAACTCTGCATAAATTTGAAATAAATGTCTCCTCATACATTAAAAAGGAACCACCCCTATAATTTAAGAGCCATCTCACCTCAATATCTTGTTTTAATGCCTCAAAAGCTATACCATAAGCCTTCAAATGATCTGTTTGAACTTGATCCATTGGTATCAAAAGTTGAGAGTTTAATGCTGAAAAAAGCAGCATTAGAAAAGTGATTGTTATCACACAAATTCGCATAATACCTCGTTTGCTATAAAATAGCTTTCTTTATTTATTCTCAGATAGGTCATTTTGCCTATTCTCTCTTTTTCAAGGGTGGGCTTATCAAAACCATCCACATACTCAATAACTTCAATCAGTCCTTTTTTTAACAATTTTTTTATTATTTTATCATATTTTTCCCAAAAAGAACAATTAAATTTTTTATCATAGTCTTCAATACAAATTCCTTTAGTCTTTCTCAATCCAGTGATAATATATTCTTTTTCAATGTCAGGTTGTTCTAAATATATTTTTCTATCAACAGAATTTTTTCCAAAATAATTATCCAATTCGTGATTTTGATACCGAATATTTTCTATATATCCTGAAGCACCTGGACCCAATCCTAAATACCATTTTGAAGACCAATAACACATATTGTGATGGGAAATATTTCCCTCTTTACAAAAACTTGACAATTCATATTGTTCATAGTAATTATCAAGCAATAAGTCACTAATCTGAAAATACATTTCAGATACCTGTTCGTCGTCTGGTAAATTGTCTTTTTGATTGTATAAAGGGACATTTTCTTCTAAACTCAAACAATAAATCGAGATATGAGATGGATTAAAATCTCTTAAAGCAGTATTAATATTTTCTATCTGTTCTCTCCTATTAATCTGTTGAGATTTTTCGTTGTGATTTGAAGATTTTAAAGGAAGTCCGTAAATAAAATCAAAAGAAATATTATCAAATATATCGCCTAATCCATTATCGTATAAGTTATATATATCTTTTGTTCTATGAGTGCGACCTAAAAACTCCAATTCATTATCATTCATAGACTGTACACCCAAACTAAGACGATTTACTCCTAACTCTTTCAATTGCTTGAAATATAAAATCTTTCCCACATTTTTATTTGTTAAAAAAAAGGGATGTAAATCGGTGGAAGGATTGATTTCAACAGTTAATTCCTTTATTTTTGATAGATTAAATTTTTTTATAACTTGCTCAAAATCATCTATACTCAACAACGAAGGAGTCCCACCACCAAAATATATCGTCTCGGGAACAACATCGTAATTACATAAATAAAAATCTATTTCTTCCTTCAACCGAATTAAATATCTGTCTACAATATCTTTTTTATACAAAACAGAATAAAAATTACAATACAAGCATTTCTTTGTGCAAAATGGGACATGGATATAAATGTGATTTATCATCAATCTATAAAAATTCTATCTGCGATGTTCTCATCGTCTGGCAATATTTTTAAGATTTTCTTTTCAATCCTCATTTAATAAAAGTGAATGACCTTTCCCAACGAAAATCCATACCTTCGCCCACTGAAAGAAATATCATCGCTGGTGTTCCTGTTATATCATTTCTGTCCAAAAATCCCCACCATCTGCTATCATGGCTATTGTCACGATTGTCACCCAAAACAAAATAATGACCTTCTGGAACTGCCACTGGACCAAAATTATCTCTTAAACCAACTTCCATATTTCTTGATATTGCTCCTCTATGAAATGTTCTGGGGTCAAGAAATTGTTCATGCCCATTTTCATACTGTTCACCATTGATATAAACTCTTTTATTGACTATCTCGACTGTATCACCCGGCATACCAATCACTCTCTTTACAACATTTTTCTTTTCGTGCCAGACAAAAGTGTTTTTATCTTTGCTCCAATAAATCGGAGGCAAAATTTGAACAAATCTGTCTCTTGGTTGTGGTTCGAGAGGGTCGTCTGGGTTCCTGAAAGTTACAATATCATCTCTTTTAGGCTCAGTAAAAAAATATTTCATCTTATTTGCAACTAAATAATCGCCAACTAAAAGAGTTTTTTCCATCGAAGAAGTGGGTATTTTAAAATTTTGAAATGTGTAGTTTCTGATAATCATAGCTACCACAAAAGCCCACAAAATAGCATCAACCCAGTCTTGAATTGCATTTTTTTTAAATCTCGCTACCGTGATTTTTTCTTCCATATAATGTCCTATAAAATATATTTTTGAGTTTAAGTGTTAAAATTATTAATATGGCTTTTTTGTCAACAATATTTTTTATTTTCCGATGATAATAAATTATAAATTATAAATTATAAATTATAAATTATAAATTATAAATTACATATTACAAATTATAAATTATAAATTATAAATATTAGGTTATTAGGAAAAGTTATCATTTTCTACTGAGGTTGTATTGTCGTCTATATTAGGTGTAAATGAGGTTATTTCAATAGAACTAATACCTTGCCTTCTGAGTTCAAGGTGACATGAGGAAGGTGACATGGAGATTGTATCATAAGGACAGCAAGAAGATATCTCTCAAAGAGGGGCAACCGCAAGGGTTGCTCCTACAATATTCTGGCTAATGTCAAGTGGAAATGCTATAAACCTTTCACTGCGTTGAAGGTGACAGGCGGGTGGTAAAGATGAATCATCTTTCAATGAGTTCCAAAACTACCAAAGATTCAATATGCCAAGTATGAGGAAACATATCATAGCCTTTAATAAAAACAATTTTATACCCATAATCACAGAATATTTGAACATCTCTATATTGAGTAGAAAGATTACAGCTCATATAGATAATTCTATGAATTTTTTTTGAAGTTACAAGGGTAACAATCTCTTTTAATAATCCTGTTCTAGGGGGGTCAAAAATAATAGTATCCAACTGATTTTCAGATTTTAAGAATTCATTGTTAATTACTTTTTCTAGTGTATTTTCTATCTTTCCATGAATAAAACTAACATTATTAAATAAATTTATTTTAGCATTGTAAATGCCTGACTTAATAGATTCTTCGTTTTCATCAATACAATAAACTTTTTTTGCTTTTCTTGCAACAAAAAGTCCAATAGAACCAATCCCACAATAAGCATCTATAACTAAATCATTTTTGTTCACCCAATTTAAAATATCATTGTAGACATTTAGTGCTTGTTTTGAATTTACTTGATAAAACGCTTTGTAATGAATTCTGAAAACAATATCTTCCATTTTATCTGACAGATAAGGCACTCCAAAAATTGTTTCATCACTATTCCCCAAAATTACATTGGTTTTTTCATTTTGAATATTTTGAACAATTCCTTTAATTTGTGGATATTGAGAAGTCAAACTTACTGCTATTCTATGCTTATGATCTAATCTAATTTTTTTACTTGTTACAAAAATAACCAATATAGATTTCAAATCAGATGAAGTTCTATATCCTATATGCCTTAAACCATTTTTTTGAGATTTTTCATCATAAATATTTACTTTATATGTGATAAGCCAATTTTTAATAATTTCTGTAATATCTTTTAATATCTGTGGGTATAGGTAACAGAAGTCGTGTTCCACGACACTATGAGTTTGGCGTGTATATAATCCTATATTTACACAATCATCAGAAGAGCATACAGGCATAAAATTTTTGTTACGATAAAAAAATATATCTGGAGATTTATCAATTTTCAAAGTATTATTTCTAAAAATTTCTCTAAAAATAGTCTCCTTGAACATGATTTGAGCATCATATTCTACATTCACCCAATCACAACCACCGCATAAACCTATTTTGCTACATTGAACGAATCGTTCACCTTTTTTTAAGGCAGTTCCCTTTACTTTTTCACTCAGCCTGTATTTAGAGGGTTCAATGATTTTGAGTATTTTACAAAATAGAGATTCTTTCTTTTTATACTCGAGTTTTACTTCCAAAACATCTTCTGGAATTCCATTTAAAACAAAAACTGTCCTACCATCATGATGAGCCAACCCGTATCCTTGATAAACAATTTTTTCAATAGTAACTATAAATATATCATTCATCGCTTATAATTTTTTAAAAAATGAATAAATTCTCAGTTTCCAAACCATCCAAACAGCTTCACGAACTATTTTTTTGGACATTTTCGATTGTCCAACTCTCCTATCAGTAAAGACTATAGGTATTTCTTTGATTAAAAGGTTTTTCAACCAAATTCTGTAATTTATTTCGATTTGAAAAGAATATCCATCAGATAAAATTCTATCAAGATCAATTAATTTTAAAGCAGATATTCGGATACATTTATAACCGCCAGTAGGGTCTTTGATAGGCATCCAAGTTATTAATTGGACATATTTAGAAGCAAAAGTGCTGAGGATTAATCGAGACAATGGCCAATTGACCACATTGGTTCCCATAATATATCGTGAACCTATGACCAGATCATATTGATTTATTTCTTTTAAAAGATTAGGAATTTCTTTCGGGTCATGTGAAAAATCAGCATCCATTTGAATGATAAAGTCATAATTTCTTTCTATAGCAAATTTAAATCCTTCTACATAAGCAGAACCGAGTCCTTTTTTAGCATCTCTTTTGAGCAAAAAAAGTTTCTGAGTTTCATTTTGCGAGAGATGTTCAATCATATCCTCAGATTTCAATGATATAGGTGAATTTTTAATATCTTTCTCTCTCTCTTGAATAAACTCTTCTACTATTTTGAATGTTTCATCAGGCGAATTGTCATCAACAACAAGTATATCAAGCGAAGCACTCTGTTGAAATACTTCAAATATCATCTGTTTGATATTTTCACTTTCGTTGTAGGTTGGAATTATTACTAAACATTTCATTTTATTTTATAAAGAGGATTAGTTCTATAGATGATATTTTCAAGTTGCCTCTCATCATTGATCACTGAAAAGCGAAATGATGAGAGGCTTCTTTTTTCCTAAAATCTATTAGATAATAATAAATTTACACCACACCTTGATCACACATTGCATTGGCAACTTTCATAAAGCCTGCAATATTTGAGCCTTTCACATAGTCTATGAACCCATCGGCTTCTATACCATGAATCACACATTGTTCATGGATGCTTTTCATAATATTTTGAAGTTTAGCATCCACTTCTTCTCCGGTCCAGCTACAATGTGTTGCATTTTGAGCCATTTCCAAACATGATGTAGACACGCCACCAGCGTTGGATGCTTTACCGGGAGCATAGAGAATTTTAGCACCTTTAAAAAGATGCATCGCTTCAGGTGTGCAAGGCATATTAGCACCTTCAGTGACACAAATAACGCCGTTGCTGATGAGTGTTTTAGCATCTTTTTCATCTAGTTCATTTTGGGTTGCACAAGGTAGTGCAATATCAACTTTTACATCCCAAGGTCTTTTACCTGGGAAGAAAGGAACTCCAAATTTATCAGCATAATCTTTAACAACATTGCGGTTTGAAAGCTTCATATCGACCATGTATTTGATTTTGTCACCAGAAACACCTTTTTCATCATAGATATAACCATCAGGTCCGGAAAGGGTTACAACTTTTGCACCTAAATCAGTTGCTTTGATAGTCGCACCCCAAGAAACCTGACCAAATCCGGAGACAGCTACTCTTTTGCCAGCAAAGTTAGTTCCTTTTGTTTTCAATTGTTCTTGTGCAAAATAAACAGTACCAAATCCTGTAGCTTCAGGACGGAATCTGCTACCACCCCAGTTCAAACCTTTTCCGGTAATAACTCCAGTAAAATTGTTGGCAAGTTTTTTATACATTCCAAACATGTATCCAACTTCACGAGCTCCAACTCCCATATCGCCAGCTGGAACATCAGTTTGTGGTCCAATATGACGGAAAAGCTCTTGCATAAAAGCTTGACAAAATCTCATAATTTCGCTATCAGATTTACCAGTAGGATTAAAGTCAGAACCGCCTTTACCACCACCCATTGGTAGCGTAGTTAAAGAGTTTTTCAAAGTTTGTTCAAAAGCCAAAAACTTCAAAGTAGACACATTTACGCTTTGTTGGAAACGGATTCCGCCTTTATAGGGACCTATAGCACTATTTTGCTGAACCCTAATCCCACGATTTAGTTGAACTTCACCTTGATCATCAACCCAAGGAACACTAAAGATAATTATTCTTTCAGGTTCAATCATTCTTTCCAACACATTGTTCTTTACAAATCGTGGATTATTAATGTAGGTATCCCATACTGTTTCCACGACTTCTTTAACAGCCTGAATGAACAGTTCTTCACCAGGATTTCTTTTTTCGATTTTTTCCATGAATTCATGCATTGTCATGATAAAAATCCTCCAAATTGTTTATTTTTATTCATAAAGTGTTTAAATATTTTTCAAAGCAATTTTGTCAAGAGGAATTATTTTTTTCATAGATTAAGTCAATTACTCTTTTATAATGAATAGATTTTGATAGAATTTCTCTATTTCCGAGCAAAATAAAAAATTCTTTAGCTCTCGATATAGCTACATTTAATTTTCTATCTACTTTTCCATCAATTGTTAATGATTGTAGATTTTTCAACTGTTCTTGATTTGATATTGCAGTTGAATAAAAGATGATGTCTCTTTCTGAACCTTGGAATCTTTCTACAGTATCGACAGTTATCATAGAGCAGTAGGGTAGCTCCGATAAAAGAGATTTAATATAGTTTACTTGGAGTCTCCATACACATATAACTCCGATAGAATAATTATTTATGTAGTTTTTTTGGCTTTCATTAATTGTAATAATAAGTTCTTTTATTTTTAAAGCTTCTTCGTGATTGAAATGTGATAAATTTTTTTCAGTAACAGGAATAAAAATAGTTCTATTCTCAAATCCAGAAATTTGAAATTTTATATCTGAAAACTGTCTATCAATGGAAGGAATTAATTTATTATCATAGAAATGATTTACCAAATCAGCAATATCTTTATGCATCCTAAAATGTTCTGGTAAAAGATCAAAAGCATGATACCAGCCTCTTTCCAAGCATCGTCTGTGTAATCTTTCAAATAAAGATTCTTTAAGTGATTGTATACCAATAATTTCTGTTAAATTTTTGGGTAGAGTCGCTATGTTTTGAGTTGATACCGCAGGCAATTGGTAATGATCTCCAATAAGGATAAACTTTTTAAAAAAATTAATATTCCCAATTAATTGATTTTCTAGCAATTGAGAAGCCTCATCTATAATTAACAAATCTGTTTGTATATATTTTACTAGAAAAACACCCTCATTTTGAAAATTTGCTATGGTAGAAACAAATATTCTTTTCTCTGAGAGCTTTTTTTTGATAATATGAAGATGTTCCTCCACATTTTTGGGGTGGGTAGTGAGGGGACTATTATCTGTCGACATTTTTCCCAAATTAGAGATATGATAATCAGCTTCAGTTTGATTTGTTCCTAACAAATAAAAACTCAATTCATTTTCTAAAAGTTTATTACATATTTCTTCAACAGCTCTATTGGTAAAAGCAAGAATTACTATAGGTGAGTTGTTTTTGTTTAGGTGTTGTTTGATAATAGAAATTAAATATTTTGAAGTCTTGCCTGTTCCGGGTGGTCCTTGAATTAATAAATAATCTTCAAATCTATCTGCTTTTTTCATAATGCGATCATACACTGAAATCCCTTCATCCAATACATAATCATTCATTCTTGGGGGAATAATACCAAAAAAGATTTCTCTTTTATGTTTATCAGCACATAAAAATTTAAAAATTCCTGCAATATTACTAAAATATCCTGATTCCATCATATCTTTTTCGGCAAAAAAATATTTATATTTTAAGAGATTTTCCTTTGAGAGAATTTCATTACGAAAAACTACAGAAAGACTTTCTGCACTTATTTTCTTTAATACAGCTTTAAAAATCGGAACTCTCAAAGGGTCAGCGATTAATTTATCCTCAAGCTCATTTTCATTTTCTTCGTTCATATTTTCAATAAATGCTGGGTATAAAATCAACAAATCACCTTCTCTAAAACCACTTAAATCATTTTCACCTTTATAATGGAAAGTAAAAAGTCTATTTTTATAATTTAAAGCTTCATCATCATTTTCTATGGAATTATTTTCAGTAATATTTAGACTTAAAGATTTTAAAATCATCTTATGTTTTGTCTTTTCTTGAAGGCTCATATTCCAAAGAGTCGAAAATCCATGTCTGACAATGCCTGATGAGTCTATATATCCAGTTTTTTGAGCTATCATCTCCTTTAATATATAAGCTGTCGTAATATTCAAATAACTTTTCTCGTATTCTTCTAAATGGTTATAAAAATTTAAAAAAGTTTTCACTTCATTGTATAAAAAGTGCGGTAGAAGTGATGAATATTGTTTTTCTTTTATTAAAATTAAAAGTATATTCGGGAGTGTATTAGCTTGCGATATCTGCCCCTCTTCACAATGGGTATTTTGTGGGGATGTTAAATCAAATCTTGTTATCTGATACATTTTATTAACTATTATATTTCTACACATCAAAATCTGAGAAAAAGTTGTTTCGGCGGGAGTAACATTTCTCAAAGGATTGATAACTGCGCTGGAGTATAATATGCTACTAGTTCCCCTTCTTTTATTCTGAAAAACCGATTTTAAGAGAAGATTGTATCCCATCACTTGCGCATAATGATTTTGCCATAAACTTTGCTGCGGTGCTTTGCCAGATTTTAATTCAAAAATGGTCTTGTTCTCTATATCTTCCGGATATTCAACCATCGCATCTAATCTACCGTGTATACCAAATTCCTCAGAAATAAAACTGGGTTCGAGTGTCAACAATTTGCCTTGATAAAATTTCGCTACATGAAAGAGGTTTTTCAGATGTATATCTTTCACTTCAGATAATAGTCTCTCAAAATCATGTTCTGTAAAATCTAAAACTTTTAAAAACTGGTTTCTAAGTGTTGAAATCAGATACTGGTTAATATCATTTTGTTCAAGATCAGGATTTGAAATCACTGCATCTAATAAATGGTTTACGAATCCACCTTTCAAAATAGCTAAATTGTATTCAGAGCCATGTAAATATTTTAAAAAAAACAATTCTGGAACAATACTTTTATTTTGAAAACATTCAGCTATAGATGTTACATCAAGTAAAAAATCAGGTTCTATGACAAAGTTTGTTTTTTCATTTTGAAAAAAATAACCCTTTTCAGACCAAGATAAATCAAAAAATCTTATTTTTCTACCTATAGAAAAAAAGTCTGTTATTTCGGAGAATTTTCTGTGAAAGGCAGGATTTTCTTTTTCAATCCATAAATATATTGTTATATCTTCACCTATTTCATCAGTTGCTATCAATTCATATAAAGGTAAACCATATTTTGACTTTGATTCCTTCAAAGCTTTCATATAACAATCTAGTTTTAAACAAGTTTTTTCATTTGTCGGTAGTTTATTTTCAAGATAGAAAAATATATTTTTTTTATCTGTTTCATGTAGAAGTTCTAATTTTTTTTCATTTTCTAAATCAATCCTAAAATCTTCATCTTTTTTGGTAAGATTAGTAACAAAAAAATTATATAATTCTTGAAACACAAACACTGCAAGTGATTTCTCTACCGCGTTGATTTTATAATTGTTTTCAAATATTTTATGGTGGATATTAAAGACAAAAGAACCCGCTTTCTTAAAATCTACTCCAAGTTTATGTTCTTCTACTATGTATAAGAATCTTGCTCTACTTGTATTAAAAGAAAGGTCTCTGTCTCCTAAAACTTCTCGTAATAACAAATCTATGATGGTAAATGTCTCTATAAAGATATCATTATTACAGAGGTTTTGATTTTTGACTTTGTCTATATAATCTATATAATTATTTGGATTTATCTCAACACCTCAACCAATTCCATCTCAAAAATCAAAGTAGAACCCGGCTCAATAATCTCATAACCTTCCTCTCCATAAGCGAGGTTATAAGGAACAACAATTTCAAATACATCACCTTCTCTCATCAATAACAAAGCTTCTTCCCAGCCTTCAATCACCCTATTGATTTCAATGGTCATAGCTTCACCATGAAAACGAGATGAATCGAAGACTTCACCACTGATAAACCTTCCAGTATAATGAGCTACAACAGTGCTGTTGGCTTGGGTTCTTCTTCCAGTCCCAGCATTAATAACTCTATATTGCAGACCTGAATCGGTAGTAATAACATCAGGATTTAGAGCATTTTGTGCCATAAACTCTCTACCTTCTTCAGCGTTTCGACTGTAAAGTTCAATGAAATCATGCGTATAAAGACTATCAAAGTCATCAGATAGTCTTTCCCATAAATCGATAATTTCATCTTCGGTTAAAATCTGATAATTTGGGTCTGCAGCATTTAAAAATCCTTGAAAGAACATTCTCATGTTCATCTGAAATGGCATTTCAGGAAAATCAAGACCGTAGACATAACCAAGCGAATAGCTTAAACTGTCAGCATGAGTTTTCAAACTGACCATTTTTGGTTTTTCAATTTTGTTAAAAAACGAATAACAAATTGATATTACCAACAATACAAATAAAATAATATTAGTTGTTGATATTTTTTTCATTATTTATCTCCTCTTAAAATATAGTTATTCTAAAATATTTTCTTGGGTTTTCTTTCACATCATTAATTAATGATTCAAGCTCCTTTGCGGAGTTTAATAAATTATCATAAAGCTCTGTTTCATTTAAAAATCTATGAAGATTGCTTTCTTCTTTAGCAATATTCTCATGTAAAAAATCCATAAAAACGGTTGTATTCAAAAGTAGGGTGTCCATAAGGGCAAAAGTAGTAACAAGACTATTGGATGTATCGTTCATTAAATCCTCAAATCGAGAACTAATATTTCTCAGATCAGAAAAAACTTCAAAAATATCGCTGTCATTGATTTTTCCAATCAATACATCCAATCCTCGTAAACTATTGTCCGTATTTGAAATTATCCTATCTATTCTTTCAATAAAATCTTCATTAAATTCTATTTTTGAGAGCAATATATCCATACTTTCCATTAATTCACTCAATCGAGTTATCAAATCTACTAGTCCGGGTAAACTTGTTCCCCGATAAATATCATTTGTATTTAGTCTATCAAAACTATCACCCGGAAATATCTCGACCATCTTGGTTCCCATTACATCTCGATCTTTGATTAAAAAAACTGCGTTTTTATCTATAAATGTGTCCTTGATTATTGACATTTCCACAATAACACCATCTAATTCGATGCGTAATGCACTAACCCTACCAACACGAACTCCTCGATAATATACAGAGCTACCCTTTTCAAGATTGCTGACATTGTCAAACAGCACTTGAATAGTATCGTTTCTACCACTTAAAAACCAGTCATTTAACCAACTATACGAGAAGAATAATAACAACAAGCTGATAATAACGAAAATCCCTACTTTCAGCTCTGTTTTCTTCATATTTTTATAAAAATGAGCCATATTTTAATTTCCCAGAACAATATTTTTTAATTTGCTAAAAATGTCAATCTTTTTTCTAAAAATGATATTCATTTCCTTATTGACAAAAAACCTAAAAAAAAATACTTGTCCTAAATATAAAGAAAACAACAAAAAAATGTAATAACGGAGGATTAGAAAATGGGTAAAAAGCTCATTTTAGTTGTATTTACAGCAATATTCGTCATTGGAGGAATATTCACTGCTTTATCACAAAAAAGTCTTAGAAGTGCTGAGTCTACTGCTGATCAAGGTTATTGGAGTCTTGCTCGCAATATAGCCAACACTTATGGAAATGTCATGATGACAAATTTACAGAATCATCTATCAACTTCACCAATCAGTAATACTGTTCCCCCCCCTATAGATGGATCTGATGTTCTTGATGTCCCGGGATCAAGAGTAAATGTTCAAGTGTATAGAAATAATATTTCTTATCCCGATCTAGGTGATGATGAATATCTAATTGTTTCTACAGCAACTGTAACATCAGCTATGGGTGAAGTGTATACTTTTGAAACTCATATTCTTTACGAATATGCCAATGAAATGCGAGCAAATTATTTAGCTCTAAGAGATGACGAAACACCTCTTGATACGGGAAATCCGGGAGCAATAAGATTTCGTAATGATCGTATCGAATACATTAGACTTGGCGGAAACGCATTGACATCTGCTCATCCAGCTGCAGGGACGACTCCGCAGCAAACTGTTTGGTCTTTCAACTCTGAAGGTGTTAAGCCAATCCATTTTGAGAATTTAAGGATTCCACATGTTATTATACTTGGTGGAGATGTCAGAATAGTCAGTCTTGGTAGTGCTCATGGAGAAGGTATTGACAGATCAGTAATGATTATAGCATTAAATGACATGTTTATAGAAACAAATGTCTTTCCTACGCCAGGTTCTGGGGCAAAAATAGTCTTACAAGCTGGTCGTGATATCTATCTAGGCGGACATGCTCCAAACCCAAGACCTCTCAACAGAATAGAAGCAGATTTATATGCAAAGGGTAGAATCAGACCGGGTAGAGATTATACCAATATAAATGCTTCAATAGACCCTCCTCTTGTTGAAAATACTGGTGGTAGACTATTTCCTAACCAGAGTCAATTGTATACTTGGAATCCGGAAGAACATCCTGAGGGGCCTAACGATCCTACTAGCTGGGTATTTGAAGAACACAATGTCTCAGAAGTGAGAAGCTGGCAAGAATTACCTAGTCAAAGAAGAAGAGGTAGACAGTAATCTATATATTAATCCTCACTTCTCCAATTTTTTTTGGGAGGCGAGGATTTTTTATTTTCAACACAGGTTTTATCATGCGGTAATTCTGCGAAGCTATTTCGCAAGTTCAATATCTCTTGAACAGAGAGAACACAGAGTTTTTAACACAAAGCCTCCGCAACCGAATTGATGGGAGTGGTTCGAGAGCTTGCTTGCAGAGTTACTCACTATCATTCTCCATAAGGAATTGGACTTTTCCAAGATATCCATAATATGGGAATTTAAGATATGAAAATTACATTATTAGAACAATAATAAAAAAAATATGTTTATTTATGATTTAGAACAAATAAATAATTTGTTTAAATTGCACTCTGGTAAAAGGATTGCTATCACTACACATGAAAATCCTGATGGAGATGGATTAGCTACTTCGTTAGCTTTGTATTATTGTTTGGATAAGATATATCAAGCAGAACCGTATATAATTATAGATTCTGTATTTCCGACATTTTTGGATTTTTTAAATTATCAGCATTGTAGGATAATGGATTTTGAGGAATACAAAAAGGTATTTATCGATAAATTTGAACTTTTAGTAGTGTTAGATTGTCATGAAGAGGATAGAGTTGATACTGTTAATGAAATATTTCTTTATTCTAAAAAAGTTCTTGTTATAGACCATCATGAAGCAAAAAAAAAATTTATAAAAGAAGAATATTTATATTATTTAGACAATGATGCTGTTTCTACTGGAGTGATGCTTCATCGAATTATTGAATCTGTAAAATTAAAAAATTACATTGCAAATGATTTATTAAATACAAATAACGAAACAAAACCGATAAACACATCTTCTTTCGTAAAAGACTATGTAGATTGTATATACACTTCGATACTTAATGATACTGACAATTTTGTTAATTCAAATGCGAAGCGAGAAACTTTTCTTGTAGTAGCTGATTTGATCGATATGGGGTTGGAAACGCATATTATTGTTAATCAATTTTTAAATAAAAAACCCATTTTTTATTACAAATTTATTGGTGATGTATTATCTACTATTAAATTAAATAAAAATAAGAAGATTGTTTATTATGTTTCAACATTGAAAATGCTTAGAGACAACCATCAAGATATAGAAAGTTATTCTAAAATGATGAGATGGACAAAGGGAGCTTATGATGTTGAAGTTCAAGTTTTATTTCAGGAATATGAAAATAATGTATGGAGAATTAGTTTGAGGTCTGATCTTTATGATGTGTCCCAAATGGCTCAATATTTTGGAGGTGGTGGACATAAAAAAGCATCAGGATTTCAATTGGAAGGTAATTTTAATTTCGTAAAAAAAAATGTTATTAGCTTTATTGAGGAACAGATTAAAAAATCCCCGTCTTCTAATGAGGGGCATATTGATGATGAGGAAAAATATTGAACTCAGGATATTTATTGATAGATAAACAAAAAGATTGGACTTCGCATGATGTAGTTGCAAAAATTAGAAATATACTAAAAATAAGAAAAATTGGTCATACAGGAACACTTGACCCATTTGCAACAGGATTATTGATTTTATTAGTCGGCAATGCTACTAAATTTAGTGAAAAATTAACAAATCTTGATAAAGAGTATATAGTTACAAGTAAATTTGGGATTCAAACTGATACTGCTGATATAACAGGAAAAGTGATTAAAAGCTTTGAAAATACTATAAATATGCCCCCTGCTATCCAAAATCATGAAGGACAGTTGCCTATATCAAAAAAGGATTTTGAAGCAAAAATACCAGATATTTTAAACATAAAAAAGCAAATCCCTTCAAAATTTTCTGCAATCAAAATTAAGGGAAAAAGATCATATAAAATGGCTTATGCTGGTAAAAACTTTGATATGCCTGAGAGAAATATCGAAATTAAAGAATTTGAGCTACTAAATTATGATTTTCCTTATTTTACTTGGAGAGCTGTTGTCTCAAAAGGGACTTATATTAGGACTTTAACTGAACAAATTGCGGATTTATTTCAGAACATTGCTACTACAACTGAATTGAAAAGAACGCGCATTGGAAACTTTTATTTACTAGATGCTATCACCATTGACAAAGTTTATTTTGGTATGGAAGTAAATGATATAAATCAAATCCCTCTTGCCCCCTCTAATGAAGAGGAGCAGATCAAATCATTGAATTATAATGTTAAAAATCATAGACCTGTTGTCACAATCGGAACTTATGACGGAATGCATTTAGGACATCAGCATTTACTCAAAGAAACTGTAAATAGAGCAAAAACTCTTGGTGCTGAGTCTATAGTCATTACATATCCCCATCACCCATATCAGGTTCTTAATGCTCCTTTTTCAAGTATCGCAATGCAAAAAGAAGGAGATAGTAATAAATCTCAATATTTGTTGACTGAATATGAAAAAAGAGAAAAACTCATAAAAGATATTGGAATTGATAAGATACATTACATAAATTTTGACAAAAAACTTTCTTTGATGACCGCAGATGATTTCATTAAAAAAATAATCGTTCAAAATTTTCACCCAAGTCATATTGTCGTTGGTTATGATACTCATATTGGTGTTAATCGCAGTGGAAATGTAGAGTTCATAAAAAATAAAGAAAGTTTATATGACTATAAAGTAATAGAAGTAGCAGCTATAAATTATAAATCTTCTATTGATTCTTTCATCGTAAGCAGTTCACTGATAAGAAAGATTTTAAATGAGGGAGATGTAGATTTAGCAAGCGAATTATTAGCGAGAAAATACTCTATCATTGGAAAGGTTGTATCAAATAAAAAGATTGGAAAAAGTTTAGGTTTTCCAACGATAAATCTAAAACCAAGTGATAATCATAAGCTAATTCCCAAATCAGGAGTATATTTCACTTACACTTCCATTGATAATGTAAAATATTTTGGAGCTACAAATATTGGTGTCGCACCCACACTAAAGAAAGAAAATAAAGTAGAAATTGAGACATATCTTATTGATTTCAATAGTGATCTGTATGAAAAAGAAATTGAATTGTATTTTATTGATAGAATCAGAGATGAAAAGCTTTTTGAAAGCTCTTCTGATTTGATAAAACAGATAGAAATAGATGTAAATTTAATCAAAACTAAAAAAGAAACTTTAGGTTAATTAATATGCTACAATACCTTAAACTCGCTTGGAAAAAACAAACAAAATTTTATTTATCATTAAATTTTTCTGATATTTGGTTTATCGCCTTACTACATATTTTTGTAGCTTGGAATGGAGTCCAGTTTATATTACAACCAGAACATTTATTTTTTTTCTTCGACAGTATTGCTTTTAGGCAAAATTATAGTTTATTACAAGAAATTCACCCAGATTTTGTTTATTGGTTTATCTTTCTATCTGCAAGTTTTATTTTATTGATATTGTGCTTAAAAAGTGCCTTTGAGATTGAATTATTTGAAATTGTTAGAAAGAAACTGAAAATAGATAATGAACAACTAATATTAAATAGAATATATGAAAATGGACTGATAGAATCACACCTTACACCACCTTATGAAGAAGAGCAGTTAAAAAAGTTATCTATCAAAGATAAATTCAATCTTTATGTAAACCTTATTGTTCCAACTATTTTTCATAATATTGGAATAATAATAATTTTAGGGATTATTTATCTACTTTTTTTCTTAGTTTATAAGCTTTTAATCGTTACTGGCTTACAGATAGAACTCAACTTAGTTGAGCTTCTTAGATATTCAATTATTTATTTTATGATTGGTTTGATTTTTTTCAACTCCATTATAGTTGATTTTATTTTACCCAAGATGGCACAAGGAAAAAATTTTTCTGAAACATTAGGGAAAATTTATGATTATTTCGCTATAAATAAATTAAATTTTATTTTATTTTATACTTTTAAACTGTTTCTGATTACAATGAATGTATTAATCCTTATATATTTCATGTATTATTTGTTTCCTGAACCTATTATCATTATTCCTGTGAATATGAGTGTTCAGACTTGCATTGTGAATATTTTCACAGTGTTTTTAGGAGTTATATTGTCTATGATATTGAACGCTGTTTTTGTTATGTTTTTTAATATTTATAGTATTTGTTTAAAAGAGGTAATGTTTGAGTTCTAGCTTTTTTTGTAAAGATTGTGGGTTTGAAACTAATGTTTGGTCAGGAAAATGTCCTTCTTGTGAGGCTTGGAGTTCTTTTGCTGAGACTACTAGGATAACAGGAAAAAAATCAAAAGATAAAGAAAAATCTTTATTTTCAGATAAAATTGAATTAATCCCTTTATCACAAGTGAAAATTGGACAAAACATCCGTGAAAAAACAGGCATTAATGAATTTGACACTGTTTTAGGAGGCGGTATTGTATCTGGTATGTCTGCTTTGATTGGCGGTGAACCAGGCATAGGAAAGTCCACAATTATGCTTCAAATTGCCTCTAAAATTGCCTCTAAAGGTAAAAAAATATTGTATGCAAGCGGAGAGGAATCTTCTGAACAAATTCATCTTAGAAGTAAAAGATTGAATATATTGTCAGATGATATACTTTTATACTGCTCAAACGATGCTGAAGCTATTTTCAATCAAATAAAAAATATTAATCCTGATATTGTGATTATTGATTCAATTCAGTCTGTTTATTTAGCTAATTTGGACAATTTTCCCGGCTCTATTACTCAAATTCGTGAATGTGCCACCTTGTTTACACAGATTGCTAAAAAAATGAATATACCTATTTTCATGATTGGGCATATCAATAAAGATGGTATGATTGCTGGTCCAAAAATCCTTGAACATATTGTAGACACTGTTATGTATTTTGAAGGTGAATTATCAAACCAGTTTAAAATGTTAAGAACTACAAAAAACAGGTTTGGCTCTACAAACGAGATTGGGCTTTTTGAAATGACCGATGCTGGTCTTCGAGAAGTTGCCAATCCTTCTGAATTATTCATTGAACATTCAAAATCTTTTCCCGGAACTGCTATTAGTTGTGTGATTGAGGGGAGTAGAGCTTTTTTAATTGAAGTTCAAGCTTTAGTTTCACCCACTACTTATGGTAATGCTCAAAGGGTATCAGTGGGATTTGACCAAAAAAGATTGTCTCTTTTACTAGCAGTAATTGAAAAGCATATTGGTTTTAGTATGAAAGAATATGATGTTTTCATCAATTTTTCAGGTGGTATGAAAATTCACGACACTTCAGCTGATTTGGCTATCATTACGACAATTCTCTCTAGTCTCCGCGATATGATCATTCCAGAAAAGACAATTTTCATTGGGGAAGTAGGTTTAAACGGTGATATTCGTAATGTTTCTCAATTGGAAAAAAGATTAAAAGAAGCAGTGAAACTTGGTTATCAAAATGTTTATTTTCCAGAGAATAATTCTGTTGTTCTAAAAAATGATAAAAATAAAAAGTATATACAACACTTCAAGGTTTCATCTGTAAAAGAGATGATAGGAGCAATGATTTAGGAGATTTTAATGACAAAAAAAGTTATAATTATTGGTGGTGGTATCTCTGGGCTTTCAGCAGGAATATATGCACAACAATGTGGTTTTGAAACGACTATTCTTGAAAGCCATAATATTGCAGGGGGAAACTGCACATCATGGAAAAGAAAAGATTATTTATTTGAAGGTGGGATGCACTGGTTGGGTGGCTCAAAAAATGGCTCTGTCATGAATAAGCTCTGGAGACATGTAGGCGCTTTAGATGACAATGTTCAAGTTTTTTATTCAGAACCTTTTTTAGAATTCAATCATCAAGGAACTCCTATTCGTCTCTATAGAGATGTAGATAAAATGGAAAATGAGTGGTTAAAAACTTCCCCTGTGGATGAAAAGGAAATAAAAAATTTTTGTAACATTATAAGAAAAATGAAAGGTTTATCTATGCCGATAACTGATTTGAGAAAGGTTAAGGTAACACAAAAAGTCAGACCTCATATCTCTGATTTATTTTATGCAATAAGAGCTTTTCTAACAATTTTGAAATACTCAAAGATTTCAGCTTCAGAATATTCAAACCGTTTTTCTCATAAAGCTATTCAAGAGTTCTTTTTGTCGCTTTCAGGTGATAATCAAATGATAACAATGCTATTTATGACTATGGGTTTTTTAGCCAATGGAGATGGAGGATTTCCCAATGGTGGCTCGTTGCCCTTTGTAGAAAGAATGGTTAATACATACAATGCGCTTGGGGGCAACCTGCTGTTGAACACTCCAGCTGAGACTATTTTAATGGAAAATTATAAAGCCATTGCTGTTATCACTAAAAATAAAAAATACGATGCTGATGCCGTCATTATTGCTACAGATACCATGAATATAGAAAAATTATTTTCTTTCAATTTACACAATATAAAACAATATTTAGAAAATTCATGGTTTTATGATATGAAAAAAAAGACTGAACCAACTTCGGCTACACTTGTATCTATAGGTATAAACGCTGATTTAAGCAATTACCCAGAAAGACCTATCTTCAAACTCGAAACACCAATAAAACTAGCAGACAAAAATTATTACTATCTTTATGTAAATCAATATTCTCATGATCGCACTTATACTCCTAAAGGTAAAACTGCTATAACGATACAATTAAGTGGTGATACTTATGATTTTTGGAAAATGGCTAAAGAAAATGGTTTGTATTATGAAGAAAAGGATAAACTAGGGAAAGAAATCATCAATGAACTTTCAAAATGGATACCAGAAATTGAAAACAATGTTGAAGTCATTGATATTGCTACTCCCATCACTTACGAGAAATATTGTGACAATTGGAAAGGTTCTTGGATGACTAATATAAGTAATGAAATAAACTTCAAAGCATACCCTTCAACTATTAAAGGTTTGAAAGGTGTTTATTTTTCTGGACATAGAATGATGCCACCCGGGGGGTTACCACCAGCCTTGATGACTGCACGAAAAGCTGTTCAACATTTATGCAGGGATACAAAAACTTTGTTTGTGAGCGAGGTTTAAAATGATAAAACTATTGTTAGTTAATAACAAAACTCGAATTTTGCTATCGAATTTTTCATCCCCAGAGAGCTATAAAAAAGCTCTAAAGAAATGTTTTGCAAAATACTCATTTCTTGCTGTTTTTTATTTACTGGTTTCTTCTTTTTTATACCCAGATTTAAATCAAATTCATCTTGCTAGAGTTCAATATGATGGTGGTGGTGACTGGTACAATGACCCAGAAGTTTTACCAAATTTTGCCAGTTTTATTGCCCAACAATTGCCTATAAATATCAGCACTAGAGAAAGAGTTGTTAGACTTTCTGATGCAAACTTGTTTCAAAACCCATTTTTATATCTAACAGGACATGGAAACATTGTTGCAAATGATATGGAAGTCACAAACCTGCGGAGATATTTACTACAAGGCGGCTTTCTTTATGTAGATGATGATTACGGATTGGATGAGTCTTTTAGAAGATTTATTGCTAGGGTTTTTCCTGAAAAATCTTTAGTAGAATTACCTTTATCACATTCTATTTTTTCAAATTTCTTTGAGTTTCCCAATGGTTTGCCCAAGATCCATGAACATGACAACAAAAGACCTCAATTATTTGCTATTTTTGATGATTCGGGAAGGATTATGGTTTTATATACTTATGAATCAAATATTTCCGATGGTTGGGCTGACTATAGCACTCATCAGAATCCTGATAATGTGCGAGAGGCTGCTTTTAGATTTGGTTTAAACATGTTTTATCATCTATTTGTTGAAGGAAATTGAAATGAAATATGTTATTGCTTCAGATTTTCATTTAAAGTTTTATGAAAAACAATCAGACTGTGAGAGAAGGCTTCGGGTTGAAACTTTTTTGAAATCTTTGATTGGGAAAATTGACTGCCTTATCCTAGCTGGGGATATTTTTGACCTATGGATAGAATGGGATAGCGTAATTATTAAAAATTATTTTTCAACCTTGAAAATACTCTCTCAAATTAAAGATTCAGGATGTAAAATGGTTTATTTATCTGGTAATCACGACTTTTGGCTTGACAATTTTCTTGAAAACACAATTGGTTTCGATATACATGAAAATTTTTTTGTTGCCACGGTTAACGGAAAAAAAATATTTGTCAGTCATGGTGATTTATACACAAAAAATGACTTTAGATATCAATTTTTTAGGAGAATTATTCGTTCGAAAATTGTTAGGATTTTTTGTAAAATTCTACATCCAAACATCGTATTATTTTTTGGTCATAAATTATCTCGTTCTAGCAGAGATAGAAAAATGAATTCTAAAATTTGTAAAAATAAAGAAGCTGGTTTAATAAAAAAAGCTGAATTATTGAGTAAGGAATATGATTTGATAGTTTTTGGTCACACACATAATCCTGTAAAAATAGATTTTGGAAATAGTCTATATATTAATTGTGGAGACTGGATAAACCATAGCTCTTATTGCTATTTTGATAAAGATATATGTGAAATCAGGTATTTAAACACACCTTCATTAAGTATTGATGATATTAATAATAAAAATAAAAATGAAACTTGCTAAAATACTAAGCGAAATTGCTATTTCAAAGCAGTTTAGAGTTATGGATAAATTACTTTTATCTTCAAACAGAGAAGCGAATTTCAAAGCAAATGAAGATATTGGTAAAAAGCAAGAATTGGAGAAATTTTGAAAATAGACCTACATTTACACACAACCTTTTCTGACGGGAAGCTTAGTCCAGAAGAGATGATTAGAAACGCTTATGAAAACCACTATTCATTTATTTCTATCACCGATCATGATACCTTTGCTGGTTATCTAGAAGCAAAAGAATTTATGAAGGATAAATATCATACGCTAGAACTTATACCCGGTGTTGAAATTTCAACAATATTTGAAAACACTGAAGTTCACATTCTTGCCTACTATTTTGATGAAACCAATGAGGATTTGATCGAACTTCTGAAACAAGTTTATGATAGTCGCTATGGTAGAGCTTTAGAAATGGTGGCAAGATTGAAAACTTTTGGCATTGAACTTGATTGGGCTAGTGTTTTAAGTTATGCTGGAAAAAATAAATACATTGGTAGACCTCACATTGCTAGGGCATTGATTACAAACGGTTCTATTAAAACTATCAGAGAAGCTTTTGACAAATACCTGCATAACGACTCACCTGCTTATGTCCCCAAATTAAAAGTTGATACTGAATATGCCATAAATGTCATAAAAAAAGCTGGTGGTATTTCTGTGCTTGCCCATCCCGGAAGACTTTCTGACGATTCTATAGTTTACAATTGTATTGATATGGGGATTGATGGTCTTGAAGTTTATTATGTTTCCCATATTACTGGACAAACTAGACTTTATGAACAAATTGCTCTAGAAAACAACCTCGTTAGGACTGGTGGAACTGATTTTCACGGAAATGAATTTTTCTATGTTAACTACTCTGCCCCTGATATCTGTATTAAAGATCTAAAAGCATTAAATGAAAAGAGAAAGAACAAATAAAAAAGGAGATTTAAGTGACTACAAATGAAAACCTAAAATTACCTATAAAATATACTCATCCACTATTTTCAAGATATTTTACTCTATTTCTTGGGTTAATGGTTATTGTTTATATGTTTTTCGTGATTTTCACTAAAACAAATCTTGATACTCCAACCTTTAGAAAAGTTTTACCTTTCATAATTATTTTATTTGCTTTTGACTCTGTTTCAAGAAATCTTTTCACCTTGAATCAAGTCACCATTGCAGAAAAATCTATTCAATTTTCTTTTTTATTAAAAAAGAAAATGATAATAAAATGGGAAGATATTGTAAAAATTGAAGCACATGTAGGAAAGAAAAAATATTTCACTTTGTATTATTCTCAAGTTTTGAAAGAGGATCAAATTGAGGTTTCTCAACAATCAATAAACACAATCAATTCAAACTTAAAAAAGTTTTTTTTCCTGATGGCTTTCACAAATATCATAGAAATTCTCAATCATATTAAAACTTTTGCTCCTCAAATTGAAACAGACGAATTTGTTAGTAGTTTATTAATAACCCCAAATTCTTCTTTGAAAGATAAATCATCACAGAGAGAGGGTAAAGGAGAGAACAATGCGTAGATTTTTGATTTTTTTAATTATGCTACTTGCCTTGTTTGTTTTGACTAGTTGCATGGCAGGTTCTGGAAGAAGCACTCCAGAATTTAAGGCTGGATTTTTTATAGGAATTTGGCACGGCTGGATAGCACCTATAGCCTTGATAGTCAGCATTTTTGATAGTAGTATAAAAATTTATGAAGTTAATAACACCGGATTTTGGTATGAACTTGGGTTTTATATGGCTATTATATCAGGTTTTGGTGGTATTTCTTTATTCAGAAAAAAGAAATCATGAATATTCTCAAAATAGAATTTATTAATACTAAAGAGGAGGATTATTATGACAAAACTCGTCACAGTTTATGGAATGACCAGTGAAAATTCAAGAAAAGTTATTACTGAAGGGCTAGAAAGGGTAAATGGTATTTATAGAGTCTCAATTACAATGTCTACAAGGCTGGTAGAAATTGATTTTGATGAAAAAACTATTACTTTGCCAGAAATAAAAAAAATTATTCATACCCTAGGATATGACCCTATGTAAGTAAATAAATAAAACCATAAAAAATCTGGTTTTTGATTAAATTATATATATTATGGAGGAATCATGAAACATGTAAGTTTTAAAGAAGTCCCACTTGAAGATGTTAGCGTGGATGGTGCAAAAGGTGCTAAGATAAGATGGCTCATTGGTGAGAGAGATGGAGCGCCTCATTTTGCTAAAAGAATGTTCGAAATTGAAGTTGGAGGTCATACTCCATATCATATTCATGATTTTGAACATCTGATTTTTGTTCTGGATGGTTTAGGTGAGCTAGTTACTGAAAATGGAAAATCTCAAATGAACCCTTGGGATGTAATTTATGTTGACCCTAACATGAAACACAATTTTGTCAATATTGGTGATAAACCTTTAATATTTTTGTGTTCGGTACCGCATGAAGTTAAAAAAGTGGTAAAGAAAAATCCTTTTGCTGGAGGAGTTGCGAATAATTGTTGATTATCGAGCTTTGGGTATGCATTAAGAGACTATCCTTGATTCCAAAACTAAAAAAGAGATTTATGGACGTATTTTTCTTAATTTATAATTTTGCCCTACACTACCGGCTGCTATTACAAATACATAAATCCTTTTAGCTCCATAAGTTATCAATTCTTTACACAAGGCATTGGCAGTAGCTCCGGTAGTAAAAATATCATCAATAACTAATAATGTCTTGTCTTTGAAAACCTTTTCATTTTTTATTTTAAATGAATTTATAGGATTTTTAAGTCTTGCTTCAAAATCGAGTAATGCTTGTTTGGGAGAGTTAGTATTCTTTACTATCATTGAGGATAAATCTTTAATCTTTAATGATTTTGAAATTATTGATGTAAGTAAGCGTGCTTGGTCTAAATGTCTTTCTTGATACCTTTTCTTGTGCATAGGAACTGCGAGAATACCATCAACATTTATAAATTCAAGATATTCAGATTTTAATACTTCAATTGCTTTATTTGCTAAAAAATATCCTATTTTTTTGATTGATTTATATTTATAGATATGAATTAACTCTCTTGATATATGTCCATAGTCATACAAACTAGCGACCTTGTAAAAATATCTTTCTCCTAGCTCATCCTCACCTTTTAATAAACCTTTTTTTCTTTCAAGATAGGTAAGACAATTGTGACATAAACATTCTTTTTGTATAGAAATTCGACGATTGCAGTTATAACATACAGCTGGGAATGCAAGATTAAATATTATTTCGACTGCTTTTATTAATTTGATTAACATCAATCTTTTAATATTATATTATTTTCGCTCCTTTATCCATTTATTTATCGACTCAAAGACAAATCTACCTTTTGTAGATGGTAATACATCGTCAGCTGCTCTTTCAGGATGGGGCATCATTCCGAGAATATTTCCTTTTTTATTTACTATACCGGCGATATTTAAAACCGAGCCATTGGGGTTAAAATCATCGAAAATATTACCAGAAGAATCTGAATATCTAAAAATAATTTGCCTATTTTCTATAAGGTCATTTAATCCTTTGTCATCTATGAAATAGAATCCATCTTTGTGAGCTATCGGAATATCAATCACTTCGTTTTTTTGATATTCGCAGGTAAAAGGAGTGGTATTGTTTTCTACTTTGATATAATGATGTTGGCAAATAAATCTCATAGACTTATTTTTTAATAATGTTCCGGGTAATAGATTTGCCTCTGTTAAAATTTGAAAACCATTACAAATGCCAATTATCAACCCCCCTTCATCTGCAAACTTAATTATTGCTGACATGATATTTGAATAGTTTGCTAATGCTCCACATCGTAAATAATCTCCATAAGAAAAACCACCTGGTATGACAACTACATCTGGATTTTTTAGCTCAAAGTCTTTATGCCAAACAAATTCGCATTCAGCTCCATGAAGTTCTGCCACCCATTTTATATCACGGTCGCAGTTTGAACCGGGAAAAGTGATGATATTATAAACAATTTTTTTCATCTTTTTCCTCCATAATATATTAACTGCTTTCTATAATCTCAAATCTAAAATTTTCAGTATTAGGATTGACAAGAAGCTTTTCTCCCAATTCTTTAGTCAAAGATTTCACAATCTCTGGGTCATTTTCATCGAAAACAAGCTCATAATACTTATTTTCTTTAATGTCCATTACAGAATTATACCCTAATTTTTGCATAGTGTTTTTAATCACACTGCTGCTTGGGTCGAAAACACTTGTTTTTAAACTGACAAAAACTCTTGTTTTAATCATATTTTTGGCACCTTCCTTATTTTTTTGTAAATTAGTCTTTCTTGGTGTCTATATATTTGAATTTTGGTCATATTATATAACCCATATAATATGTAGAGCCAGGCTCCTATAAAATAAACCCAAACGGTAAATCTGATTGCTAATACTGCAAAGGCTGTAAAAAAAGCAACTGCGAGAGAAAGATATTTTTTTGTTTTTTTCTTCTTATTGACAGCAATATAGGGAATCTTGGATACCATCAAAAAGCTCATTAATGCCATGATTAACACTAAGGCAAACTGTAATGAGGTGTTCATGCTGTCAGAAAACCAGCTCACATTAAATAAAACCATCTCTTTGAACAAGATAAATGAACATACCGCAGCGGCAGCCATTGGTATAGGTAATCCCATAAAATCAGCCTTTGTAGTATGAGAGGTAGTCATTACATTGAATCTCGCAAGCCGATAACCGCCACATAATACATAGATAATAAAAACTGCAAAACCTAAAAAACCAAAATGTTTCAAACTAACTTGCCAAGCTATAAACCCAGGTACTACTCCGAATGCTACAAAATCAGCCAACGAGTCCGCTTGCGCCCCTATCTTGCTAGTTGCATTTAACACCCGTGCCATTCTACCATCAAAACCATCCAATATTAACGACATAGTAACCAACCAAGCTGCTTGAAAAAAATAGCCTCCAGCTGCTTGATTTAAAGCTACTAAAGCACAAATCACGCTCGCTGCTGTGAAAATATTTGGTATTAGATAAGCTATTCTCTTGTCTAATATCAAATCTTTTTTTTTCTTTGGAGTGAGCAATCCAGCTCTTCTTCTTATTATTAATTTAAGTTTATTACTCAATATCTTACCCCACAAATTAAATTAATCATGTCCATAATTTTCATTCAAAACACCAATTTCAGAGTATCCAGCCTCTATTATACCACCTTCAGCTACTTCAAGATTGTATCTTTTGGGAATAAAAACCTCACAGACAGCATTACCCGGCACTAAACCTATCAATGTAGCTTGATAATTCACTATATTATTAATAAATATATGTGCAGTCGCACAATTTATTTTCCAACAAACATGTGAAATATCCTTGTTTTTTATATCCTGTATTGAGGTGTTAGGTATATCATGTTTTGTGCAAGTTACAAACTCACAGGAATCAAAAAAAGGTTTTTTTATTGTTATTAGATGCCCTTCTTCAACTTCTGTTATTTTAATTATTTTTCCGTTCATTGGCGCAATCACCACATCTTCTTCAAATTTTTGAAATTCCTTATTAAAACGAAAGACATACAAAATGAAGAAATAAGCTCCGAGAGCCATAAATGACCCGTATTGGGTGTATAATGCCGGAAATGTTATGGAAAAAATAAAATTTATAATTATCACTAGAGCTGGAAAGGCTAAATATTTGTATTTAACTCTGTTAGCTCTTATCAACATGTCTATCGGTATAAATTCTTCCATACTATCCTAAAAAAAGCGTTTTAAAAAATCCCAACTCTTTTATAAATAAAATCAACATTTTGTAAATATCTATCATAAGAAAAGATAGCATCTAACTCATCTTTACATATTAAATTCATTAGCTCTTCATCGTTTTCAATCAAAGATTTAAACGGAATTTTGTGCTTCCAACACTCCAGAGCATGATTTTGAATCTTTGTATAAGCATATTCTCTGGGATTGAGATTTTTTTCACCCTTTTTTTCAGATGAAATAGGGCAACATTCTGTTATTTTTAACAATAAAACCTGTGAAAACACTAACCCATTGGTTATATCTAAATTCTTTTTTATGTTTTCTGGATAAACTACCAAATTTTCGATGAGTAATTTCAATTTATAGAGCATATAGTGCAATAATATCGTGGAATCTGGTAATATAATTCTTTCGACAGAAGAATGACTAATGTCCCTTTCGTGCCATAGAACATTATTTTCCATTGCTGTTTGTGCATTTGCTCTCAAAATCCTTGCCAGTCCGCTTAATTGTTCACTAGTTATTGGATTTTTCTTATGAGGCATTGCAGAAGATCCTTTTTGCCCTTTTGAAAAGTTTTCTTCAACTTCACGGACTTCAGTTCTTTGTAAATGTCTAATTTCTATGGCAATTTTGTCAATTGTTGTGCCTATTAAAGCGATTGTGGTCAAAAACTCTGCATGGGTGTCTCTTTGAATAATTTGAGTAGAGATTTTAGAAGGTTTCAGTCCCAGATATTCACAAGTCAAAATCTCGACTTCTGGACTGATATGAGCAAAATTTCCTACTGCTCCAGAAATTTTCCCTACTGAGATTCTTTCAATCGCTTGTTCTATTCTCTCAATATTCCTATTCATTTCATCATACCATAAAACGAATTTCAATCCGAATGATGTTGGTTCAGCATGGATTCCATGTGATCTGCCAATACAAAGTGTATCTTTAAATTCTATGGCTCTTTTTTTTAGCGAGTTACAAAGTTCTTTCAAACTTTGTAGAATTAAAACACCCGCTTTTCTGCATTGTAGAGCTAAGGCAGTATCAAGCATATCTGATGAAGTCATCCCAAAATGTAACCAACGCGAAGATTCTCCTACAAATTCAGCCACATTTGTTAAAAAGGCTATTACATCGTGCTTTGTATTTGATTCAATCTCATCAATTTTTTCTGTATCAAATTGAGCTTTAGTAAGAATATTTTGCAGATCAGCATCCGGAATCAAACCGATTTTATTCATTGCCTTACAAACAGCTAATTCAACTTCGAGCCAGCTTTGATATTTACTTTCAGATGTCCAAACTTGCATCATTTCTGGACGACTATATCGGGCTATCAATGGATACTCCTAAAAGATATTTTTTTTACATACATCTTTATTTCATTATTCCTTATCGCAAAGGATTTACTACTATGTTTTCATGCTCTATTCTATCAATATGGATGATAAAATTTCGCGTATATGGGGTGTTTATTCTCAGTTCAGAGAGATTATTTTGCCTATCATAAACAAAAGCAATTCGCAGATTTTGATTTTGATTATGTATATCGCTTAATTTCATCTCAGGCGTGAAAACAATCGTAAAACCATCTATTTCAGCTTGATGTGTATCTAAAATTATCTCCCTTTGATTATGTAGAACAGTAAATATGTTATCAGAAAAAAACTCTGTTATATTCGAAAGCTGAGACAGTATTGAATTGTTTGTTGAACGCCTCTCTGAGCTTGAACTTCCAGCATTAAATATATGAGTTTCTATTTCTGAACTTCCAAACATCCTTGTCTGAGCTTGGTCTTTATCAATATAAAAAGCAAATAACACCCCACCACCTAGTCCTAAAATGCCTTGATTTAAAACATCAAATCTGAATTTATCGCTTGCCTTTGAAAGTATCGCCTGCCCTCGAATAGAAAAAGCCTGATATTGAAGCTCTGTCATTCCTGTAATCCGAAATGTCTCCCATCTAGATAATTCATTTTCTAAGAGTGAGAGCTTGTCTTGGTCAATGATCACTTTAGGAGTCACTGCACAAGTCGTAAAACAAACTAAGAACACTATCGAATAAAAATATATATATTTAATAAATTTTTTCATTTTTCATTCCTTTCATAATATAACAATAGTTCAAGATTTTTAAAGAGATTGATTTTGTCAAGTACTATTTCAAGATACCAAAATGATGTCTCCAAAATAAGACATTTTTCTATATTAATTTAATCTCTTAACAAATATTTCATTATTATTTATAATGTTATTTTTTTTACAACATCTTCAATATCATTTCCATTTCCCATTGTAAAATAATGGATACCTGAAAAACCGGAATTAAGCAGATTCATACTTAAATCGATACAATGTTCAATACCATATTGATAAACTGATTTTTTATCGGAATAAGATCTGAGTTTTTTTTCAAGAGTTTCAGGAATGTTTATTTTATATTCATATTTCAATGTTTCGAGTTGATTAATTGATGTTAACGGTTTAATACCCGGTATGACAGGGACATCAATACCATAAGATCGTATTTTTTTCACCCATTGAATTAAGACATCAGCATCGAAACACATTTGAGTGATGATAAAATCAGCACCAGATCTAACTTTTCTAAGCAAATTTTTTATATCATCTTCAATATCCAAAGCATCACGATGTTTTTCTGGATAACCGGCAACACCTACGCAAAAATCAACAGGTTGAAAACCTTCTGAT
The DNA here is from genome assembly GCA_009777575.1 of Candidatus Cloacimonadota bacterium. GTDB lineage: Bacteria > Cloacimonadota > Cloacimonadia > Cloacimonadales > WRIO01 > WRLO01. The sequence goes on from WRLO01000009.1 coordinate 52,062, forward strand.
AGATTCAAAAAAAGAGACTGTTTCATGGCTTTCAATTGCAAAACTAATTCGTTTGCAAAATAATATCCACCATCTATCGGTTGAAATTGTTCATTAGCTATTGCTGGATCGCCTCTTAGAGCAAAAATGTTTTCAAATTCGAGAAATGAAAAATCGAGCAATGCTTCTTCGACCTGAACTTTAGTCATACCAGCACAAACAAAATGAGGCATTACTTCAATGTTGTATTTATACTTAATGGCAGCACAAATTCCTAAAGGATGACAATGCTTTTTTTGGAAATAATTTGTAAGAATAGTATCAATTTTTATTTGAGTGATTTTCAAAGGGTGATAAGTGATACTAATATAAGCAGGCTTATAGGGTAAAAACCTTTCAATAGTCTTAAATAAAGGAGTTATTGATTTGTTTTTTGTCGGTGGTGACACCTCCAAAGAAAAAAACTTTTTTCCATTTTTGATATAATCTGTTATTTTCATAATTTTTTATAGGTTGGTTGTTAGTCTTTAAAATTTTAAATCTTATTTATTATTCAAATACTAACAACCACCAAAATGATTTTAATCAACACTTAGACCAGCCACAATTGTTGCATTTCATACAACCTTCAGAATGTTCAATTGGGCATTCACAATCAGGACAGGTTTGATGTGAGGCTTTAATTGGTTGTTTTGAGCTGGAAATCTTTGAAATATCAATTGAACCGTTTATCATCCCTTTTTCTTTAACAATCATAAATGTTTCAAGAGATTTAGCTATGGCATCAGCACAAGAAGAAATCATTTGTCCTCTATTCCACATCGGACTAGGACATCTAATCCCTTTTAATTGTCTGATAATAGCAGTTGGTTCGACATTTGCTCTCAAAGCCATAGAGGCAAGCCTACCAATTGCTTCCAACTGTGCAGAAGGACATCCACCAACTTTTCCCATCTGTATAAAAATCTCACATGGTCCATTAATATCACTATTAATAGTCACATATAAATGTCCACATCCTGTTTCTATCCGTCTCGTTATACCTGCAGTAACTTCTGGTCTTTCTCTAGGAGCAACCTTTTCTATGTTTGCATTTTTTTTCTCTTCATTTGTTTTGGAGCCAACATGCAAAACTTGATGTTCTCTTGAGCCATCTCTATAAACAGTTACACCTTTACATTTTAAATTATAAGCCATTTCAAAAGCAAGTTGAATGTCTTCTTTTGTAGCATTATTGGGGAAATTTATAGTCTTGGAAACGGCATTATCGGTATATTTTTGAAAAGCAGCTTGCATTTGTATATGCCATTCGGGTTTAATATCGTGAGAAGTGACAAAAATATTTTTAATTTCTTCTGGAATTTCATCAATATTTTTTAATCCACCTTCTTCAACAATCTTTTCCATGACTTCTTGTTTTTTGTTTTTTGATGCTCGATTATCGCTATGTATTTCATTTTGTAATCCCAAATCTGAGATGGCATTTTCAAAGACTTCATTCACATAAAGTAATTTTTCTCCGTCCATGACTTGTTTAATATAAACAAGTGAAAACTGTGGTTCTATCCCACTAGAAGTGTTACAAATCATTGAAATTGTTCCAGTTGGAGCTATAGTAGTGATAGTAGCGTTACGAATGCCATTTTTTTGGATTTTCTTGATGAGATTATTCCAATCAAGTTTCTTTTTTTCTCTTTTTAGAGTTCCTTTTTCATATATACTATCTTTAAAATTTGGAAAAGAACCTTTTTCCATAGCAAGTTCCATTGACCTTTCTTTACCAAAATAATCGATAAATTCCATCAGTTCTTCAGCTAAATCTATAGCTTGAATACTGTTATAAGGTATTTTAAGTTTGTAGAGTAATTCTGCCCAACCCATAATGCCAAGTCCAATTTTTCTATTTGCTATGACCATTTCTTTGATTTCTGGCAAAGGAAACTCTGATTGATCAATAACACAGTCGAGAAAATCAATACTATCACGAACAATACTTTTCAAAAGATCCCAATCAATCATGTCTTTAGAATCATCTGGATTTAACACTTCTTCTTTAAATACATTTAAAAGGTTTATAGACCCAAGATTACAAGCCTCATTAGGCAAAAGTGGTTGTTCACCACAGGGATTAGTGCTTTCTATCTGTCCAAGTTGTGGAGTAGGATTGTGTTCGTTGATCCTATCTAAAAAAATCACACCGGGTTCTCCATTTTTATAAGCCATCTCAACTATGAGAGCAAAAACTTCTTTAGCGCTGATTTTAGAGTGGATTTCTTTTTTGTGAGGAGATATTAACTCATACTCTTCATTTCGTAACACAGCTTCCATGAAATTTTCAGTAATACCTACACTTAGATTAAAATTAGTTAAATCATTTGTATTCTCTTTGCATTGAATAAATTCCAGAATTTGTGGGTGTGTGATGCTGAGTATGCCCATATTAGCTCCACGTCTAGTTCCGCCTTGTTTTACAGCGTCAGTAGCAGCATTGAACACTTTTAAAAAGCTCATTGGTCCACTACTAACACCGCTTGTTGTCTTAACTCTTGAATTTGCTTCTCTTAACCTTGAAAAACTAAAACCAGTTCCACCTCCACTTTTATGAATCAAGGCAGCATTTTTAATTGATGTAAAAATGCTGTCCATGCTGTCCAAAACAGGTAAAACAAAACATGCAGACAATTGTTGTAAATCGTTTCCAGCATTCATCAAAGTAGGGGAATTGGGTAGAAACGCGCCAGAGTCTAGTAAATCATAAAATTTCTGGTAGTTTTCAGGGCAATTTGTGGATATATTTTTTGCCACCCTGCTGATCATTCCCTCCCAATCTTCAAGGACATTTCCTTCAGCATCCTTTTTATAGTATCTCTTTTCCAATACTGTTTTTGCATTTTGTGATAAATTCATTTTTGCTCCAATTTCTTTGTATGTATCATCAAGGCTTGTATATCAGAAAAATTAACTCCTGATATTCTTGATGCTTGTCCAATTGATTGAGGTTTGATTTTATTTAATTTTTCTCTAGCCTCAGTGGACACTCCGTTTAAATCGAGAAAATCAATATTTTCAGGGATTTTTATTTTTTCAATACTTGAAAAACGGCTCACTTCTTCCTCTTGCCGTTTTAAATATCCCTCATATTTAACAATAATATTGATTTTATTTGTAATCTCTTGGTTTACATCATCTGGTATTTGATACCCAAATCTTAATAAATCGTTGTATTCAATCTCTGGTCTTTTAAGTAAATTGATAAGTTTTTGAGGTTCTGAAAGAAAGGATATAGACTCTTGTGAAATCAATGTTGATTGCGTTTTTAGTTTAGCAATCTCCCTTTCTATTATCTCTTGTTGTTTCAAAAACTTTTGCCATCTATCAGCGGGAATCAATCCAAGTTTGTATCCCCAAGGCATCAATCTTTCATCTGCATTTTCTTGTCTTAAATACAACCTATACTCGGCTCTCGAAGTAAACAGCCTATAGGGTTCATCTGTTCCACGAGTCACTAAATCGTCAATCAAAACTCCTATGTATGAAGTTGCTCTGTTAAAAATAGTATGAGGTATATCAATCTCAGTTGATAAATTATTTTTCTCTAAAGATAGGACAGAGTTTATACCAGCTACTAATCCCTGAGCGGCTGCCTCTTCATATCCAGAAGTTCCATTAATTTGTCCGGCAAAATACAATCCTTTAATTTTTTTACACTCCAAAGTTGAATAAAGTTCTTCTGGATATATACAATCATATTCAATAGCATATCCATATCTCATTATTTTTGCTTTTTGAAGTGCAGGAATTGAAGCAATCATTTGGTCTTGCACATCGGCAGGCAAACTATTTGACAATCCATTTACATAAGCTTCTTTTGTATTTAATCCCTCAGGTTCAAGAAAAACATGATGTTGTTCTTTATCTGAAAACTTCGTAATTTTATCCTCTATAGATGGACAATATCTTGCACCAGTTCCTAATATAAGCCCTCCATACAGAGCTGATTTAGAAAGATTTTCACGGATCAAATCATGTGTTTTTGCATTTGTGTGGGTAATATAACAATTAACTTTGTTTGTTAGGATAATGTCTCTAAAATGAGAAAAACCAATAGGATTTTCGTCACCGGGTTGAGTTTCTAAATAATTGAAATCAACCGTTTCTATATCCACTCGAGGAGGTGTTCCTGTCTTAAATCTCCTCAATTTAAAACCCAATGATAATAAATTTTTTGATAAATAATCATCAGCAGGCTCACCCGACCTACCTCCAGAGAATTTCTTATCGCCAACAAAGATAGTTCCATTCAAAAAAGTGCCATTTGCTAAAACCACTTTTCGAGCATTATATTCCTTACCTAAAATACTGACCACTCCATAAACTTCATGTTCTGCTATATCTGTTTGGGATATAGCGTTATTTGATTTGTAATTTTTGATTTTTAACCCTGTTATTTGTGATTCTATAATTGATAGATTATTTTCATTTTCCACTACTTCTCTCATATATCGAGAATAAGCATTTCTATCATTTTGAGTTCTTGGAGCCCAAACAGCAGGTCCTTTCTTTTTATTTAGCATTCGAAAATGTATCCCCGTGATATCGCCAGCGACACCAATTTCACCACCGACAGCGTCAATCTCTCTAGCTAAATGACCTTTTGCTGGACCTCCAAGGGTTGGATTGCATGACATCAAGCCAATAAACTCCATTTTTATTACAAATAATGCAGTTTTTGCTCCCATCCTTGCACTCGCTAAAGCAGCCTCAATCCCAGCATGCCCAGCCCCAACAACAATCACATCAAAATCACTATTCATAAAATTTGATTCAAAAATTACATAACGAACTATTCATCATTTTCTTCTTGTAATTCAGCAATTTCCTCATTTGAGTAGCTCCTATTTTCTATTGCTTCTATAGCCTCATCACTTAAAACTTCATCTTCGTTTGGAATGCAGGATATATCATGAACAGAATCTTCAGGCAGTAGATTAATCAGTTTTACCCCTTGGGTAACTCTACTCAGGACTCTTAAAGATGCAACACTTTGCCTGATAACTATTCCATTTTTGGTTACTATCATCAAATCATCTGAATCAATTACTTCCATTACAGAAACGAGCTTACCATTTCTAGCAGAATTTTTGATGGTTATGACACCTCTGCCGCGCCTGCTGAGTTTAGCAGTATAATCTTCAACCGCAGTTCTTTTTCCAAAACCGTTTTCTGTAATGGCAAGTATAGTTCCACCTCTTTTTACAACCACCATAGCAATAATAAAGTCATTTTCACGAAGCGACATACCTTTAACACCAATGGAACCTCTTCCTGTATTTCGAACTTGAGTTTCATTAAATCTAAGTGCCATACCAGATGATGAGGCGAGTATAATATCATTTTCACCATCTGTTATTTTTGCATGGACTAGCTCATCACCCTCAAGTAGTTTTATAGCCTTTATACCGGCAGCTCTCGGTCTTCTGAAAGCCATCAATTCTGTTTTTTTCAAGACTCCATTTTTTGTAACCATCAAAATACTTTGATTGTGGTTAAATCCGGATGTAGTTAGCATTGCTTTTACTTTTTCTTCTTTTTCCAGTTCTATAAAATTCACCAATGCTTTTCCGCGGGCAGTTCTTCCTGCTTCTGGAATTTCATGAACCCTAAGCCAATAACATCTTCCAAAATTCGTAAAGAAAAGAATAAAGTCGTGATTTGAGGCAACAAAAATGTCTTGTATAAAGTCTTCATCCTTTAGATTTGAACCTGAAGCACCTCTCCCCCCTCTTGATTGTGTTCTGTAGGTAATAACAGGAAGTCTTTTTATGTATCCTTCATGAGAAATCATTACTACAACTGTTTCGTTGGGTATGAGGTCAAGTTCGTTAATATCCCCACTAGTTTCCAGCATAATCTGAGTTCTTCTAGTGTCTTTAAATTTTGCTTTTATTTCTTTAGTCTCTTTTATGATGAGTTCCATTCGTAAATCTCTGTTTTCTAGTAAAGATTTTAAATCAGCCACAGTTTTAAGAATTTCATTGTATTCATTCTCAATCTTTTCTCTTTCAAGACCAGTAAGTCTTGCTAACCGCATATCAAGGATTGCTTTAGCCTGCAATTCAGATAACCCAAATTTTTCTTGCAAAGAAACATTTGCTTCAGCAGTCGATTGTGATTTTCTGATAGTCTCAATGACAGCATCTATATTGTCTAAAGCTATTCGATAGCCTTCTAAAATATGTAGTCTTTCTTCTGCATTTCTAAGTAAATAGATAGTCCTACGAACAATTATATCGTGCCTATAATTGATAAATTCGATACAAAGTTCTTTGATATTCATTATTTTTGGAACTCCATTGATCAAAGCGAGATTAATAACCCCAAAAGTTCCTTGAAGCTGAGAATATTTATAAAGATTGTTCAAAACTACTTTTGCATCTGCTGTCTTTTTGACTATTACAAGTAGTCTCATACCCTGTCTTCCAGATTCATCTCTTATGTCTGCAATCCCCTCAACGCGTTTATCTTTTACTAGCTCAACCATCCTTTCTATCAAAAGATTTTTTGATAGTTGATATGGTATCTCGGAAATCACTATTTGTTCTCCGCCATCTTTTTTTTCTTCAATTTCTGCTTTAGCTCGGACTCTAATTCTCCCTCTTCCTGTTTTAAAATAGTCAAGGATACCGTTCGTGCCAATGATGTAACCACCAGTAGGAAAATCAGGTCCTTGAATATAATCAGCAAGTTGAGTAGGTAGAAGATCTGGATTTTTGATTAAAGCAATAATAGCATCACAGATCTCTCCGACATTGTGTGGTGGCATGTTGGTAGCCATCCCTACAGCAATTCCAGTAGCACCATTGACAAGCATATTAGGAAACTTTGAGGGAAATACTTCAGGTTCCTTACGCGTGTCATCATAATTAGCTTTATAGTCAACAGTTTCCTTGTCGAGATCATCCATTAAATCTACAGATGCCTTGTGAAGTCTAGCTTCTGTATATCGCATAGCAGCTGGTGGGTCACCATCAATAGAGCCAAAATTTCCTTGCCCGTCTACTAATAAATATCTCAAAGCCCAAGGTTGAGCCATTCTCACAAGTGTAGGATAAACAACTTGTTCTCCGTGAGGATGGTAATTTCCAGAAGTGTCACCGGCAATTTTTGCACATTTTCTAAAATGGGAACCAGGTGTAAGGTTCAACTCGTGCATCGCGTACAAAATCCTTCTTTGTGAAGGTTTCAGACCGTCTCGTGCATCCGGCAAAGCCCTCGCTACGATGACACTCATTGAATACTCTAAATAGGATTTTTTCAATTCTTCTTCAACTTCGATGTGAATCAATTTCGTCTTTTCATCCGTCATTTATATAAACTCCTTGTAAATTTTAATCTTATATAGATAGTCACAAAAGTAAAAATATAATTTTTTAAACAGTTACATAAAAAAATTATTATCAGATTTATTTGAGATCTCTATATCATGAACCATTATTTTTGAATAAGTTTTTTAGTCAAATCATTTTCAAAAGTTTTTATGTTAACTCTTTTTTTTAAAACCCCCATTGAACTAAGACATATTTTCCTCCATCTTCATCAATGTAGGGTAATATATTAAAGTTTGTAGTGTATTTAATGTTCATACGAAGAGTTAGGTGACCAATTCCATATCCCACAATTGCTCCAAGTATCACATCTGAAGCCCAGTGAGCATCTTCGTAAATTCTAGACATTGATACGCAACTGGCAAAACCATAAGCAAGCCATTTTAATTCTGGATGTCTTTCTGCTACCACAGTTAGATAAGACCATGCTCCAGATGAATGTCCTGAAAAAAAAGATTCACCCTTATCCCAAAAATCAAAAGGATCTGTGGGACTATGTCTTGGTCTAGCTCTTTTAAAAGTTTTTTTAAAACCTTCAGTTACTCCCTGCGTCATTATGAGCGATTGTAAAGATAACATCAATGTTTCATGCATATAATTATTTTGAATTATAGTGTTCGCACTATAAACGACTAAAGCACCATAAAAAACATTATTTCTATCACCTACCCCATGCAAAATTTGAGTAAAAAAATTATCCCCTCCATAAATTTCCCTTTGTGTAAAATCCCTAATCTCTTGGTCAAAAAACCATGAACTGATAAATAAAGTGCCTGCGATGATATAAAACTTAGATTTTGAAAAATCTAAATCAGAAGCGTCTCTCTCGTTAATAAGAGCATTATTTTGATTAAAATGGTATGAAAATTGTAAATTAGAATTTAACATATTTTCATTTAATTTATTTGCTATTAATAAATCAAATGTAGATATTAATAAAAAAAAAACACATAATTTATTCATATTTCAACTTTTACACAAACAATTTAATTTAAACATTCTTAATAATAAAATTAATTATTTCTTGAATGTTTTCAACAGAGTAAAATTCTACAGATATATTATTTACTAAAACTAATTTTAGTTTAATATCAGCCTTTTTATCTGATATTAATATAATTTCACCCTTATTTTTAATATTTTCTATTTCTATTTCAGAAAATTGAATATCATTGCAAAATTCGTCTAAAAAAGATAAAAATAAATTATAATTTTCAAAGGATAACAATCCTTTTGTCAGGCTGAAATTTAAAGCAAGTTTTAAACCCTTTGCGACAGCATTTCCGTGAGAAATTCTAAAATCGCTTATAGTCTCAAATAAATGTGCATAAGTATGCCCTAGATTCAAGTATTGTCTTTGTCCTTTATCACTTAGGTCTTTTGAGCATATAGATAATTTGTATTTCATTGCTTTGATTATAAAATCTGATAGATTTTCTTTGATAAACCCAAATTCATGATTAAAAAAATTTCTCTCAGCGATAATCATCATTTTTATTAATTCTGCATAACCATTTTTGATTTCATTTTCTGGTAATGTTTTCAATAAACTAAAGTCCAGAATAACTTTATTAGCTGGATAGAATGTTCCGATCTGATTTTTTAGTTTTAAGCATTTATTTTTATTCTCAATATTATTTTGAAAATCATTTTTTTCTTTTCTATAGCCTATATTTTCTGAATCGATGTTTACTCCTGTTTTTCCTCCTATTGAAGCGTCTATCATAGCTATAATTGTAGTAGGTATAAACCACAATTCACATCCTCTTTTATATATGGAAGCACAAAAAGCAGCAATGTCTAATGTTAAGCCACCGCCAATAGCAACGATTTTAGTATTTCTGTGGATATTTAAAGAAAACATTTTATCAAGAATTTTTTGAACAGTCGAAAAAGTTTTGTTTGATTCTAAAGCTGTAATAAAAAATTTATTTTCGATACCGTGTTTAATATCTTTTGATGTTGTATCAAACAAAGGCAAAAAAAAATCATCAATCACATAAAAACTCTCCTCTGAAAAAAGATAACCATTCAACTTGTCTACAACTATTTCAGTATTAAATAACAATGGCAAATCAGAATTAAAGACTTTTTTATTTTTTTGAATTGTCATTTTGCTTTAAATTGGATTACACATTTCACTAAACTTTTCATCATTCATTATCTATACTAAAATTATCTATTAACCATGCTTTATCTATATCATTGGAAGTATGGATTAATTCATTATCGACTGATAATGTATTTATCATAGTTTTATTTGTTAATGAAAACTTATGGAAACCATTGTTTACAATTAAATAAACATTTCCATCTATTTCTTTCTTCATTCTTGCTGAGGTAGGACACTGAGGAATATCTTTATTTTTCATACTTTCATTTGTCTGATACAATAGATTTGTTAAACATTCGATTTCCTCATCATCAGTAGGGAAACCACAAGGAATGACTTCAAAAAAAGATTCTTTTTGAGATAAATAGTCAAACCCTTTCCATAATTTTATATTCGTTCTTCTCATTATTACTCCAAAATTTTTAATTAAAATTTGAACCAGAAAACAAAAAAATAAATATAGAGTTTTTTGTCAAGTGTGTTTTATAAATGTATTTCATCAAAAATCGTTAATAATAAAAATTTCAGAACTACAATGAGAGAAGGTATATTAGTGTATTTAATTCATTTTGAAAATTAGATATGCAGTATTTTTATAATCCATGATTATTTATTTTTATTTGTTTTATATTGAGATAGATAACGCAGATTTTTCTATGTTGCGAGGTTCCTTCTTGCTATTCTCACGAAGCAATCTCCGTGTCACTTATATCGTCGTTGCTGTCCCTTCTTGCTATCCCCCCTCCCCGTCGTTGCGAGGTCCCTCATTTTAAACTCCCCCCGAAGCAATCTCCGTGTCACTATTCCCCCACCCCGTCGTTGCGAGGTCCCTCATTTTAAACTCCCCCCGAAGCAAT
>WRLO01000010.1 GCA_009777575.1 Candidatus Cloacimonadota bacterium
ATCTTTTTTATCTTTTTTAGTTGTTTTTTTATGTTGTTTTGGGCATTTTTGGTGATTATTCGTTTCAGAGTTTGTTTCATCTTCTGGTTCATCGTCATCGACAACAAATATGTTGATAGCTATAAATTCCTGAATATCATAATCATGTTCTGTGATTTCATCGGAGGAAATAGATAAGCTGGGTAAAGGAAAACTAAATAAACTGGTAATAAGATAAAAAAGAGCAGTTAAAATAAATAATGTTTTTTTTAGGCTTCTTCTCAATCGCTCAAAAATCTGTCTATTTAAAACAGTTTGAGTCAGAAATAACGAAATGTCGCTAAACTCTTTTGTTTTTAGCATTTTAACCTCTTTATATCCTAAAAAAAGCTTATATAAAACTCCATTTAAACTAATATTTTTGTCATAATGTGCCAGTATATTTATTTGGTTTTATTTGTCAAAAAAAAATATTTTTTGTATTTCAACTTTACATGTAGTTGTCCTTGCGAGGAACGCAGTGAAAGGTCTTAAGATTCCTCGCTGCGCTCGGAATGACAAGGTTTGCGTTCGGATTGACAAAGCAGCTACATAAATCGATAAAGAGAAAATATCTTGACAAATAAAGTGTTTTTAAAATATAGGCAATAAACACTAAAAAAAGAGGTGCTTATGAAATATCAAGAAATTGCTATGGGCATAGCAAAGGATTTAGGTGCTGATTATGCTGACATCCGTATTCAAAGGACAACTCAGGAATGGATTTATCTTGAGGATACGAGTTTTAAGCAGAACGCACAAGGAACCATTTACGGATATGGTATAAGAGTGCTAAAAGATGGTGCTTGGGGATTTTCTCATTCAAATATCTTCAGCGAAGAGGCTGTAAAAAAAACTACACAGAAAGCATTTGATATTGCGAAATTTTCAGCTAAACTCAAAAAAGGCGATGGTATAAAGCTCGCCAATGAAAAGAGCTATATTGCGAAATACGATACCCCGCTTATTAAAGACCCTTTTAAAGTTCCAATTAGGGAAAAAACTGAATTAATGCTGGAAATTTCAAAAAAAATGCTAAATTATGAACCTATCAAAAAAACTATGGTTTATTTTTATAGTAAAAAAGAAGAAAAAATATTTGCTTCAACAATTGGGACTGAACTTGAAATCAATACTTGTTTTATCAATCCGATGATAGTTGCTTATGCTTTCAACGAAAATGACAATCAATCAAGGCAATTTGACGATGGTGGAAGAGCTACAGGCTGGGAATGGATAGAAAGTCTTGACTTTATAAAAAAGGCTGACACCATTGCTCAAGAAGCTATCACAAAGGTCAATGCCGATGTTTTAGGCGAAGAAAAGAGAAGAACCCTGATACTCGATCCCAATCATCTTGGACTTACCATGCACGAATCAGTCGGTCACCCCACAGAACTGGATAGAGTATTGGGTTGGGAAGCTGATTATGCTGGTGTATCCTTCGCCACTCCTGAAAAATTGAAAAACTATCAATATGGCTCTCCTATAGTAAATTTTGTTGGTGACAACACCTTGAAAGAAGGTCTTGCAACCTCAGGATTTGACGATGATGGAGTTCCGGGGCAAAAATGGTTTATCATAAAAGATGGCATATTAAATGAGTATGGGACAACTCGTGAAACTGCTCCTTATATAGGATTAGATTATTCAAGAGGCTGCAATAGAGCTACATTTTATTATGATCAGCCAATGAATAGAATTCCCAACCTTTATCTATTGCCCGGAAAAAATAAATATTCCTTATCTGACATGATTCGTGATACAGAAGATGGTGTATATATTCAGGGTAGAGGCTCATTTTCTATCGACCAACATAGAGTAAACTTCCAGTTTGGTGGGGATTATTTTTGGGAAATAAAAAATGGCAAGCTACATAGACCCTTGAAAAAAGTTTTATATAGGTCAAACAATCCGGAATTTTGGAATGCTTGCGATGCTATCTGCGATGAAAGGTATTGGAAACCTTTTGGAGTTGTTAATTGTGGTAAAGGTCAACCTAATCAAACTGCCATAATGACACATGGAGCATCTCCCTCAAGATTTAGAAATATACGCGTTGGAGGTTCACAATGAAAGAAAAAATCATGTCAATCGCAGAATTTATGAAGAAAAACATCAATGCGGATGATTTCAAACTTTATGTAAATTATAATGACGAACAATGCACCCGGTTCGCTCAAAATACTATAACTCAACATATCAGTGGTGACTACATAGAAGTCTCTTATGTTTGCATCAAAGACCAAAGAATAGGCACAGCATCTACAAGGCAAATAGATGAAGAAAACTTATTGAAAATCATACAAAAAGCAGAAGAAATTGCTGTTAATAACTCACCAGACACTGATATGGAAACAACTCTTTCAAAAGAAGATTATCCCGAATTAAAGAATTATTTTCCAGCTATAGAAACCCTTGATACTGCAAAAATGATTGAAATCATAAAGAAATGTATAGATTTTGCTGAGACAAAACAGGGTATTCTTTCAGGTATTATCACAAAAAGCATAAATGAGTTTGTCTATATGACAAAAAATGGTTTTTTGGGGTATGATAAATCATCTGAAATTGAACTTTCCATGACCTTACGCAAAGAACATATTGAGACAAAGACTACTTTTACCAATAAAGATTTTGAAAAGCTCTGTTTGGATGGTATATTATCGCGTCTAAATGAGCAATTTGATTCGCTTAAAGAAATGAGATCGATGGATTTTGAGGCTATACCTGTAATTTTGAGACCACAAGCAGTTGAACAGTTGTTTATGTTTTTCAACTGGTATATGTTGGACAGAAAAAGAGCTGATGAAGGTTTAACACCACTCACAAATCAAATAGGTCAAAAATTCTTTGGAGAAAAGTTTAATATCATCTCAGATATCAATGACAAAGACCTGACCACACAACCTTTTAGCTCAAACAATGTTCATAAAACAGTTCAATGGGTGAAAGATGGTGTCATATTAGACCTCCCTACTTCGAGACAATGGGCACAAAAACACAATCTAATACCGAGCTACATGTTCAATTTTATCATTGAAGGCGAAGGTGTCTCCGAGAAAGAGATGATGAAAATGGTGAAAAGAGGGCTTATCATAAACAATCTCTGGTATATCAGGCTGAATGACTTAAAAACTGCTGATTTTACAGGTATGACACGCGACGGAGTCATGTATTTTGAAGACGGAGAGATAAAATATGCTGTGAACAATTTCCGTTTTAATGAGCAGATACACGATGTGACAAAAAGAATACTTGCCACTGGAGAAAGTGTTCAACAAGGCTCAAATTCAAAAGTTCCAGCAATGTTGATAAAGGATTTTGTTTTTGTAGACAAGACAACTTTTTAAGAAAGTATTTTTGTTTCTCTTAGGCTTAACACAACATAAAAAATCCCCCTGAAAAGGGGGATTTTTTATTTTCCGATTCTATTTAATCCCACCCGTCTTGCGAATAATCAAGCTCAAAAGTATCAACTATTATGTTGATCTCACTATATTCCATCACATCTCTTTGAATAGGAAAAAGAATGGACCAATAAGCCATCATCCTATTACCAATTTCAGGAACATGTCGATTTATAGTGATATTTAGGGTTTCATTCGCAATTTCTGGTTCTTCTGCACTAATTCTATTTGAACCGCTTGCTTCACTACGAAAAACCATAATTATCTGATTATTCAAAAAATAATCTTCATTATATTCTCTTAATTCTGAAGCGATTTGAGGAGCATGAGTATAATCCCACATTTGTCCCATTTCATTCATTTTTAAAGAGATAAAATCTTCAATATCCTGAAGTGAATCTAGGACAATAAAGGAAGTATTATTATTTTCTTGATGGGAAGGTGCCATAGATTGACTAGAACCAAGTATTTTTATTTCTGTCCGTTGGACATTATGATTTTGAGGCATTGAGGCTCGCTCATTACGCCCCATTGCATTTAGTTCATAAGTCAAAAAAGTAAAAAACATTACAAAAAATACCAAAACAAAAACAGAAATACTAGTAGTATCTGCTTTTTTAGTAAATAAAATCATCATTGTCTCCTTAAATTTTTCCATAAACCGATTTCATATTATATCGGTCTGATATTTCCAAGCCCTGTTACACGGACATTCATAACTGGTCTGCCACGAAACATTATATCACCAGTTCCTGAAAGAGTTCCATTCAAAGAATTATTTGCAGAAATCCTCGCATTGCCAGCTCCGGATAGTATAATATAGACATTGTCTACTTCATAATTCGCAGTATTGACATTGCCAACGCCGGATAAATTGATTGTCAGACTAGCGGCATTTCCACTATCAATATTGATGCTTCCAGCACCTCTTAAATTTAAACTTCTCAACTCTGGTAGGTAAACATCATATTCCAAACGAGTAAAGTTTATGTTCACATCACGTTCTTGCCCTATGTGCAATGTATTATCATTGACATTGAGTATCACTGCTTGATGGATGTTTCTGTCTGTGTGAACTTCCACTTTAACTTCATCTGAAAAATGAATATTGACATTTCCTACTCCGTCAAAAACAATATTGTCAAAAATTCGGTGAAATGTCTCCTGACTTGTTATTGCACCATTTCCAACTATGGTTCTGGAGTCATTGATAGCTGGACAACAAGCTGTTATAAAAACAGCTAAGATAATGATAAACAGACCCATTTTTTTCGAGTTTTTAATCATCTTTTTTACTCCTATGAATTATTTTTTAGGGAAATATAACCTCTTTTTTTTTCATATACACCTATATAAAATCCTCATCAAAGCTATCCATCGGCAACATTGTCTCTGGCATGATTTCAAGAGCGTTTGTTGGTTTTTTGTTGGGAAGTTGAGCATGAGTTTTTCTTCTCTCATTGGGTAAATTATGAGTTTTTCTAAAAGCTGTATTATTGCTCATATTACTGAATTTTCTACTAAGGGTGAAAGACTCAACCATATCTTTTAATTCGTCAGCTTGACTATTTAATTCTTCCGCTGCAGAGGCAGATTCTTCGGCATTCGCTGCATTTTGTTGAGTTCCGCGGTTCATCTCATTTACACCAGTAGAAATTTGCCCAACACCAGATGCTTGTTCGTCAGAAGAGGCAGAAATCTCATTTACAATGCTTTTCACTTTATTGAAATGTTCTTTCATTTCAATAAAAGATTTAGTGACTTGCTCGACTATTTTTGCTCCCATTTCAGAATTTCGGCTCGATTCATCTATAAGAGCATTTGTGTTTTTAGCAGCTTCAGCACTTCTGAGAGCGAGATTTTTAACTTCTTCGGCAACAACTGCAAAACCTTTTCCAGCGTCACCAGCATGAGCGGCTTCTACGGCAGCATTCAAAGCGAGAAGGTTAGTTTGAAAAGCAATATCTTCTATAGTTTTGATGATTTTTCCTGTTTCCTGTGATGATTTCAAGATAGCTTCCATAGCTTTATTCATTTTCTCCATTGATTCATTACTAGAATCAACAGATCGAACAGCTTGATCTGCAAGTTTTAAACCCGCTTTAGCGTTATCGGCGTTGTTTGCGGTCAGAGAATTTATCTCTTCAAGAGAACTTGAAATCTCTTCGAGAGAGGAAGCCTGTTGCGAAGTAGAATTAGCGAGGTTTTGCGAGCCGGCTGTAATTTCGTTTGATGCAGAAGTTATTTGCTCAACAGCGAGTTCTACTTGCGTAATGGCTTCTTCCAGAGTATTGCCAGCATTATTAATATTTTGCATGAGAAAATCAAAATCGCCGGGATATTTATTAATAATGCGAGCAGTTAAATCTTTTTTAGAAAGTCTATCCATAACATCGAGGCATTCTTTCATAGGATAAGCAACAGATTCGAGGATGTTGTTCATACCATCGACCAGTTTTGCATAATCATTTTGATGTTTTTTCACATCAATCCGAGTTTTAAGTTTACCAGCAAAAGCTTCTTTGGTTAAATAATCACAATCAGATAAAACTCTTTGAATAGCATTTACCATATTTTGCATAGCTTTAGCTAAATCACCTAATTCGTCTTTTGATTTCACATTTATATTCAGATTTGTGTTGCCGTTTTCGATGTTACGGGCAATATCAAGGCATTCATGGATAGGTTTGGAAATCATTCTGGCAAAAGCTATAGCAACAATTACACCTAAAACAAGAAAAATAAAACCAATAACGAGTATTGTATTACGCACCT
Organism: Candidatus Cloacimonadota bacterium; assembly: GCA_009777575.1. GTDB lineage: Bacteria > Cloacimonadota > Cloacimonadia > Cloacimonadales > WRIO01 > WRLO01. The sequence goes on from WRLO01000010.1 coordinate 6,204, forward strand.
GAGCCAGTTCAGAATTCATAACATCCTCGTCTAAAGTAAAGAAAAGTTTCCAAGGATAACCTGTGATTTCAGTATAAGCTGCAATGTATTTTTTCCCATCTTCAGTAAATCTCGCATTCCCAGACCTTGAGTTTAGTGCAACAGATACCATATCAGCTTTTGAGCGATAGTCTGGATTATTTGCTGCCTCAGAAATTACATTAACTTGATTAAAGACCATATCTCTGTCTGGATGAGCGACAATAGTGCCTGAGTTATTAATCATAAAAGCATAAGAACCTTCCATAGTTCTGGCATTGTTTACCAAGTCAATAAGCGCAAGATTTCCGTCTCTGCGTGCTACAATCATGCCTATCACCCTAGCCCCAGGTCCATTATGAGACATAATAGGTGCAGCATACATCAAAACGAGGCTGTTTGTAACTCGACTGATTATCAAATCAGAGACTGCGTTTCTGCCAGTCAAAGCTACTTGAACATAATCTCTATCACCCAGATTTAAGTTTGCATCAGGAACTTCTGATATGTGCCTATATCTACCATCCGGAAACACCATCCCCATTTCTTGAGCACCAATACGCTGCACATCAGGAATCAGATTTTCCCGGATGACGCCTTCCCAGTCTAAAGTTCTAGATTCAGTCCTGTTTGCAATTTCAAAAAGCCTATTCAATTCTGCGTCTAGATTCGTTTTGATTAAATCAGCATTTGAGGTTGCGATAATATCCAATTTATCGAGATATGTCTTTTCAAAATTGCGATTCAATATCATTTCCACAGGGATTACTATTCCTACAATACACACAAATAAAGCAATCCCAAACAAAAGAGAGATTTTCATATTAAGTTTCATCTCTAAACATTCTCCATTTCTTTTCAGTTCATATTTAAAAATTACACAGTTCGCCTATCTCAAATTAGAAAAGTATTTTCCCTAACTTGATAAAGGCTCGATTACATATCTTGTATTTGCATCAATTCTTTATTGGTCAATATTTTACCAATATCCAATAAAGAGACTACTTTGTTTTTTACCTTTGCCATAGCGAGGATAAATTGCGTATCAAGATCTACTCCAAAGGAAGGGGAGCTTTCTATCTCATTTTTATTGATGTCTATAACTTCATTTACTTTATCGACAATGACACCGATAAAAATTTCTCTTCCATCCAATTTCATTTTTATGATGATAACGCTGGTTCTGTCATCATAAACTTGCTCCTCAAGAAGAAACTTTAACCTCAGGTCAACTACAGGTATAATTCGACCTCTTAAATTAATTACACCTTTTACGAAAGCAGGGGTTTGAGGAATTTTCGTTATATCAGGAATTGCAATTATTTGAAGTATGCTCCCGACACTGACACCGTAAAATTCTTCCAATAGATTGAAAGTAAGATATTTACCTTCAAATTCTGCTGTATCTACACTCATATTATCCTCCATTTTTTAAATGTATATTTTCATAAGTGCCAATTATTTAAAAATGCTTTTTTTGTCAACAGTTTTAATCTTGTTAGGATAAAGATATTTAAAGTAAGTTATTTGATGTGAGAAGGAGTGAAAGCTCCTTTTTTTCATTATATGGTTATCATTCATTATCGAAATGCGATCATTTTTGCGGTGGCAAAGAGAGAAATTCAAAAAATAAAAAAAATTGTTGACAAAAAAACTATATCAAATTTTCTCGTCTATAACTTCTTTTTTTAACAAAGAGTTTTTCCTGTGGTAATTCTGCGAGCTATTTCACAAGCTCAATATCTCTTGAACCGAGAGCACACAGAGGTAGAGAACACAGAGAAATACGGAGTTTTTTGAAGTTACCCCCTTGGATTGTTCGACCCACTGGTCCCGGAAGCTCGATGATAGCCTCCATCCACAATTTTATTTAGGGGTAGAGGTAATGCTATTCCTCGATAAAATAGCACGATAGGTAACATCCTCCTTTATAAAGGGATTAGAGAATAGATATATCAGGAGATAAAAATGATAAAACTAACAATCAATCAAAAAAAAATAACAGAAGCAAGAGCTTATGCAAAGAAAATCACCAATGAAATTACATGGCTTTTTGAGGGATATAGCTCTGTGACCATAGAGAGAGCTGTATTAAGACTTCTCGGTGTAGATGGAGCTACCGCAGACGGGACACCTTACCCTAATGTGATAGTGGACTATTTAAAAGACAAAAAAATCATTGATAAGGGAGCTGCTTATCATATTTGTAATGCAATGATTTATTTGTGTGATAGTGGGAATGTCGGATTACAAGGTAATTTTACAACTCAAGAAATTGCTGAGAAAATAATAAAAAACGAAATAAACCTATCAGAAATACCAGCTCAAGACCCAAAAAAAGTTTATGAATTAATGCAGTCTGAAACCAGTAAATCTTTGGAAAATATCACACAGCAAAAAGAATATAGAAACTGTCAATTTACCAAGTATGGAGAAAGAAAAAAGCCTTCTCTTTATGTGATTGTAGCCACAGGAAATATTTATGACGATGTAGTCCAAGCAAAAGCAGCTGCTAAACAAGGTGCAGACATCATTGCTGTCATCCGGTCAACAGGACAATCATTACTCGATTATGTGCCTTATGGGGCTACTACAGAGGGGTTTGGTGGAACTTTTGCTACCCAAGAAAATTTCCGAATCATGCGAAAGGCACTTGATGAAGTAGGTGAAGAAATAGGTCGTTATATCTGTCTGACCAATTATGCTTCCGGTCTTTGTATGCCTGAAATAGCAGCAATGGGAGCAATGGAAAGACTCGATGTCATGCTTAACGATGCAATGTATGGCATTTTATTCAGAGATATAAATCCACGAAGAACATTGTTAGACCAGTATTTTTCGAGAATGATAAACGGTTTTGCGGGTATTGAGATTCAGACCGGTGAAGACAATTATTTGACCACTTCAGATGCAGTAGAAAAGGCATATACAGTGACAGCATCTCAATTGATAAATGAACAATTTGCGATTTTGTCAGGAGTGAAAGCAGAAAAAATGGGGATAGGACATGCTTTTGAAATAGACCCAGATATTGAAAATGGCTTTCTTTACGAAATAGCTCATGCAATGCTGACAAAAGAATTGTTTCCTAATTCACCGACTAAATACATGCCTCCAACAAAGTTTATCACTGGCAATATATTTAAGGCATATTTGATGAACGCCATGTTTAATTTTGTTGCTCAACTCACAGGACAAGGAGTGCAGCTACTCGGGATGCTCACTGAGGCTGTTCACACACCGCACCTTCAAGATAGGGCATTGGCTATCGAAAATGCAGAATATATTTTTAAAACAATGAAAGATTTGCCTAAAGAAATTTTCATAACTGAAGATGGCTTTATCAACCGAAGAGCAAATTTTGTTTTAGAACAAGCAACTGACTTTCTAGCAAAAGTGTCCGAAAAAGGTCTTTTGACCTCTATGGCACAGGGAGAATTTGCAGATATAAAAAGACCAGAAGAAGCTGGTAAAGGTCTCGAAGGGGTGTTTAAAAAAGCAGAAGATTATGTCAATCCTTTTATGGAGAGGATGAAGATAGAACTGGCTACTAAGAAATAAAAAGATTGATTTATTATCTACTAAAAAATTTAAACCCTTTTTGATAAATTATATAATTGTTGACAAAATTTAATGCTTTTTTTTTATGTAGGTTGAAGAGTTATAAATATAGGAAGTGTTGGCTGGGAGATGCTAATAATTGACAGATGATAATAAAAATAAAGGAGTGAGATAATGACACAAAAACATTTGAACACTGCAAAGATTAACAAGGCTGATGAGTTTTATACTCAGATGACTGATATCGATAAAGAGATGAAGTATTATAAGGCTTTATTTAAGAATCAAATTATTTTTTGTAATTGTGATGACCCTTATGAAAGTAACTTTTTTAAATTTTTTGCTATGAGTTTCAATCATTTGGGGTTAAAAAAACTCATTGCAACTTGTTATGATGGTTCACCAATTGCTAGTACCCAATTGACATTGTTTGATTATGAACCACCTGAAAATAAAACTACTAAAAACGCTCACAAAATAGTAATGGAAGAACTGACAGATGAAAATCATGATGGTGCCACTGGATTAGCAGATGTAGAACTAATCCTCAGAAACAAAAAAAATGTGTTAACAAGATTAAAAGGCAATGGCGATTTTCGCTCGCAGGAATGTATAGAATTACTGAAAGAAACCGATATAGTAATAACCAATCCTCCTTTTTCATTGCTCAGAGAGTATATAGCACAGCTGATAGAATATGATAAAAGATTTATCATAATCGGAAATATAAACGCAGTAAGTTACAAAGAAATTTTCAAACTGATAAAAGAAAATAAATTATGGCTCGGGGAGAGCATTACTAGCGGTGATAGAGAATTTAAGGTTCCAGATTATTATCCCCTTGATGCAGCAACTACACGGATTGATGAAAACGGTAATAAATATATCCGTGTAAAAGGTGTTCGTTGGTTCACAAATATTGATGTTCCTAGAAGACATGAAAAACTTTATTCATACAAAAAATATACACCTGAGGAGTTTCCACAATATGATAATTTTAACGCTATTGAGGTGTCAAAAGTTGTAGATATTCCAATAGATTGGGATGGAATTATGGGAGTACCAATATCGTTCTTAGATAAATATAACCCAGAGCAATTTAAAATCGTAGGAAATGAAGAAACTCTAAATATTCCTAAAGGTAGATGCTATATAAATGGTAAAAGATTATATGCAAGAATTTTTATCAAAAGACTAGGAGATATTAAATGAAAATAGAGTTAAAAGAAATATCAATCAGAGAGGTTGCTTTAGGATACATTGATGACAAAGAAGAAGGTGTATTAGGGTATGAGCGAAGATTAAACATCCGTCCTAAATATCAAAGAGAATTTGTATATGATGACAAGAAAAGGGATGCAGTGATAGATACCATCGTAAAAGGTTTTCCTTTAAATGTGATGTATTGGATAGTCAATGAAGATGGCACTTATGAGGTTTTAGACGGGCAACAAAGAACTATCAGTTTTTGTCAATATATCAATGGTGATTTTCAAGTGGATAATTTACGATTTTATAATATGACTGATATAGAACAATCGCAAATCCTCGATTATAAACTCATGATTTACTTCTGCGAGGGCAATGACAAAGAAAAACTCGATTGGTTTCGAATAATTAATATTGCTGGCGAGAGACTTTATGAACAGGAACTCCGAAATGCAGTTTACACAGGTCCTTGGCTTTCAGAAGCAAAAATAATTTTTAGCAAAACTGGTTGTTCAGCATATAAATTAGCACAAAACTATGTCACCGGCTCCCCCATTCGTCAAGACTATCTCGAAACCGCAATAAAATGGATAAACAAAGGTCAGATTGAGGAATATATGTCTATTCATCAACATGATCCCAATGCGAATGAGCTTTGGACATATTTTCAGAATGTGATAAACTGGGTAAAACTGACTTTTCCAAAATACCGCTCAGAAATGAAAGGTCTCGACTGGGATGGTCTATATGATGAACATCATAAAAAGTTATTCGACACAGCAAAGCTCGAAAAAGAGATAGAAAACCTGATGGTAGATGACGATGTAACAAATAAAAAAGGGATTTACAGTTATGTCCTCAATCGAAAAGAAAAACATCTCAATATCAGAGCCTTTACTGAGAGCCAGAGAAGGCAAACCTTTGAGAGACAAAATGGAGTCTGTTCTAAATGTCAGAAAACCTTTGAAATAAAACAAATGGAAGCTGATCATATAACACCTTGGAGCAAAGGAGGGAAAACGGTTGTGGAAAACTGTCAGATGCTATGTAAGGAATGTAATAGAAGGAAGAGTGGGGTGTGAAATACAGTAAGGGAAACATTTACCCATTTAACATTAATATTATTATCTTTGATGCAATGAAGGTATGAAAAAGATTATCATTTTAAAATGAATTTTAATTAATTATTTAAGATAGAGGAATATTTTGTACGACCACTAGAGCAAATTATATCGAGATTTTACGCCGTTTTAAACAAGAATATGGTGAAAAATAAGGTATTATAAGTATTGGATTATTTGGGTCTGTAGCACGAGATGAGCATACAGAAGAAAGTGATGTAGATGTTTTGGTAGAAGCGCCAACGATGAGTATATTCACTTGTATGGATATCGCAGAAAAGTTGGAAGAAATGATGGGTGTAAAAGTGGATATAGCTACAAAATCTAAATTTAAGCGTCCTCGATTTAAGGCAAGAATTGAAAAGGAGGTGGTTTATGTATGATAAAACATTGGTTATTGACCATTTGATATTGATAAAAAACTTAGTTTCGTTATAAAAAGGCAGGTAGAATAGCTTTTGAATCAACTTTATAGGAGTTGTAGTTATATGGATAATAAGATTCCAGAAAATTATCAAAAAGACATCGAAGTTGCGGTAGATTTTCTTAAAAGCGAGGGTTGCGAAGCAGTTTATCTATTTGGATCATTATTAACTGGAAATATTCACGAAAGATCAGACATTGACTTAGGAATTAAAGGGTTACCTCCTAAAAAATTCTTTCGAGTATACGCAAAACTTGATGATAGAGTAATAAATGAGATTGATCTAGTTGATTTTGATGAACAGTCAAAATTTTATGATTTATTGTGTTCACTTGGAGAGGTAATAAAACTTGGATAAAACTATAGGGAAAAAAATATTATTCGAAATCGAACAGCTTGATGAACTAATGGAAAAATCAAGACCTTTTTTATCTATCTGTCTCGAAAGAGAACCAAACTAAAGAGGGCAAGGTAGCTGTAGATGTTTTGTTTAAGGATACAAGCGTTTGGTTAAATCAAGAATATAAAATTAGGAGAATATAATGCCAATAAACAAAAATAGTTTAATAAAATGTTTAATTGAAATGAAAAAGATTTATTTAAAAGACCCTATAGGTTCAGTTCGTAGCCAAGGTTTTATAAATTTCTTACACGAATATTGTATTGATGAGCTACAAAAGGTAGGCATAAATGAAAATCATTTTCAGATACTAAAAGAAGCTACTTTATACGGTTCTCACAAATCCAAAGATGTAGATGTAGCAGTCATTGAAAACATAAACGGTCCACAAATCATTGTAGGTATCCGTAGCCAAATGTCTTCAATAAGTAAGAATATTTTAACATACTATGAAGAAATAATAGGAGATTGCATTTCCTTGCACGACAGGTTTCCCATGGCAGTTTTGTGTTATATCTATTTGCTACCTAAAAAGCCTATCAAAACAGGAGTAACTGAAAAGGTTAATCTTGAAAGAGCTGAAAAGCTATATATGAGAATAACTGGTAGAGAAGATTGGAGGTCTCCAAAGGATAAATATGAACATTTTGCTTTTTTGAAAGTAGATTTCGAAACAGACCCTCCCACCATTTTGGAAACTGACCCTTTATTGTGTATTGAGCATTTTTTTGACAAAATAGTTCATACTTACAATGAAAGGAAACCATTATAAGGAAAGAATTAGTATGTCTCCACATAAGCAAAAGCAAACAGGGTCATTTTATACTGAAAGTGTAGTAGTAGAAAGTATGATAAAATGGGCAATCAGAGAAGGTAAAGAAAGTGTTTTAGAACCATCATTTGGAGAAGGCATTTTTATCGAAAAGTCTTTGAATCGCTTTAATGAATTAGGCAATGATAATCCTAAGCTTGTGGCTATAGAGATACAACCTGAAGTCGCAGATAGTTTCAGAAATAAAGAGAAATTGGAAACATCTTATGTTATAAACAGTGATTTTTTGGCTTTTCATTCTGATGAAAAATTTGATGTTGTGATAGGCAATCCGCCTTATGTCTGCCTTAAAAACATTTCATCGGAACAAAGATATACAGCTCAAAAAGTCATTGAACAGTATTTAACTAGATGCCCAAACAATGGCAGCTTATGGTTTCCATTTGTTTTAAAATCTATTTCGTTATTAAAGCCAGAAGGTCGCATGGCTTTTGTCTTGCCTTTTGAGATAACTTATACACGATATGCTTATGCTTTGTGGGAGACCTTATCACAAAACTTTTCAAGCCTGTCTATCAGTCGTATATATGAAGACTTTTTCCCAAATGTCGATGTTGAAACTATTATTTTTTACGCAGCAGGTAAAAATGGGACAACCGACTTTATAGATTACAATATTTATAATGGGGTAGAGGATTTACAAAATAACAATATAAATAAAAAAGAAATTATCTGTTTGTCAGAAATATTCAACAATGAAAAGCCCTTTATATCTAGGACACTTGACAAAACACAACAGAAACAATTGATCAATATAAAAAACAAAGGTTTTTTGAAACCCATAATAGATAGCTGTAAATTTAAAATAGGTTATGTGTCTGCTGATAAAAACTATTTTCATCCACAATCAAACATTATTCGTCATTTTTCAATTCCAGATGAAAATTTGATACCTACGATTTTAAATGCTAAAGAAATAAATGGAGGATCAAACATAGGCTTGGAAGTACTTAAAGGAGATTGTTCTTCAAAGCTATACTGTCCTAAAAATATTTCAGAAGGTGATAGGTTATACTTAGAAAATGGAAAAATGATGCAAGTTCATAAAAAATATAAATGCAAGAATCGCAAACCATGGTATATTACTCCCAACATTGAGTATCCAGACATGATATTAACCGTTTTTGGTGAAGTGCCTAAACTTATTGCCAATAAAGGAGGATATGCTGTTTCAAACAGTCTCTTGTGTGGCAGTTTGAAAGGCATTTCAAAAGAGCAATTTATCTGTAGATGGTATAACAGCCTTACTTTATTATCTTTGGAGCTGAATATCCATTCTTTGGGTGGAGGAACTTTGGTTATCATACCGGGTGAAGCTGATAGGTTAAATATCGTTGAAAATATTCCTCGCAGTATTGTTAGCTCAATATATGAGAAATTGAATGAAGAAACTCAAAAAAACGGAATCGAATACACTTATGCTTTAGGTGATAAAATAGTCTTACAAGACATTTTTGGAGTTACTGATGAAGAATTGAAGTATATTCATGAATCAATAAAACTTCTTCGTAGCTGGAGAAACCCTATAAATAGAAGAAAAGATTGTTTAAAAAAGAATGTTTTTAACACAATAGAAAATAAAGATTTCTTTGCTCAGAAAAAGAAAAATGATATATTAAATAAACATCGTATAACACACCTCTCCCAAATAGAGGTAAACAAATATTAGGAGAATAAAATGTCATTTATTATAGACCATACAAGAGTCAAACCCTACGGGGATACATTAAACGATGGTAGGATACAGCTGTCATTTTCTATGCCAGTTACCTGTGATGAAAAAGGAAAAGAAGCGGCAAAAATTTTGCTAAAATCTATGGGTTTTGAAAACATAGAGATTTGTTTTTTGAAAGAATTACATGAAGGTTTTACGCAGTTTATAGCCTACGGAAACACTTCTGTCACTGTAGATACCACCAAAATCATAGTCAATGTAGTAGAAACAGAAGTTATGACTATGGATGAAACAGACGATTTTATCGAAAAAAACATAGGTCGGAAAATAACTGTCATAGGTGCTTGTATAGAGACTGATGCACATACTGTGGGCATCGATGCTATCATGAATATGAAAGGCTACAATCATCGATACGGATTGGAAAGATATAAATATTTCAATGCAATAAATCTTGGTGCTCAAATACCTTCGGAAGAACTGCTTAAAAGAGCAAGAGAGTTCAATGCTGATGTGATTTTAGTCTCTCAAATAGTTACTCAAAAAGATATTCATGTCAAAAACCTTACTAGACTAATAGAACTTGCAGAAGCAGAAAGATTGAGAGATAAAATGCTTTTCATCTGCGGTGGTCCAAGACTAAATCACGAACTCGCTATCGAACTTGGCTATGATGCAGGTTTTGGAGCAGGAAGTTATGCTACTAATGTGGCGAGTTATATTGCTGTAGAGATGGAGAAAAGGAAGTGATAATATATAAAAATATGTCGAAAATAGTCTTAAACACAGAGATTTTAGAAAAGGCACAGAGAGTTGCTCTGAGGCTATTTTCGCTCAAGACTGTCGGATTTGGTTTTAAGGATTGTTAATATGTTACTTTTTGATGAGTTTGTAAATATAGTAAATAAACTAAGAGACCCCGAAAAAGGCTGTCCTTGGGACATCAAACAGACTTCAAAGTCTTTGATACCCAATTTTATAGAAGAAGTATATGAGGCAGTCGAAGCCATCGAAGAAAGCGATGACACACTTTTGCTAGAAGAGCTTGGTGACATTTTACTACATGTCATGTTACAGGCAAAAATAGCAGAAGAAAAAGGAGTATTTACTCTTGATGATGTTTTGAAAAGTATCAATAATAAATTGATCAGAAGACATCCTCATGTCTTTGCAGATTTAGAAATAGAAACTTCAGACCAAGCAAAACTCAACTGGGAAAGGATAAAACTTCAAGAAAAGAAAAAAGAGAGAAAATCTGTTCTGGAGGGTGTGCCGAAAAATTTGCCAGCTTTGATTCAAGCTCAAAGAATACAAGAAAAAGCTGCCTCTGTTGGCTTTGATTGGGATTCTATTGAGCCTATATTTGAGAAGATAAAAGAAGAGATTGATGAGGTGAAAGCGGAGATAGATCCACCTCTCCCCCACCTTGCAAAGAGGGGTAATTTAGAAATGGAAATAGGAGATCTATTTTTTGCAGTAGTTAACCTTTCGAGAAAACTAAAAATAGACTCAGAATCGGCACTTAGACTGAGTAATGAAAAGTTTAAAACAAGGTTCAATAAAGTAGAAAAACTCTGTGAAGAGAAACAACTCAATATGCTGGAAATGGATTTGAAAGCGCTTGACGAACTTTGGGATATCGTTAAAAAGGATTGAGCAATGGATGTTTTTTCTATAAAAAGATTTGATGATAAATTTAAAATCTTAGATCAGACGCTGCTCCCACTCGAAGAAAAATATCTTTTGATTGATGATTATAAAGATATGATAGAGGCTATCAAACAGCTCAAAATAAGAGGTGCACCAGCAATAGGTATAGCTGGTATAGCTGCTACTTATTTAGCAGGAAAAAAATATCTCAATGAAACTGATTTTAAAAAGAAAATGCTGGTTGCTATGTCTGAGATTGAGAATAGCAGGCCTACTGCAGTTAATCTATTTCATGCTATTGAAAAAGTGAGAGATATTTTGCTGATTCAAAATGACTCCAATAAATTTAATCAAAATACCATTCTTTGTGAAATCAACAAACTTGTAGACGAATTAATGCAATATGAATATGAAGCCTGTCAGAAAATGGCTATTAATGGTTTTGATTATATCCCTAAACATATTAATAGATTTTTGACCCACTGTAATACAGGTTCTTTAGCTACTTATGGCAGCGGAACTGCCCTCGGAGTCATAAAAGAGATAGCAAAACATAGAGAAATAGAGGTTTATGTAGACGAGACAAGACCGCTTTTTCAAGGTTCTAGATTGACAATGTGGGAATTACAAAAATCAGATATTAATTGCACACTAATCACTGATAATATGGCTGCTTGGACAATCAAAACGAAAAATATTCAAGCTATCATCACCGGAGCAGATAGAATAGCTCAAAACGGAGATACAGCAAACAAAATAGGAACTTTGAATCTTGCTCTACTGGCTAATCATTTTGCGATACCGTTTTATATAGTAGCTCCAGAATCGACTTTCGATAAAAAAATCAATAGTGGAAAAGATATTGTTATCGAGGAAAGAGATTGTGAGGAAGTTTCTTTTTTTAAAGGGGTTTCTCTTACTCCAAAATGTATAAAAGTTTTTAATCCAGCTTTTGATGTCACAAATAGAGATTTGATATCAGCAATAATTACTGATCAAAAAGTTTATGATAATGGAGGATAAATGAAAACAAGAGTTATAATAAAAGAACATAAAGAATATATTTTAGATGAGATAGTATTTTCTATCCGAGAGTTTTTTAACGAATTTGATTTATTTGATAAATTAAAAGACAAAAAGCTCATTTTATTAAAACCAAATCTTTTAGGTGCACATCACCCAGATAAAGCTGTTACAACTCATCCTGTTGTTTTAGAGGCTTTAATCATGATTTTGAAAGATATGGAAAAAGAAATCATTGTCGGTGATAGTCCTGGTGGAACTGCAAAAGCTTCAGTAGTTTGGAAAACGACTGGTATACAAGAAATTTGTGAAAGGCACAATGTCAGACTTATTGACTTTGGCAAAGAAGGGATAATCAATATCCAGACAAATTTAACGAAATTCTTTTTTGATAAATACATTATAGAATGCGACGCTATCATAAATCTCGCTAAGATGAAAACCCATTCTCTAATGCTCTACACAGGAGCAGTGAAAAATCTTTATGGAGCCATACCCGGCTTATATAAATCAGAGTTACATAAACAATTTCCTAGTCCAAAAGAGTTTTCTTCTGTTTTATCCGCAATTTACGGATTGCTCAAGCCTAGTTTAGCATTGAACATTATTGATGGCATTATCGGTATGGAAGGCGATGGCCCATCAGCAGGAAAACCATATCCTTTTGGAGTATTGATAGCTTCTGAAATAGCCTCTGCTACCGATTTTGTAGCGTCTGGATTGATGGGCTTTGATGTAGATAATATCGTATATTTAAAACAAAGTCTGCAAGACGATGAAGTGAAATATTTAGAAAATGATATAGATATTCTTTGTAGAGAAAAAAAATTAAATCTCCAAGAAATAAAGGAAATATTAAATTATAAAAAGATAAATATCAAATCTGTCATATTCTCAAATAATCTTCTTGATAAATTGCCAAAATTTATTAAAAATATTTTTAAAGCTTTATTAGATTATTATCCAGATTTTAATAAAGAATGCCAAATGTGTTTGGTTTGTGCCCAGAGCTGTCCTGTCCAAGCCTTAGATTCAAAAGGGAATGAACTTATTTTAAATAAAAAGAAATGTATAAAATGCCTTTGTTGCCACGAAATGTGCCAATATAATGCTATATTTCTAAAAAAGAGATTTTTGGCAAAAATTATTTATAGAAATATTGATAGTTGAGTAATGCCTCCTAAACAATAAATAATTTGTTATAAATCAATGAAAATTTATAACAACAATAGACACAAAATAGCAAATAGTATCGTTAGTTTTAGGCAATCTTGGGTTCGTCATATCATTCGTAGTAAAGTCCGTGCCGATCAAATATTTCGAAATCAAACTAACTTGAAATATTGTCGTGACAAAAACTAAAATGACTCATCTACTGCAACGATTTTAGCATTCTATTTCTTTCGTTTATTTTTGTTATCAACGAATTTGAGCCAGCTATTATCTCCTCTTTATTATCTGATACAACATTGCGTTCCAATTCCCTTATTGATGCAAGTATACTTTCTTCTACCTCTGTCAAATCTGGATGTGTTTTTATTGGACTTGAATAAAGCAAATCATAAACTTTTTCTATGCTCTTTTGGGGTTCTTTATCTTTTGTTCTTTCTATTAATCCTTTGATTTTTTCAGAAGAAACTTTGATGTAATTGATCTGAGTTTTTCTCATCTCTTCAGCATCTGCAGTTCTTTCGTTTGCAATTAATAGCGATACCAGTATAATGCTGTAGAAAAAGGCGATAGTAAGTTGTGACAACAAGGCATAAGTATGCTTATCAGGGCTTATCAAAATAAATACGATGCCTGTCACAAATGCTGTAAGGAAATATATTGATGAAATGTAATAAATCGAAAACCCAAATACAGCAGAACTTTTTCCCTTTCGTGTTAGAATAGGTGTGAGTAGGAGCATAAAATATGCAAAGTGAATAAATGAATAAGAAATCCAGACAGACGCTTTATTTTCAGCTCCTCTCAAAGTAAAAAAAAAGACATTAAAAGCTATCAAAAAGATAGAATTTAAAATTATCCAAAGTTTATTTTCTTTTTTCATGATTTCCTCCTTACATCCTACTCATGATTTCAGCTTTTTTTGCATCAAACTCCGATTGCTCAATTAGACCTAAATCAAGCATTTCTTTGAGTTTTTTCAAAGTAGCTACAGGGTCTTCTGTATTTGTCTGAGAAGTTTCTGCGGATTTTTGTGTAAATCTGCCTGAAGGATGTGGCGATGTTGGTTGCTGAGGTGGTTGTTGAATAGGTGTCAACATTTGCTGTGCCATGCCTCCAAATATTCCACCAGCTGCCATGCCCATACCGAGTCCAGCTCCTGTAGCTGCAACTCCGCCTGAACCTGGATTATCAGCAAGTTTGCCCAGTATATTTGCTGCTTGTTGTCTTCCCCAGTCATCACCCAGTACATCCATCACACCTTTATCTGCTTGAGCGTTTCTGAGTTTAGCAATCGCATCCATGCCTATTTCATCATATCGTCTGCGAAGCTCATCATCATCAATATCCAAAGCAGCTATAGAAAATTTAATTATTCTCAGACCATAATCTTCTAATACTTCTCCGAAAAATGGTTCGACTGCTTCTGAAAACTCCAATATTCTTGCCTCAATTCCCAGAAGCTCTGTTTGTGTCTCATTGAGAGCTCTGGTGATACTTGCTTTTATTTTGCTTTGAAATTCATTGGCAAAATAATCATCTAAAAGTGTTTGACTGGTAATCATATTAGCATTATTGCCAACCAATTTTGTCAGAAACTTTTGTGGATTGTTGACTTGGATTCTATATGCACCTCTGGCACGAATTTTGGTCGCAATACCAAGCAGTTTATCACGCACTTGAATTGGTGATGTAGTTCCCCATTTCACCTCTAAACTATGAGTTGTTTTTACAAAATAAACAACGCAATTAAAGGTGCTAATACCACCAGTAAACATATTTCGTAGTCTACTGATAAATGGGTAATTCTCTGTAGAAAGTTTATATGAGCCATTGTCAAAAACTTGCTCAATCACTCCACCTTTGATAAAGATAGCCTCTTCACCGGGCATAACTATAAGCGTGGAATTAGTATTGAAATCTTCTTCTGGTTGCCTCCAGATAAGTAAATCACCGGGACCAGAGTTTTTTATTACTTCTGCCCAGTTTTTTTTCCCGCCTGCAAAAGCAGTTTCGTTAGGGTTTTTAGTAAAAATTCCCATATATTTCTCCTGTTTATTTTATATAAAATCATACCTTACACATGCCGAAGCCGCCGCGACCAGAGGGTCGAACCATCAAAGCGGTAACTTCAAAATACTCCCTTATTCTCTGTGTTCTCAATCTCTGTGCGTTCTGTGCCTTCTCTCAAAAAACTCTGTGTTAAAAAAAGAAGTTATAGGCGAGATGTGTAAGGAATATCAATAATTTGACCCTTGAAAATTACGATATAGATAGAAAATCTATTTTCGTTTAAATCCTTCGGCGATAATCCTTTTAGCATTTTCGGGTCTCTCCCTGAGAGTCACGAGAAAATTATACACTCCTACCCCATCCATAAAAGGAGCAAGTTTGTATATCATTTCTGCACTATAACCCTCAATTGAAATCATATTTTCAGTTGGAAATATTTTATTTTCTATCCAACTTTCAAGTTCAAATCTAATATCATCATGTTTTGCAAAAGATGATGCTATTTTTTCAGCCACTAAAGGTTTTTGTTTTTTTTCATTGATTATATAGTTTAATATCTTATCCATTATTACCCTCCTATTTTATATATCAAATCTATCCCTATACCCTGCAGCAAAATCTCTTGCCTCTGCCTCTACCATCTGGTTTTCATAAGCCTCAAAATCCATATCCGGTGTGATATAGTTTTCAAAACCTTCTTGATATTCAGCACCTCTCGGATTTGAGGGATCTTGTGAACATTCATACTGATAAGCATGCCACATTTCATGGGCTATGGTATCAGCAGCTTCTGGTCCGTCATCAAGCATATTTTCATTTATTTCGATAATATTTGTTTCTTGATTATAACCACCATAATTATTTTCACCCATATCGCCGCTAAAAACTATCTCTGGTGGGTTCTTCATACCTGTGTCAGCGATAACATCGTTTGCAAGTTCATTCATTGCCAATTTTTGTTCATCAAGTGTCATATCACTCCAACGACCTATTTCTTGATTTTCTGGTGCTTTATCATTATACTGGGTCTTGTTAAAGTCAGTATATTCACTACCTGTATATTCCTTGGTCTCTGGTGGTGATTCTACTTCTAAAGGGTTTTGAACTTCTCCACTTTCTAGATAATCATCATAAGTATAGTCTTTAGAAAATTTGTTTAAATC
Source organism: Candidatus Cloacimonadota bacterium (assembly GCA_009777575.1). Classification (GTDB taxonomy): domain Bacteria; phylum Cloacimonadota; class Cloacimonadia; order Cloacimonadales; family WRIO01; genus WRLO01. The sequence continues at coordinate 22,463 of WRLO01000010.1, forward strand.
AACCCCTAAGTTATTTTCTTCATGTATTTCAGGTTTGTTTTCTATTTCACTAGGTTTATTATTTAAATCGACCCCTGCATCAGTTGCCAAATCTCCCCCAAAGTCATTTGTTAGATTATTGACATCATCTTGAGATATTTTATTATCTGGTATTATATCTCTATTTAGTTCATATTTTTCATTCATAAGATTTTTCCTTTATAAAAATTAAAATAATATATTTTTCCTTTCGCATGCCCGAAGGGTATGTGACGCTTAGTAGAAAACGAACAACAACACAATCCCCCTCCCTACCCCACCAGCAAAGCTGGTGGGGTAGGGAAAAAATAACATCATGGACATTCCGTTTTCTACTAAACGATGCACACCTCTGGTGTGCGAGGAAACTAAATATATTCATACTATATTCTCCAAAGTTTTCTGGACAGTAGCATCAGACACATTTATCTTCGTTCCATATCTAATTCTGCGAAGTAAATGCAATTCAACACAAGCAAGTAATTTCTGATCATAAACCTCATCGTTCAGCTCGTATTTAATAAGCCTTTCTATTTGATTAAATACATTTTTAACGATGGAAGAATCTGCACTATCAGGTTTAAAATTCTTTACAAATATTCTTCTGGCTATTTCTCTACCTAAAATTCTTTTATCGTATTCACATCCATCTACACAAAAGCGACAATAACCACATTCAGGATAAGGTCGCAGTTTATCTTTACGGTTATTCCAGTATGTAGAAAGTGACTTTATACTTTCATCAGAAAGGGTGATACTAATATTTTGAGCGAGTCTATAGTCTTCTGTTTTTATCTCTTCAGGTTCATCAAGCTTTCCAAAAAATAAAAAGGCTTCACCCGGTTTTAGTTTAGCAAGTCTTTTCTCTTGAATTTCCGTCATATTTGAACTATTGGCTATCATCTCTTTATCCGTGCCTTCTACAAGCCTAAAAGTGACTTTTATATCCGTCAATGACACAACATCAGTCGAGACTTTTCTCGGTGATTGGTCAGCAATGACTATACCTACTCCATAAGAGCGAATCTCAGCAAGCATGCGTTTTACTAGTCCTTGAGCTATTGCAGCTGGGTTTGCTTCACCTTCACCAGCATTGGAATCAGCATCAAGCAAAACATGGGCTTCTTCAAGTAAAATCACATTTTTAAGATTACCTTCACCAAGATAATTACTATTCACATAAGCCAAAATAGATAATAAAAGTAAAGATATTATCAATGCTTTTTGGTCGCTATTCTCAATAGCAGCAAGCTCAATAACAGTAGGTTTGGTTAATAAATCTTCTATCGGAATAGAATGATAATTATCAAACAAATTTACAAGGCTTTGCAACCTTACTAACCCTGCTCTTCCAATATTTTTTGCATCTCCTGTATATCCTATTGCCTCAAAGGTTTCTTCAAAGCATTTAATGAAATCCGTGATATTAAAAACTTTTCCTTTATTATCGCTGGTATATGTGTCCAACCAACGAAAATCAGAATAACAATTATTGACAGTTTCTTCAAAGATCTTATCAAGAGGTGATGACATCGCCACACCAGCAGCAAAGGCTGTTTTTAATGTGTTTTTATAGGTCTCAAGTTTTACATTCTTGGGTGGCACAAAAGGATTAAACACGAACGGGGATATAAAGTTTTTTCCCGGTGTAAACACCTGCAAGTCTGGAATACTCTGTACCAAAGCTCGATACTCATTTTTTGCTGGTTCAATCACGAGAAATGGTATTTTATGGTCTTTCCACAGCCTATCAAGCAAACTTACAGAAAATGTAGTTTTACCAGAGCCAGGCGTTCCCACCACAAGCATATGCTTAGTAAGGTCTTTCAAGGAAATGCCGATAGTATCACCTTGAGAAGATGATTTTAGCCTACCAAGCATGATGTCTCCACCACCAACCACATTATCAGCATAAGTCCGACTTATTTTTCCTGATTCGTTCACTACCAGACCAGCATATACTGTGTCACTGCCAATAGGAAGCCTGAAAAATTCTGACGCTTCTTCAGCAGTGATGATATAAGGCAATTTATAAAAATCATTTAAATTTTGCCCTACATTCCAAACAGATGGATTTCTATCGGTGGCAAGTAATAATTCGTGAACTGCCCAAGGAAGTGGGTAGAAGTTGTCGTCTTTCCTTACATCGTTTGGTTGCAATGATGTTATTCTTAGTTCATTACTATTGTTTAATTGAGCCAAAATTCTAGTGGCGATGGCATTTGTTTCGCTTTGAGAACCATAAACAAGAATATTAAAGGCAAAAGCAGCTGTGTTCTTTTTCTGAGAATAATATTTATAAGTTTCTGCATGTTTTTCTGCGAGAGCAAAGCTGATATTACCAACACCATGTTCCATGACACCTTTGGATAGAGTTCCCAGCATTTGAGCATTTCTGTCTATAGCTGAGGCTTCTAGTGGTGAATAAATGACAGGCATCAACTGAAATGAAACAGCACAATTTGGAAAATCTATAAGCGAACTTACAATACGACTGAGGTCGTTTTCTGTCTCAGCAATTTTACTAAAAGCAAAACAATATGGAATCATATTATTTTGTAAGTTCTCAAGATGTTCGCTTTTGACCACTGCTTTTATAGATTGATTATTTGTATTTTTTATTTTCGCTATTAAATTATTGATGTCTGCATCTTTATATTCAAATTTACCAAAATCAAGGGTGGATTTGCATACCCTCAAAACAGAGGAAATAGTATTCTCTATTTCTGCATTATTATTCCCGATTGCTCTGATGATTATATGTAAAGTGATAGCGGCTTTATAGGGTTGGTTCTTCACTTCCTGAGTTGACCATAAGATTTCTAGCGATATATCCTGGCTTCCCCCCACATAAATGTGGGGAGGACTTAATTTATAATTCTGATATACCTCCGACAGCAAGCGTGCCATATCCTGCTTGTACTCGGTATCAATGTTGTCAACTGTAGTAAATCTCTTTTGTAAGATAGACAAGTGCGGTATGCTGGTTATTTCGATTGCACAAAGACCTACATATTCACCGTTTGATAATTCGACTATAGAAATATTATTCATTTCCTACCTTCATAAGTAAATCCACAAATGATTCTGGTAAACTCACATTATTCATTTTTATTGCCTCTTTAAAAAGAGGAGCAATTTCCTCATCTTTAAAACCTGCAATGCCGCAACCTATGCGAGTTACATAAAAAAATAACTCTTGATGTTCTTTAGCAAAATCCAAAAAATCATTTACATAAGGAATTATACTATCTACTCCTCCTTGCATAGTGGGAATAGCATAACTCTGACCTTGTAATCCGACACCTTGACCATAAATCGCTCCGAATTTTTCATGAGCAGTTTGAGCCGCTCCACCAGCGTGTTGACCTGCAAGATTACTCCCAAAAACAAAAACTTCATTGGGAGCTAAGGAGCTTATTTTTTCGGGTGTTATTAATTTTTTATTCGTTATTATTGTCATTTTATTATCCTCAATTTTTATTGTATCTCATTTGAGTCCACTCCGAAAAGTATATTTTCATAAAATCATACCTTACACACACCGAAGTGTCGGTTCAAGAGATAAGAGGCTATGCCGAATAGCTCGCAGAATTACCTCATGAGAATATCATGCAACCAACAACATCCACCCCTAAGGGGTGGAACTCTAAAAAGTATATTTGTATAAAATCATACCTTACGCACGCCGAAGGTGTGTGACTCTTTATAGAAAAACGGCAACCAACAACATCCACCCCTAAGGGGTGGAACTCTAAAAAGTATATTTGTATAAAATCATACCTTACGCACGCCGAAGGTGTGTGACTCTTTATAGAAAAACGGCAACCAACAACATCCACCCCTAAGGGGTGGAACTCTATGTAGTACAACAATGAGGTAATTCTGCGAGCCATTCGGCATAGCCTCATATCTCTTGAACCGATCTCTCCAAGATGTGTAAGGAATATCAATAAATAACTAAAAATCGACTTTTCGGAGAGGACTCCAAATGGAGCATGGTTTGATTTTGAAGAGGGATTCTCTTCAATCAGTTTATTTGCACTGTATTCCTTATTCTCTAAATCTGATACTTTCATTAAACTTTTGTTTCCCAATAACCTGTTTTGTCAGAGCCTTTACGCTCTATAATATCTAATTTCTTCAATTGGTTAATGTTCTTCTTTACACCGGGTATAGACATACCTACCTCAGAAGCAAGTTGTTCAAGTGTAATTTCAGGATTTTTTATCAAGATATTAATAATTTTGTTTTGAGTGTCATTTACAGGATACTTTATAGGATACTTTATAGGATACTTTACAGGATACTTTTGAGTATCCAATAAATGCTCATTGTTGCTTAATATCCACTGTCCATTTTTATTACCACCTTTACGCTCTATAATGCCTAATTTCTTCAATTGATTAATATTCTTCTTTATACCAGGTATAGATATCCCTATCTCAGTTGCAAGTTGTTCAATTGTAATTTCAGGATTTTTTGATATAGCATTTATTATTCCGTTTTTAGTTTCATTTATAGGATACTTTATAGGATACTTTACAGGATACTTTTCATTCAAATCATTTGCACCGATAATTTCACCATTGTTTGCACTATAAATTTCACCAATATTTGCACCGATAATTTCACCATTGTTTGAAAGTGGAATACTATTAAAAGTAATATCTGTTCCAGATCTGTTTGATGAAAAAACAGGTAAAGGGTTATCATATTCTTTACAGGCAATCATGATTTTTTCTATTCCTCTTCCCCAAGCCTCAATCATACCAGAACGGAAAAAAACTTCAGCAATAAATGGATTTCTTTGAACAGAGCTATGAGGAGATAAAAGAGTATCCACTGTCCAGCTTTCGGGAAGCCCACCAGTATTAAAAACTATCACTTTATCAGGAAATACTTTAATCTGTATCGGCACGCCTGTATTATAATCTTTATGCACAACAGCATTCAACAAAGCCTCTCGAAGGGCAGAACGAGCCACAATATAAGAATCTATTCGTTGTATCCCCTCATATCGAATAATACCCTTTAAATATTTTGTATAGATTGTATCTAACGCTCTGTCGGGCATTGAGATTAGTGGACCTCTTATTTCATCTTGATAGATTAAATCTGCACCTGTTTGAAAAAAACCTATTTTTATATAGGCTCCTGTAACCCAATATTCTGGATTTTGGTGAAATAATAAAATTGCTGCTCTTTTTAAATAATTGTTTTCAGTTAGAGTCAAGTTTTGTATCAAAGTAGCATCATCAATATCTAAATCTTCCTTTGATAGGCGCTGACTTTCTAATGCTTTCTTTCTGAAATAACGCAAAGCATCCCTTTCTAAATCATCCACCTTTACATAAGGCATAGGAACACCATCCCATGTTTTACCTTGTTTGCGTAAAATAAACTCATCGAGAGCATTACCTGTCAATTCCTGTGTTGTGCTACCAGAACGGATATAATATATGCCTCTATAGCTTATGGGAAAAGGATAAGCATTAACATTGATTGAAATATATTCTTTGCTATTTTTATTCTGGAGAGATATTTCTGCAATGATTGCCATAGCATTCTTTATCTTATTTGGTATATCCTCCATGAGCTTTTTTGATTCAGCCAATCCAATTATCATGCCTTCGTCATTTCTGACTATCTCTAAACAGCCACCAGACGCATTTGCAAAACCACAGATGGTTTTCAAATATTCATCATGCCAAGATTCTTTAAATTCAATGTTTTGATTTTCTATTACTTTTTCATCCATTTTCTTTAATGTTTCCATAAGTATTCATCCTCTGAAAGTTTATAGTTCCACATATTTTTTTCGCTCTTTTTTGTCAATCAGAGATTGATGCTACAAGATACCATCACGATGCTTCGACTCTTGGGTGGCGGAGCATAAGTGTCAACTTTTCTGTTTGTGCTTTACCTTTAATGCCCCAGAGGGGCAATGGCTTGGTAGAAATCGGAGACAAAAAGGAATTATTTCTCGTAGCGGTTCAAGAGATTCGAGATTTATCGAGAAGCTCGTAAAATTACGACATAGCATTATCCCTACAGGATATATCCTCTGTTTTGAGAACACTCTACCAAGCCATAATTCCTCTGGAATATTTAAGGTATAATTATAAAAATAGAAAGTTGACACTTATGGTAGCAATTTCTCTTCTGTAGATCCCTACTGCTTTAAAGCAAAAACGAGCATGTTGAAGATTTCATAAGTTGCAGTTTTAATTTGCAATCCTATCAGAACTCCAAGACCTAGACCTACAATGCCACCTAGAATGGTAAAATCATCACCTCTACCTCCAAGAGTTGAACCAATTGCATATCCTATCGCAGCAAATAAAATAGCTACAAATAAAAATGCTACTACATTAAGCTTCTTTTTCGTCACTGGTACTTGCTGAATCAATAACAATTCCCAGCCCCCAACAGCTTCCTGATCGATTAGAGCTGCATATTTCCTGACAGCTCCTTCATATCCTTCATTTCCTTCTACGACCAGTCCAACTGGTCCCGCAATCGTTTTGTATTGTGTCATAACACATTACCTCCGTTTATTTTTCCACAGATATTTTTATACCTGCGTTTTTTTTTATCAAAATTTATTTATGACGGCAGTCCTAAAAGTCGAATTCGTAGGGGCGTATTGTATACGCCCGATTTTCGAAACGAATATAAACGATTTAAAAGGCGTATGCAATACGCCCCTACATAGAATACCTCCAAAAAAACACCGAAAATACGCAAATATGACTTTTCGGACTGCATTAATATATCCTTTCCCTTTTATAATATAAACCAATTTTTCGGTATCATAAAAAGCAAACAACCGCTTTTCTTAGCTATTTCTTTATCAAATTTGCCTTGTTTGACAGATTCTACAAAATTCATATTTTCCTTAATCTTGTTTTTATAAGCATCAGCAATATCTTGGGGAGCGTAGTCAATTGCTCTCATAGCATATTTTTGTAGAGTCTCATCAATTATTCTTGCTTTCGTTAATGGACCTTTATTCCCATATTTATCTCTATATCCATAATAATCATCGAAATACGAATTGCACCGATAAAGTCCCCACCAAGCCTCATGGCAATTTGGTTTGATTTTCAAAATTTCATTAAAAAGCCCAACTGCTTTTTCATAATTTCCATCTTGTATACTATGTTCTGCTGTCTCCAAAAGACTCCTCGCAGTTGGTAAACCATCGATAGTGATTACATCTATCACTTTATGTGGTGTCTTACAAAATTCACATTTACTAATACCATTCAAATCGATATCATCGACTTTGATATTACCACCACAGCTACTACATATTGCTGGTTGAAGTGCCATATTTATAAATCCTTTTGATTATTATTTTTTCTATATCTTTTACAACTCACATTTCATTAACTTCCTATTCATAAATGAGATATGAAATAGCCTCAACAATTCTCTCTGTGAACTCTGTGCCTTCTCTGTTTTTCTCTGTGTTAAAAAACATTAATATTTTTTCCTTAAAAAGCCGAAGTATCACCAGACACTCCTTCATAAATACCCGTGAGTGCCATTTTCCGTTCTTTAAATTGTTGTATCTTAGCTGGTAATTCACCTTCAAAACATCTCAAATCATTTTCTGCATTTGCTCTTTGATAATCATGTTGTTTTCCTTTTTTTACTACAGAAGGCAAAAACGCAATAAATAACATTGCACCTATAGCAAAAGCAATCACATATCCAATATCAACTTGACTGAAATAAGCTACAGCAGTCGCTATAAGAAAAACAATAAGTCCAAAAATCATCCAACCTGTTTTATTGGAAGGGATTGATTTTAAAATATTTTTTTTCAAATTATGGGTATTTTGACAATGTATAATTATAAAATAGGTATTCCCCATTCAGGTTTATCATAAACTTTATAGTCAACTTTCTCAACTTTATCTGGATTTTCAGAACGCTCTTTTTCAGTTATATATTTCATAATAGAAGCAATATCTAGAAAATCGAGTTTTGAATTGTTTGCGTAGTTTGGGTCATCCCAATCCTTTTCAGAAATTAAAAAATCCTCAGAGCTTTCTACTATAAAAGGATGTAATTTTAAACCCAAATGTTTATGCCCATCTCTATGTTCTTCTTTATTATAAGCATAGTAATTCCATTGAGATTTCGTAGGTGCTATAAATCCTTTTGATCGCATGAATGCGTTCCAGCGACGATGTTCTAACCATGTCAAAGAGTTAGATACAGGAGTATTATTTTTTACTATTTCGAGATATTTCTCTATTTTTTCATCTGATAGTATTTTAAAATCATCATCTTCTCTATACAGCCCGATAGAATACATCTTATATTTAAAATGTAAATCACGAGCAATGCTAGACCACCATCCATATTCATCTTTGAGAAATTTGGTCATGTCTTTTTCGCTGTGAGTGTTACTTATATCATAAGCAAATTTATTTATGTCATTCATAAATATATTTCTGCAGCTATAGATATTTTTTAATGAGGCAAAAGCTCTACGAAATGATTTGTTACTTAGTAGTCCAATATTATTTAAAACTTCATTGGTTTTTGAATCAAAGACTGAATAAGCTATTATTGGTTTGTAAACACCAATGTCATTTAATAATTTTTTTCTCACCATTCTATCAATATTTGATGCTGTTACTATATTTAGTTCGTCTGTGCCTAAAGCAACGATAAAATAATCTGATGATAATAAAGAGTTTTCATTTAAAACATTCATAAGTTTATCCGTTTTTACATCAACATCTTCAAAGTAGAATTTTGCATAAGGCTGTGAATATTTTTCCAGTCCGGGAAATATTCTTAAAAGCTCGTGATTATCGATTACGGTTTGCATTATTTCGGGATTTGTGAGATTTATCTTTGCTTCAAATATTTTTGAATTTTCGGTTATCACATTTATTTTTAGCCTACAATTTAATAATTGTCCACACCAATAGGCATTTAAAAAAGCTTCTTGCCCTATTAACCCACCTCCGATGATAGTTATTTCTAACTCTTTTTCCTCGATGTAATTTGGAGGATATTTTGATAATAATGGCGTAAACAAAGGTATCTCATTGAACAGATTATAAACTATACTGGTAAATTCTTGAATTATCTTTATTACGATATTGGATTTATTTAACCATTCGTCTTCATAAAGTTTTTTCACAATAGAACTTGCCTCTGGATTTTGAGAAAAGACATAGATATTACAACCCTTTTTCCAGTTGTCTTTGTCCATAGTTACAAACGAAGTCAACGCATTGATGTTACATATATCTTCTTCATCGATGAGAATATAATGCAATTTTTTTGTTTTAGTAAAAGGGATTTTAAGCAGGTCATCTCTCACACAAACAGCACCTATTTCCTTTGCTCTTTGAAATAATTCTGACACAGTCTCGCTTTCATTGTCAATATATGCATCAGTGAATACAATTAGAGGTAAATGTCTTGTATTTACTTTTCTTGCTTCTCTAATAATATCTTCAGCGAGCCAAATAGCCCGTTCATTCAGCTCTGAAAATACATATTTTTCCTGATATGGAGTGAAAAACAAGACAAGACCTGGAAATAACCTTGTTAGTATTCCCAATATAACAGCACCACCTGCAAAAGGAGCACATAAATTTAAAATTGCAGAGAATAAACCGTAAAATCCTGATAAAAACCGAGAATTAAATTCTTCTAAAAATAATTCTTTTCCTAAAAGAATCGTTTCTGCATATTCTTCATCCAAGCTGAATGTTTGCAATGTTCTGACTAGGCTATTGAACATTTTTTCAAACCAACTATAATTAACTGTTGTCATAGCATCAAGAGATGTTAAAAATATTGTGTATATACCGATTATGTAACGAAGGCAGAAGATACTAGCTAATAAACACAATATGGGAATAAATAGTTTTTCGTTTATATTTTTACCCTTATGTTTTCTATTTTGTTTAAAAAAAGAAACAATAGCAAAAATAAAACCACATACAGACCCTACTAATAATAATAGGATAAATATTTTTTGGAAATAGGTCATTTATTAACCCTCCTCTTTTTCATTAATCATTTTACTTATTTTGTAGACAAATTCTACACTTTTTACTGTATCTGAAGTATTTCTTTCTCATCAGAATTTTAAAGGATATTAAAATATCATAATTTCATTTTTTTTTATTAAACCTGTATATTTCTTATGTCATCACCAAAGCGCAGATAATAAATAAAATTATTAGAAATCCAAAATTATAAAAAGAGAACATCTTTAGATAATACCATGTTTTGCCAGGGTTATTTTTTGTATATTCTCTAAAGGTAATCAGGCTTGCTAATGAAGCTATCAAGGTTCCTACACCTCCAATATTTACAGCAACTAATAATTGCGGATAATTCTCGGTAAATCTTGATAACAAAATAGCACTGGGAACATTGCTAATCAGCTGGCTTGAGAGTGTTCCCACTAAAAGAGTGTGGCTATTGACAAGAGAGCCTAAAAAATTACTGACAGCATCAATTCTCGACATATTTCCAGAAAAAACAAAGAAAGCAGCAAATGTAAATAACAAGGGGTAGTCTACTTGTTTCAATGCTTTTTTGTCGAGAAAGAGCAATGATATAGGAACTATGAACAACCCCCAAATATAAGGGATAAATCGAAAAACTATAAGGATTGAGAAGATGAACAACAATGTATAAATAATGGATTTCTTTATAGGCAATGTTTTATTTTCATTGTTATTTAGTGTTAGCGGTTCAGGTTTGATAAATAAACAACAAACAGCAATTAGAACAATGGATATGATAAATGGTAAAAACATTATCTTCATAAACTCAATATTCCCTATGTGAAAATATGTATAAAGATACAAATTCTGCGGATTACCAAAAGGAGTTAGCATCCCACCTAAATCAGCTGCTATACATTGCATAATAAAAGTAAAAGCCATATAATGCTGTTTATTTGTAAATGTCAGCACAAAATATCCAAGAGGTAAAAAAGTTAATAATGCCATGTCATTGGCGATAAACATGGAGGCAATTAGAGTTATAAACACTAGGGCAAGGATAGTGGAACGCAAATTTATGAATTTACAGACAATTTTTTTGGCTATAATGTCAAAAAAATGTATATTTCTAAAAGCATTCACAACTGATAAAACACAAAACAAACAAGTGAGGGTCTTAAAATCAAAGTAATCGAAATACTTCTTATCAAGAGGAACGATAAAACTTGTTATAAGTGCTGCAATAAATGCTATAACAAACACCATGTTTTTTTTTATCCATATCCAAAAGCTATTTTCTATCTTTTCACTCATACTTAAGATTTTTTATTCCTCACATATTTTATTTGATTCTTTTCACAATATGATGCAGCTATCTCATTGTCATTACAAATAACAGTAATCTTTTTACAACCTCTGAAAATTTCCCATCCAAAGTCAACAACACTTGGAGGGATTGAAATTTCCTTTAAGTTTATACAGCCTCTAAACACACTATCATCAATTTTGGTAACTCCATCGGGTATTTCAATTTTTTCGATTGATGTACAATTTGAAAAAGCACCTATATTAATTGTGTTTAAACTATCATGCAGTATGATTTTTTTGAGGCGTATAGCACCATAAAAAGCATATCCATTGATATTTGTTACGCTGTCTGGAACTTCATATTCAACGAAGTCTTTATTTGATGGATAGATCAATAATGTTGATTTATTTTTATTAAAAAGAATCCCGTCAGTTGACCTAAAGTACCTATTTTTAGGGTCAACGATGATATTATGTAGTTTACTACATCCTTTAAAAGGACCTATCCCAATTTCATTAACTTTTGAAGGAATATAAATTGTTTCTAATGAAGAACAATTTAAGAAAACATAATGAGTAATTTTTGTCAACTCCTCTGATAAAACAATGTCTTCAAGATTTATACATCCTGCAAAAGCTCTATTATTGAGCATTATTACATTCGGTGACAAGGTGATTCTTTTTAGGCTAATACAGTCTGATAATGCGTTTTCACCCAATACAGCTAAATCTTCTGGAAGTTTTATATTGTCCAAACTACAGCAACTGTTAAAGACTCCGTTATTTATTTCGATTAAGTCGTCAGGCAGTGATATGTTTTTTAATTGAGGGCAGTTTTCAAAAGCTCTTTCAGCTATATCAATTTCTTTTTCAATAACCAAATCAGTCAAATCGATACAATCTCTAAATGCGCTATCTCCGATATAAAGGACGGTCTGAGGGATAAAAAGTTTTTTTAACCTACTGCAACCTCGAAAAGCTTCGTTTCCTATATATGTAACTGTTTTAGAAAATACGATAGATTCGAGCTTACGACAATGTTTAAATGCTGAATCAGCAATAGTTTTGATACTTTCATCTAATATGATTTCCTTACTTCCGTCTTTGCATTTTGTCAAAACACCATCTTTAACAATTAATTGTCTCATTGTTTCAATAGGCAGACTGGCTACAAGATTATCAATATATTTATCGTTTCCATCGGTTGAATAACCCTTTAAATGTTGCAAGTTTTCGAGTAACAATTTGAAACTATTGGGTATTTCTGCATCACTTTCAAGATATATTGGATAAATTCTTTTGTCGTATTTAAATGCTGTGATAATCTCCATTCCCACATACTTTGACTGCATAGATGCAGTTGAGATAAATAGGATGAATGCTCCGCATTTTTCTATTCTTGTTCTGAGTTCTTCTCTAAAGTCAGAGCCTATCTCCATCGTATCATCATACCATATTCTGAATCTTTCACTATCGAGTTTATTCAAAATCTTATACACAATATCTGTATTCGTATGAGAATAACTAACAAATAGAAACGGATTTGAGCCGTTGTAAACTTCAAAGTTTATATTCGGTTTTGTAAAATTGTTTTCCGACATATTTCTAACTCCTTACACTTTTTTTTCTTTGCAGATTGTAAAAAATTCCTTATTCTCACCGATAGATTCTGAATCCATTGTTTCCCAAAGATCAAACGCTTGTTTAAAATATTCTATGGCTTGTTCTTGCTCTTGCATCAGTTTAGATAGAAGCCCCATATCATAGAATAATTTTGCGAGATCGTTTTTATATTTAATGACATCTGGAGTTTGGTTAAGTAATGTTTCTCGAAGTGATAAGGCTTTATGGCAGTATTCTAAGGCTTCAGGGAAGAGGCTGGTCTCTTTTAACAATATTGCGTAATTTGCATAGATGTTGGATAAAAATTCCCGATATGCATCAGGATTTGTTGAAAACAATCGCTCAGTGATATTTATAGCTTTGTGGTAATATTTTTCTGTTTCTGGATAGTTTTTTAGAGCATAAAGAGATAAACTTATATAATAATATTGAAACCCCAGATTATGCTCAATAGTAAAATATACCTCTTTATCCAAGCTCTCAAGAATCTCAATTGCCATTATAAGATTATCAATAGATTCTGTATATTGATGTGTTTTTGACAGCATCTTTCCTAAATCACCGTATGCAGTTGCTAATCCTACTATATATGTATCAAAGCTAAGATTGATTAATCGCTTACCTATTTTGATTGCACATCTAACCTGTTCTATACCTTCTGTATATTGTTTTAAAAGATAATATAGATGACTTGATTCTCTATGAAGATCCATCAAATAAGGTTCAACAAAATTTGGATTAATATTTGCGCCTTTTTTTAGAAGTATTAAAGCTAGTTTGAAATATTCTTCAGATTCTACGAGTTGATATTTATTTAGATATAAACTTCCAAGTAAGCTATAACATTGTCCTAAGTCAATCTGGTAGAGGTATGTATCTTCATAATCTAATGTTGAATAAATATTTTTTGCCAACATCATGAAGTGTTCTGCATCACTATATTGAGCAGTCTTGTAATTAGTAGGGTGACTGTATATCATGCCAATATTACAATATGTGTCTGCTAACAATCTTAATCGATTAAATGATTTTTCGACTATTTCATCTTGCATTAAGGAAACATTTTTTAAAAATATATCCTTTGCGGCATCCATCTTTCCTTGAAAGAAATTAATCTCACCATAATTGTTAAGCATCTTACATTGTTTATAGTTATATATTTTTTGATTACTTTGATTTATTTTATCGCTAATATCAATACTCTTTTTAAAAAAATATTCTGCATCATCAAATTTAAATTTATACCCTGAAATTAGACCTATATTTTGAAGGATTTCTGCAATTCTATATAGACATTCTTCTGTTTTGTCATAGTAAATCTCTGCCCATTTTAGGTAATCTTGTGCATGTTTTAAGGCTATATCAAAATATCTTTGCTCTATTAAATACTCCACAAACTTCGTCTGTGACTCTCTCTCCAGTCCAGCTTCTTTTTCGAGCTTAATAGCTTTTTCAAAGGAGTGTTCTATCTCTGTAAACCGATTCTCGTTTTGTGTATCAATTATAAGGACATCTACCCTTTGCATCCAGTCACCAACGAGGGCTTGGATTTTCTTTTTATGTTCTTCGAGGATTTCGAGTTCTCTTTTCTCTTCAAGTTCGAGTTCGTCAACTGAGAGTATTTGTTTTGCTCCCTCTATATCACCTTCTTCGAGGCATTGTCTGGCGGATATTTGTCTTGGTGAGATATATCCTGTGCCGGATTTTTCCAAAAAAGAGGTTTCCATTTTGATGATGTCGAGTTGGAGGTTGTGAATGGCTTCGCTAGCTTTATTTTTTCTCCCGCTGATTCCTAAATATTCTGCTAGGAGGTCATCATCGTCAGGGTTTTTCTTGATGAGTGCTCTATGTGCCATGAATTCTTTTTCGATTTCTAAAAATTCGTTTTTTAATAAGCTTAAATTTTTATTATTAAAGATGATAGGTATGTTCTCGAGGGTCATTAGTTCTTGTCCATCTAGTAGTAGTGATGTTTCGTTTACATCGACTTTTATATGTTCTAAACCGAGTGTTTTTAATTGCAAAATTAAATTAAGTTTCAGCGTGTCGAGATGGGTGTAACTGCTGTCGTAGTGACCGAGTTCATTTCTTAGTTTTTCCATGAAGTTGATAACTGTTTTATTTTGTTTTTTGTTATCAAGTTTTTTATAATAAGTGCAGATTTTAGGTGTTTTTTTATTGATGAAAGCATTATAAGCTGCTTCAAATTCAGCTTTTGCTTTTTCTTGAGGTTCGTCATGGAAGATGATATAAAATAGTTCGCTATTTGCAGCTGCTTTGAGGTCTTCGGCGGGGTCATTTTCACCGCTTATATTCAGATAAAAGTATATTCCGAGCCTTTGATAATTATCGTTTAGGCTGTCAATAAAGGCACCGAATTCCTGAATGTCTTTTTCTAATTTGTCTAAAGATGAAGTGAGAAAAAGTTTAATTTTTTTCATTTGTTCTTTCATTTCCTAATGTTATAATTTTATTAAGCCTTTGTTGTATTTCATTTGTAAGTTCATTTTTCAAGATTTCGAGTATCACGCTTAGTAATATTTCTTTGAAATCAGTTATTTCTGTGAACTTTAACTTTAGGGTATCTGAGGGGATGTTTTCAAAAAAAACATTGATAGTACTCTCGCTATCATCACAAATCTTGAAACCAGCTATAATTATAGGGAAACCTTCAACTTGCTGTTTTTTTAGATTTTTAGCATATTCATATTCTTCAAAGGTATATTTTCCCATTTTTTTACCTATTAAGAGTAAAAAAATATTACAATCATCTATTTCTGTTAAAAATTGTTCTTGTTTTCTTCCATTTGTAATAGCTTTATCAGAAAATTCACAGATAAACATATTGATCATGATGTTATGGTCTATAACAACATTTTTTATTTGTCGGATAAAATTTTTTAGTGATTGACGCTCATCTGCAAACTCCTCTATTGAGGAAGCGAGGAAGATTTTTATGTTTATCTTCGGTTTCGTGAAAATGTTTGCTGACATATTTATTAATCCTTTAGGAGAATAAACAACTTTTCGTTTATATTTTTCCCTTTATGCTTTTTATGTTGTTTGTAAAATGATAAATGTCATATGTAAAGGAAATAATTGGCATTAAAAGAAAAAATATTATGAAACCTTCGTGTAGATAGTTCATAAATTAATATTCTTCTTTATTAAATATTATTCCGCCAGTTAGAGAATCTTTCCACTATGTCATCACGAGTAGGTAATAAATGGGCATGTTTGCTTCCACGAGTTATTAATTCATTTTCGCAGGCAACTCCTAATTCATTTTCAATATATAGTTTAAAATCACTACAATTGATAAACTGACATGAAAAAATATCTGCAAAACAAGTTTTCTCTTCAATGTTATAGTGTAGAGCAATATGACTTTCTGCTATCATGGTCATTCCTGATATAAAAATAGGTTTCTTTACATTGTCTGTTATAACCATTGGACGCATTATTGGTGTCATACTTAGTTTTGGAGGCAATTTATCTAATATAGCATAGATTCTAGAAAAATCTAAAGAGATTGTCTCAAGATTTTTTATTAAATAATGTGGACCAAAATCCTTATTTTCATCAATTATTGTTTTTGCTTTTTGTTCATTGATATTGACATTTCTATTGATGTTGTAAATTTTTTCTGTTCCATAAGGTAGTTCTTTTTTTAAAACCAGAACAAATTTATCTGAATCAAAAAAGCTACTGTAAAGTAAATCTACGAAATAACACTCTCTTTCAGGAAAGGTATGAATTGTAAAATGACCGCCTTTAAGTAGTACGAAAGCACTGATTCCGTCATCAGATTGCTCCTTACCATAAAAATATGGTATGATAATCGGTGGCATTATAGTTTTTAAAGATAAATAATCAGTTATCTTTGATATTGTGTTGTATAGTGCTCGCATATCATTTAGTTTTGAGTCTGAGCATTTATACGCGTCCAGCATTATATGTTCCATCTATTTCTCCTATTTTATTTATTCAAATATATCTAATTTCAATTTTTGGTAGACATTAAGTTCAAAGATTTCGTTGTGATAATTCAAACCATCCAAAGAACAATATACTACTTTATACTTATTACTTTCATTTTCAATGGAATATAAGAACCAATAACGACCATCTACTTTACTCCTAATCAAAAAATATGATGTGTCGAATAATTCGTTTGTAGATTTTAACCGTAAATTAACTGAATTAAAATCCGAGTTATCCTCTTTTTTTTCCAAAATTTCAAGATCATAGAGAAATATTAAGGTGTTACATAACCCCAATAATCTTTGAAGTAAAAACTCCTCGTTATCCTCTGCACACCTTGCACTAGTAAGCCAAGTCTTTATTAAATCTTTAAATATAGGTATTTTCATTGTATTTTCACTACTTGAAATAATATTACTAAAATAAGATTCATTCCCTTGGATTGACACATCTTCCTGCATTTCTGTAAGTACATGATTAATTAAAGGTAATCCAAAGTTGTTTCCCTTGAAGATTGATTTCAGCAAATCAAAAACATTACTAGCTTTTGTTGAATTAAATAACCTTTCCTCTTCGCTTTTCTCTTTTTTATTGTGATAATACTTAATGAAAGTTAAGATAAATGCTGTATTTAATAATCGATTTAAAACATCAATACCCTTTAAATCTCTACCTCTTAGGTTTGGCATGCCAAAAATCATCTCTTTTAAGGTTGGACATGTTATTTCATTATTAAGTTTTTGAGCAAACGATTTATAGCTTATTTCCACTATTCATCTCCCATCTCAGCAATTACTTCAGACAATTTCTGGTATCGATTTGCTGCTTCTTTTTCATCCTCTAAAAGAGTTATTTTGTCTATATGTTCTAATTTATATAGAACATCTTCACGCCATTTAAAACGTTCTACTTCATTTATACCAAGTTTATCGTAATCAATAAAACTTGAATTTATATTCTTTAACTCGAATATTTTTATTTTTTCCATGATATCTTCTAACGCTGCATTGAGTTGTTTTTTTCCATCTATTTCTCTGTCAAGCCGAGGTACAACAGTTGGTAAAAGGATTATGTCTTTATCTTTGTTTATTCTTTTGTATCTGTCGAGGTATCGAAATGTGCCAGTTCTAAATTGAGTTGTAGCCCGTAGGCAACACACAACTATAGAAGCTGCATTAACGGAGAGCTTAGCGGAAAATTGATCACCAGCCGAACTATCAATTACTATGCCGGCAAAATGATTGTTTGTGCAAAAGCGTTCCAAATTTTTAAAATGTTGTTCCTGCATTCCGTCTTTGTCGTCAAATCCGATTTTTTTGGGATTATCATCAACACCTAGAAATACAACTGACTCATGCTCAACACCCAAACAATTCCCGACGGGTACAAATTGTTTAAATAATCTATGATCATGCAAACTCTGTTCTGTTGTTGACCACTGGATTGATCCTTTTAGAAAATCTTTTATGTCAAATTTATCTTTAAAACTCCATTCTTGCTTCATCAAGTATGTCATACCAGCACTATCAAGATCCATATCGAGTAACAAAATAGGAGTTTCTTTCGTTGCTCCAAGTGACGAAACCAAATATGGTAAAGTATTCTGGGTGGTAGAACTTCTTCCTGATCCCCCCTTAAATGAGTAAAAAGTGATTATTTTCATTCTTTTATCTCCTTATTCTTCTTCTCAATCAAAATAAAAATGTCTTTTAGAGATGTTCTTTTTTCTTCTGGTTTATCTATGTTAGCCACTATAAACTCAAAGAACTTTAGTACCGCTCCATCTATTTCTTTTTTGGACAATTCCTTAATAGCATCATCATCATCGAGTTTTTCTGATAAGTGTTTTACAAGCTGTAAAGGATAATGGTATCGACTTTCAAAATAATTATTTAATGAATTACACAATAATTTTGAATTTTTATTTAGATTGTCAATATTTCTGTCAATAGGTGTATTTTTTACATAGAATCTGCTTACTTCATCTAAAGTGTCGCATATTGATTTTATTGCTTCGTTATGGATTTTTCGAATAATAGAATTTTCTATTATATATTCTTCTCTTACTTGAGCAATTTCATTTTTTTTCTCCTCTTCCAATCGTTTTAGAACTGGTTGTTGTGATTTTTTCACTTGCTCAGTAATGCTTTTTGTTAATTTTTTTTCTAGGGTTGGAGTTACACTCTCTTCAGCTTCCTTTTTGTCTTTGAAAGTGGTGGTATAGTCTCTTTCAAAATCATCGTAGTAGTTATAAAAATCTGCAATGGCTTCAATATATCTCGCTGTAGTTAGAAGATCATATTGACGATTTTCCCATAACCATTCTTTAGAAAGCTTTGATTCCAATATCAGATCAAAAAGCGAACCTAAATCCTTTTGAGGAAATCGGTGTATATGTGATGCTACTAAGTTGTTTACTCGTGCCAACAAAGGCAATAAACTAGATGCTTGAATTGACGCTGCATTCAATTCCTTTCCAAATCTTTTTATTGAATCGTGTGGCTGGTCAAAATTGATAATATGTTTTTCTACAATACTATCTAAATCAAGTTCCTTTAGTTTATTATAGTATTGTTGTATTTTCAATAAACCATCAACGATTGTTTTTTTAACATCGTTTTCAAGATCAATCATCCATTTTTCTTTTTTATCTTCATCAATTATGTTCTCACGAACAGTGTAATTATTCTTATAGGTATAAAAAAGAATGAAAATGACATACAAACTGTTAAACAATACCGAAGATCTGGATGATTTTTCAATTTCTGCTTCTTCAATATTATTAACATCATTGTTTATTTTATCTTCAAAAAAGTTTTTTTTGAGTTTATGTTCAAAATAATCCCAAGCTTTATCACCTATTTTAAAACAGATTTTCATAAATTGATTTTGCAATGGTTCATCGTAGTTACCCTCATTAATGAATTTTAACAATTCGACATCTTCTGTACTTCCTTCAGATTTGCTTAGGTTTAAACAATTGTCATCAAAATCTGCAAAAGCTTCTACAACAGAATAGGTGAAAAATAGAGAAGGCTCTTCACAACCATTTGCATATCCATAACCAATATACTCTCTGGATATTTTATCTTTTTCATCGATTATCTCGTTACAATCAATGAAATTATTGATAAAAAATCTAATATTCTCTCTGATATTTTGAAATATCTTTTGTTCTTGTTCATGTGAAATATCAATTTTTTTATCCAATTGAGCCTTTCTTGCAGCAAGAAACATGGAGAATGCCCATGTCCGTGCTCCAATATAATCAACTTTTGTGTTATTTGCAGTTCTTCCTTTATGAAAAAACTTTTCATTTATTTCTTCATCTAAATATGGAGATAAATCATAACCATATTCCTCTATATAACTAATGGTTTTAGTAAGATAATTTTGAATTATTTCTTTGTCTTCTTTTGAATCAACAGCAATTTCAAAACTATTTATCAAACTCAACAAACCAACTATTCCATATAAATCGGTCATCAGACCAGGTGTCCTATCACGCTCATTGAGATAAAATCGACTACCATTATTTAATGTTTCATTTGAAGATTCTTTCAATCTTTTCATTAGAGCATCATAAATCAATTTCCCTGCTGATTGTTTTTTCTTAAATAGTCGCAGAGTTCCTATTTGTCCACTGTCTGCTGTAGTGTCTAATAATTCTTTTAACGCGTTTTCACGCTTAATTGTGTTTTCACTCACAATATTTTCATTTTTTGTTTTGTTTTCAATCATTTTACTCCTCCTTATTAGGATTTAAATATTTCGACTGATACAATGAATTCCCCCGCCACCAAGAACAACTTCTCTTGCATTGAATGGGACTATTTTTCTATTAGGAAATGTTTGCTGGAAAACTTCCAATGCTTTTTTATCTTGCTCAACTCCAAATTGTGGAGCTATTATGCCGCCGTTCACGAACATAAAATTGATATAGCTTGCCTGAATAGAATCACCAACCAACCTTTTTTTGCTATCTTCTCTAATCTCAATTCCTTCTCTATCATCTTGTGATGCAAAAAAAATGTCTGGAGTCGGGATTTTCACTATTTTATATGGAATGCCATTTATATTTTCAGATTTTTCTAATGTTTTGAAAGCTTCTCGTACTACATGATATTGTGGATTGTTTTTGTCATCTGTCCAAGAAAGAATTACTGTGTTTGAATCAGCAAAAGTACATATATTGTCTATATGTCCGCCTGTTTCATCAAAAACAAGACCCCTATTTATCCAGATTATCTGTTTTATTTTTAAGACTTGTTTTAGTTCTTTCTCAATATCTTCTATAGAAATAGAATTTCGTTTAATTACACTTTCTTTTACAAGTAATAATGTTCCATTTCCATCAGAAACAATATTTCCACCCTCTAACACTAAACTGCTTTCTTCAATTTTTACCTTAAGGATTTGAGTTATTTGCTGAGCAACCGTGCTGTCTTTAGTTACATCACCTATTAACCCTCCATAAGCATCATATTGGAAAGCAGTAAATATGTCATCGAAAATTGGTATAGCTCCTGTATCTCTAACCCAAATATCGTCATAATCAATTTTTTTAAAATGTATCTCATAATTGAGTTTATTCATTTTACTTGGAACATTGTTTTCATTATATCCCAATATTACAGGTTCAAACTCTGATACAAACTCGGCCAAGTTTTCGACTATTCTTTTAATTGGGTCAGCATTCATCCGCCAAACATCACTTCTTTCAGGATATAGCAAAATAGTATATTGGTGTTTTTCAAATTCAGACTTCATTTTCTGCCTCTTTATACAAATTTATTAATTTGGGAAACTTTTTAATAATCTGATTTTGGGGTATGGGAATGAATGCTTTATGATAAATTTTCCCGAAAGACTTATGATTTATTAAAAAACTAAATCCCAATCTTTTCATTTGATTTTCAACTTCAGGTGAAAAAACATTTATACACCATTCTTTAAAAAAAACTCCTTTTTCTGCGTATTCTTCAATTTGCCCATAAAAAGACTCCGTCAGTTTCATGTAATTATCCAAATTACGATAATCGGGTAAAATAGAGATAGCGAGTATATATCCATAATAAAAATCTGGAAAAGCAATTAGTTCTATTTTTTCATAATCAATATCTTTTTCCATCAATAATCCTTCTTTTGCTTTTTCAAAAACATCTTTTTTCAGAGCAACGATCTGCCAGTCACCAACTATCTCATTTTCAAAATTTAACATAAAACGAGATGTTTCACTAGAATCTTGAATAAATTGTTGCCACTGACTAGCTGTTCCTTCAACTTCATCTGGTATTTCATTAAAGTTTATATAATCATTTTTAACAAGTTGCGAGGCTATTTTCTCAGCAGTATATCCTAATTTAAGTAATTCATTGTACTTCGCCATACGTGTGATAGATATGTTTGAATCATAGTCTTCTGGTTCTTCTCTTTTTTTGTGCACTATTTTTTTTTCTTTTGATTCATTAGATTCAGTAGATATAGGTATCTCCTGACTAGCAACTTTTTTATTTACTAATGACACTAACTCACTTAGTTTACATATTGTAGTGGCATCTATAAACTGCTTTCGAGCTAACCAATAACGCATCTCATCATCTAAAGCAATTTCTTCAAGCTTATATGGTATGATGATTTTCTTGTTTGTATAAGCCTCGTCGACCTCAGTTCTAATATGATCTGATTTTAGAGAGTTTTTTGTCAGTAACAAAATGAAAACCTTACAGTTTCTAATTGCTTTAGGTATTTCTTCAGCGTATGATTTTCCACCTTCAACATCACGATAACTTATCCAACATTTGATGTCATTTAACTCTAATTCTTTCATGGTTTTTTCAGCTGTTTCTTTTTCATCACTCGCATATGATATGAACACATCATGCATAATTTTCCTCCTAATTTATTAATTTATGGACTGTTTCTTGTGTCTCCATGGCAATGCGTTTTCTTTGTTTATAGTTTTCACATCTTTACAGATATCAACTGTTATTTTAATAATAGTATTATTTCCCACTAAAGTTAAAAATATTCCTGATGTAAATCTTAATTTTTTTTTTCTCATAAACTTATTTTCCTTTAATAAATTCTAAGTAATTCAATTCAGCAATTAGTCTATGCCCCTCAACATTTGGATGAACCATATCCAAAGAAATTGAATCTCTGAGAGGATTAAGGTTGAAACTCATCAGATTTAATCGATTTGACATGTGTGCATGAACATCAGTTACTAAAAAACCTTTTTGTTCACTTGCTTCTATAATCATAGAGTTCATAGCTTCGAGATATATACTTGCCCATTCTGACAATGGTATAGAAAGCAACAATATTTCCTCAGGAATAGGATTAAAGATTGTGTTAACTATGATAGTCGCATTAGGTGCATTATTTTCAATCCAAATGATGATTTCTTGAAATTCTGATGTGAATGTTTGTAGACCTGAATCAAAAGCTACCATCAATTCATCAGAAATATTACCATCAAGGACAGAATACACTGTTGGAGCACCCACGATAACATCTTTGGCACCAGTAAATAAGCTACCAAAACCAGAACCGATGCGTTTTATTCCTTCCCATGCTCCTTTTGCATCAAAACTTGATTGATCGTTTTCAGAAACAACACTTCGGACACCAGAAGATATTTCGTTGAATAAGTCGAGAGACCCTGCAACTACTTCCTCCCCACCCACTTTTATACTAGATAATCCAGCAGCTAATTGAGTATTTGACACATAATCAATAAAGGGTAATAATACATTATTACCACCTATATTCACCGAAACAACTCGTGCTTTTTTAAACTTTTTTAACTCTTTTTTAGTTTGATTGTTCAACATTTCTAATAAATCAGAAGTTGTAAAACCATTCTGTGCCAAGTTGTAGTGTTCTTTTACATAACCATCGGTTTGTAACTTATGAAATAGTTGAAATGTATAGTATTGGGATTCTTCATCTATTCCAAAACCTGAAGAAACAGAATCTCCAAGAGCTATGTAAATATATGGTTTTGAATCTTTTGTAAAATATAAGATTAGAAAACCAATAAGAATAACTACAATTACACAGATAATAATTATTGGATTAAAATTTTTGTTACCAGATTTAGAGGGAGTCAATTTTCTTGAGGTTCCCTTTCTTGAATCTTCATTATTTTTATATCCTGTGTAACTTTTTGGCTTTGTCCCACCAGACACAGTTGATGCCTTATAACCAGTGGTTCCCTTGGATGCACCATATTTACTTGTCATTTTTTACATCCTTTTAAATTTTTATTTATCATACTTATTTATTCTTTCATTCCATTTTTCTTCTGTCCAAAATATTGGAATATCAAGAGGGATATTATTTTTAAAAGGGTTTTTATTTTTATTGAGTGTGGTAAGACCTAAATTTTTGATAAAACCATTGATACCAAGATTATATTTATCATCAAGACCATATTGATAGTAGTAATTTGCAAAACCTCTTCCATACTCTGATCTATCAAAACATATCCATGATGTTAACGCTCTCTCTATCCTTGATTTAATCATCTCTTTATCCGCCGTAATCGAATGCTTTTTAGTTTTATTAAATTTCTTTAATAACCCTTTAATCTTACTATCTGTATCTCCAACATAGTATAATAAGTATTGTATTTCAGACCAGCGAGCAAGGCCTTCAAGAACCATACTTCTTTCACTCTCATTTCCATACATAACAATAAGAGTTTCATAGTTCCAATTTTTGTTTGGATTTGTATACTGCCATATATGAACTAATTCATGAGCGGTTGTTTTTAGCATACTGATCAATGGAGAACCATTTTCTATCCATATTTCGCGTATATCCCCATATTGCCTTGCAAAACCCAGAAAACGAGCATCAAAACCTGGTGTTGGTCTAAATTCAGTTCCCCATGCTTTTGCTATTTCATTTGCATTTTTCACAAAAAGCTCAATCTTAACATCAAAGTTTACACCGAGATGTTTTTTAAGTCTATCTCTTATTTCTTGGTATAAAGTAACAAAATCATTTTTTTCTTTTATAACTGATTTAGAGCATTCAGAACATCTATCGCGACCATCTGGTAACTCTTCATATTCTTCCTCAGGGTTTATTATACAGCCGTCAAAATCACATATTCTAGTGCCTGTTTTATCGGTTTTTTTCTTGGTTCGTTTTCGCCACTTATCTCTTGTCCAAAAGCGTTTTTTCTTACGATCATCATATTGGTCGTCAAAGGGTGTTCCACCGCCTCCTATTACTTCAGTTAATTCGTCATCATCAAACTGATTGAAAAAATCACTTATCCCTACATTGTGGACATCTTCAAGTCCATATTGCTTGTAACATTCAGCAAAAGACATTCCTGCTTCTTGGGTGTTGTTTAGTAGGACTAAAATCATTCTCTTTGCATAAGCTACTTCATTTAAGTGTAAAAGATACTGGATCTTTGTCCACTCACCCATGTTTATTTCATCATCGTTTTTTTCTTCAGAGTTAGAATTCATCTTTCTTTTTTCTTTTTGCCAGATATTCGTCAACTCATAAACAATATTTATCAAAGTAGTTAATTTGGGTGCACCATTTTCTACCCAGATACGATATTCCCCTTCTTTGATTTCTTCAAGATATGTAGTTGGTCTTTCGTCATATTTTTTTGTAGGTTTGAATATCAGATTGTGCATTTTAGCGATTTTCTTTGCATTAGTCATAAAGACATCGATTTTTATTCTCTCTGAGTTTTCACTCAATTTATCAAGATTTACATTAAAAAAGAAAATCATATCCCGAAAAGCTTTGAGATATATTCTCTTTAGTTGCTCAGAATTGGTAACAGCTGAATTGTGGCATATAGTACAACTGATTCTTCCATCATCTAAAACCCTTTTGGCAACTTCAGATAATTTTATCGCACAGAAATCACAATACACTGAATCTATATCGTCAAAATAATTAATGTTTATATCTAAAGAAGAGTCTTTTTTCGATTTTCTAGCATTATGTAATGCTGTTTTCAGGTAATCATTTTTTTTCAAAAAGCCAAGAGTCGATTCTGCATCAAAAACTTTCAATGTTTCATCATCAGAAGCTAATCCAAAATTTAAATAATTTACATATTCTCTTTTAGAATTTATCTCTTTTTCAGAAATAGATTCTTTGGTTGCATGATCTTCTTCATCAGATTCTCTTATGCGACTAGTCTTTGTAAATTCGTCTTCTTCATTCTCTTTGCTTAGCATTTCTTCTTCAATATCTACTTCATCATCAGATTCTTCAGATTCAAAATCTATCGTATCTTTATTTTCTGAATTATTCATCATGTTTCCTATAGTAATATTGCCGGTCTGTTCAGCAGGTTTTACTTTGTCTTTATCGACAGACATTTCTATATTCCAGGATAGGTAGTCAGCAATTATTTCAAGGAGTCCTTTTAGATTATTTGAAATAGCATCAAGCAAACCTAAATCAATTTCTGAGTCCTCTATAATATATATAGCATTCTCATCGAAACCATCTAGATTCATGGAATGTAAAAGCATAGAAATATTAGTTTCATGTTTATTACTACCAATCATAATTGATATATAGTGGTAATTTTCTGGGAATACAGAAACAATCAATTCATTGAGTAATACAGCTAAGGTAAACAATGACCTCGAGTCTTTGTTTTCTTTTAGTTTTAGACACATTACATTCTTTTTCAAATAGGTTCGATATCTAACATTATCTGGTAATACTGGCATATTAGGAAAAATATCTAAGTTATTCCTCGATTTTTGTTCAAAAAATCCTTTTGTTTCTACTTTCACTTCATCACAGACTCCTCTGGTAATATCTATACCTTTGGATCTTGCCATATAAGATTGATCTATTTCAAAATTTGAGAGACAATATTCTCGTATTTGTCGATAATAATAAATATCATTACTAAAGCTACTTGTAGCATCTGTAATTATATTTTTCTCTGTTACAGTATGTATTCTGTAATACTGTCCATCGTAAGAGAAATACTGCTTAGGTAAATATTTTTGAGAAACTTGATTTCTTAGCAAAGTTATTGGATGTTCTTTTTTATTCGGTAGAATAATCTCCGTGAAAAGGAATTTGTTAGCATATTTCCCGAGTTCAGTATCACCGTTTAGTTTTATGTATGTAGTATTTACAACTTTTGTTTCAGCATCTGGAAGATCAATGACATCGTATTTAGACTCAATCGCAAATTCTATATCTTCATTTAATAGGAAATATTTTTTAATCAAAGAAACAAGTTTTAGATAAACATCTTTATTAGAGATACACGCAGGTACAATCTGTCTCTCTTCTTCTGAGAACCCTGTAATCTCAATGCTTTCTTCGGTAAATTTTTCTTGTAAATCACACTCTTTTATTCCTTCATCAAGCATCCTTAATAATAATTCAACTATGATGTTTCTTTCTGTTCTACGATAATTTGAAGTTATAAAAGGAATTGTATCAGGAAGTTTGGCAAAAATATGAGGATTATCCGCAATATAATCTCTTAAGAGATAGTTATCACTAACAGTATTAATAAAGCAAATGTTTTGAGCTCTAGTACCGAACAACCTTGATGTTTCAAAGATATTATTTATTTCATCTTCAACTGTGATAAAGGCAGCATCTGAGATACCTAAATCCCAGAGATTCTTTTTGACATCTATTTTTTTATCGAGTTCTGTATCATTTACTCCAAGATAACCACTAAGTATTTTCTTATTCTTATTCTTTATGTCAATAGCAGGGAAATTTGTGCTACTTAACCAAATAGAAATAGGAACATCATTTTTTAAAGCTATTAGCGACAATAAAACATCCATACTTAATTCCTTGGGGACATGCTTTAGATCATCAATTGAATGTTGAATTGGTTTATCTCTAGCCGCATCCCAGTTCATGATATAGCATATTGCTTGGGAGGAGGTATCATAGTTAACTTCATTTATATAGTCTTTTTTTTCTTTCAATATCATTCTCAAAACATCATTGAGATCCTTACTTTCTCTATCACAAGCACAATATATCACATTTTCTCTATCTAAATGATCAACGATAATGGTAAGACCTATTTGTCCTGTTGATATCATATGCGAAGGCTCGATAAGCAAAACAATACTGACTTGTTTAAGAAATTCTTTTTTATTAGCTAGTATTTGTCTGTTGTATATATCAGTAAAGCTAAGAATACCAATGTCATACTCAGGATCTCTTTTGGTAATTTTACTACTTTTCCAAAGAGTTTTTGTGCCAGAAAATTTTTCAATTGCATTATCTATCCATACTTTCACATCGTCGGCTGTATTGTCACGTCCAGCTATTATTAAAACCTTATTATATGCCATTAATTCAAGCATAATAGGTATGACTATATAGTTATCTAGATCTTTGTAAAAAGGAGAATTTATAAGAACTGATTCTCTTTTCTTAATCATATCAATTGTTATTTGAACAAGCTCAGTATTTATTTGTTCACCTTTTTCTTTAAGTTTGGTAAAAAATTTGCCTATAGCTTGTTCTGTTTTACACTCACTATTTTCGAGTTTTTCTAAATGCTCAAAAATAGAGGTGCTAAAAGAGCTTGATATAACTGTCTCCGCAAGAACTCGATTGGGGTCGTTAATCCCTTTTTTCAATATAGGATAAATTTTCCGAAAATTATAGATAATCTGAGATTTAGAATCTTCACTTAAATCTATATAAGTATCTTCTTCTTCAACTCCTATGGGATCATGGTGAGGTTCTCCTTTATTTCCTGATAGAAAATTCAACAACTCTCCTATAATCAGTAAACCAAACACAGGGAATATGCTTACATTGAGTATATAAGACAATGGTCGTATCTTAGTATAAACCATAATAGCAATAGATATACCGATAGCCCACCAAAAGACTTTTTTTAGCAAATCACTCGCATGCTCATATTTTTTTGCTAATACAAATGAATCTTCTGTTCCGTCATATTCATAGAAACCGAAAAGGTTTATAGGATGGTAAGCACTATTAATCCACATAGAATCAAGCTTTGGTAAATTTTTCATGAAAATCCGCTTGAACCCTATAAAGAAAAGTATGATAAAAATATTAATAGTATAATATCCCCACTTCTCTAAATCCATTACCTGTAAAAATTTCAAGTGACCAAGTAACCATGTATAAAAAGTAGATATTGTCTCTTGAGTCATCATTGGTATGTATTCTGAATAAAGTCTTGAAATCAAACTATACCACCCTGATAGCTTTATAATCAACCAATTGTATAATTTAATGTATGCAAAGACTATTAACAAAAAGTAAAGTAATGCTGTAAATGGCATTATCGATTGTTGATACCGTTGAGACTTTGAAAGATTGAGTTTTTCACTCGTTATATCTAACAAACACCATAGAAAAATTCCACAGGCAACAAGGTTCATTGCATATTGAGGAATATATCGATTTATGATATAAAAACCTATTAAAATCAAAATAAAATATAAAAATTTTATTTTTCTCAAAATGTATGCAAAGAGCTTAATAATCTTAACTATGAGCCATAAAAAAACTAATGATATGGCTAAAAATAAGAGATTGTTTGCAGTTACAAACTGTAATATATCATTCATTATTACCCCCAAATTTAATACTTTAGATGAATGCTTTCTATAAAACTATAAGGTGCGTTACACTCTTGACCCGTTTGATCAAGAGGAATTTTTTCACCAATATCATCTTTTGAAAATGTATAAAAATCATCTTTTAATGATTTTTTAATAAAATCATCTATTTTCTCGAGATTATCAAGTGGATTAATTTCTTCTCTGAGTCTTATATTTAAAGCCGCATGAAGTTTTCTTGTTCTATCAATCTCTTCTTTAAGAAAATGTTGATTTATTATAAAGGATTTTTTTTTGTCTCTATTTTTTTCATGTCTTTGTTCAAGATTCTTTATAATAGCCTTATGATACATATAATTTCTTACTTTAGAAAAATATTTGTTAAAAGAAAGTGTCCCTTCCTCATACTTTACTCGTTTAGGTTTTTTAAAAACTATTGTTTTTATCGATGATTCCAATGAGTTTAAAATATTTTTCTTATGAAAATTACTTATATATATCAAGAATCCAACTGAAAAAACTCCTATACTAGTAGCGAAAATAAGCTGAAAAAGGCTGCCACGCATGAATAAAAAAGTAAAAAGATAGGTAAAAAAACAAAGACTAAAAGCAATTGTAGATCCTTTGATCAATAAACCTAAACTATAATCAACTTCATTACGATCATATTCACTCTCTTTACCCTCTAATACAATCTCTTGCTCTGCTTCAAGCAATGTCTGATCTGCTTCTAAACCTATTCGAGAATAGATAAGTTCATTAGCCAATGTCTGGATTGTTTCATTTACCTTTTTGGTTTGAGTTGTTGACCATTCAGAATGCTCATGCTCATTTAAAAAAGTGTTTGTTTCATCTCTAGTTAGCTTGGCTGTTTTTTCTATTTTTTCTTCTAAATCCATATCCAACTCTTCTGTCATTTCAGAATATTCTATCAAATTTCTCTCTTTTCCTTTTTGAGTTTGCTGGCTTTCTTCATTTGCTAAAAATATTTTTATTTGATTATCAATAGTGATTAACTTACTTATATACTTCTGATAAACACTTTGTAGTTTTTCTTTATTCCTATTTGTTGTTATATAAGCATCGTATACTCTAGTACGATGTAAATTGGCTGGTTGTATATCGCTTAAGGCAATTGTAAGTGTTGACAAAAAATACAACCATATATCAGCTTTCTCCAAATAGGTGTCTGCGCTAAATGATTTATAAGAATCTGAGTTTAGAGTATAGTATAAAAATTTGCATCCATATGAATATAAATTTCCTACTGGATCTTGAACTTTAGCTTTTTTATCGGACTTATTTATCATTAAATATAGTAATACTTCTGAAGCGTGGTGAGTTTCATAAAGCTTCTCTGACAAATACATTAATGATGTTTTTTTTTCAGTATCTTGGCTTTCACTAAAACGAAACGGGTTATTAGGAAATGCGGTGTTTTTTTCATTGCAAAGAATTATTGCTCGCCATTCTTCATGACCCCTTATTTCCTCATATAAACCTGGCACAGAATTTTCAATGCCATCTCCTGTCTCATCCCAGTTGAAAATTGAGATAGCATTTTTATTTTTATAAAATGAAAATAGATGAATATAATCATCTATTAATATAGACATTTTTTTGTCTGTTATAATTATAGTATGCATTATATCTCCCTTTATTTCCCAAAACGCTGACATACACTACTATATATGCCAACGCTTTGGGTTCATTAAGCCACTAGGGCATATTTCATTCTTCATCCTCGGTCATCACTGTCGCTTCTGTTCTTTTATTTCTTTGCCTTATTTTCTCTTCTATTTCAGATGCTATTTCCCATGTGGTTTTATCTCTCATGTATTCTATCACTTTGTCACAGATGTTAGACACATATTCACTCATCTTAAACTCTCTTTCCTTATCTCTTGAGTATTGTCCAGCTCCAGTAAATAAAGTATCAAGTTGTTCATTAACTATTTCTTTGAGTTTTGAAAAACGTTTTATCTCTTCCATGTAGTAAGAACCAAGACCTGAGTTGATAATATCAAGTATATGTTCTATCAAAGATGGAATAGTATCTCTATCAAATTTAGCTTCAGGAGTACTAAATCGGTAAAGAGTAGCTATTTCGAAAATACTCGTTTTACGTTTTGGAAAAACCTCAAGTAACTTAAAGTTTTCTAAACCTAACGAAAGTTTTCCCTTGCTGTATACTATGCCTTCTTCAAAATCTTTTTCTAAACTATTCTTAGTTTGAGAGATTAATCTGTCAAGTAGCTGTTGGTTAGTGTTTAAAGTCTCAATGACTTCATACAATTTTTTGCCTGATCTTTCAGGTTGTAATTTTTCTATATAGATTTCATAACAGTTTAAATCCTTATTAAAACGGATATGGTTAAATATCAAACCTTTAATAAGTGCTTCATAAGCCTGAATTGGTCCTCCACCTGTTCCAGCAAGATCAGTCATTACAGAGATACTATGCCAATTGCTTCTCATATGAGGTGTTACAAATAATTTGTCATTTGATGTCTGGATATAATCTTGATAAAGATTATAGTATAGACCTGAATTTATATCTGCCTTACCACCAGAAGGAGCTGCAAACTTGACCAATTTTGAAGGAGATAAATTGTAAATATATCTAAAGAAAAGGATTTTTTCTTTTCCTGTCAAAGAATCTGCTGTAGCATTTTTATCATAATTCTCAAGATGCTCATCAATAAATGCTTGCTTCCACCCAGTGTATAGTGTGGGATCGAAAGAACAGGTATATTCTAATCTACCCCTAGCTGATGCTTCACGAGTAGATATATAAGGACTAGCTAGGCTTTTTGCTTTATTTACTAGCTCCATCATATATACATTATCATCTGTGATCCCTTTTAATTCTGCTTCTTTTTTCATTGCTTCAAAAACATCCATATCAAGTGTATTTGAGTGTTTCCTAACAATATTTACAAAGAAGCCAACAATATCATTTTCAAGGACACTATCAAAAAATTCTCTTGCATTTATCCTGTCTTCATCAGGCACATGACTACCAGATTTACCTGAAAAAAGTTTAACTTGATTGTATATTTTTTTAAACAAAGCACTCGTTTCCTCATCAATGGTAGCTGGTATAGGTGTCTTTTTTGCTAATTCTTGCAGACACTGTTTTGAGGCACAAATATTAAGAACAGCTACTCCTGTCTCATCTGTGTATTTTTTCTCTAACGCCACTATATTGCTTTCTATATTGGCTACTTGAGTTTTAAATGTAAGATAGAAAGTCTCGTAAGATTTACTTAATTCATTGAGACGGTTTAAACCTCTTTCTAGTACTTCAACAGTCACAGCGTTTATTAGATATTCATCTATTTCTTCCTTTGCTTTTTGCATTTCATCTACAAATCCTGGCATATAGAGTTTACCAAGAGGACGTCCTAAAATATATTTCACTTTTGAATCATGTTCTGCCACATGTATAGCATTTTCTATATCATCTGTTGCTTTTCCTAGAAAGTCGTCCATCATATGATCAACCATCTTGAAGAGATGTTCTGGTATTTCTTTTATCCTGTTTTCAAATCTGATTTTTTCTGATTTGAAAACTTCCAATGCATGATATAAAAAATATCTCTTTGAATTTGGATGCATTATGATCCCTTCATTGTCTTTTAAGAAGTTTTCCAACATGATGCTATCAAACCAAAGGTCATCATCCATATCTTCTACATCTGGGAAAAGTTCATTTGCTAACTTAATTCCCGTCTTCTCTATATTTTTAATCACAAAGTTTTTGTATGAAATGAGTGCCTTGTGAGTATCGACAAACAAATTTGGGTCAAGTTTTAGTGTTACGCTATCTCTTTGTTCTATAAGGGTAGGTAAATTGTTTTCTACGACATTTTTATCTTCAGTTTTTTCAAAACTACCAGCATTAGTAGCTATATAGTTTTTTACACTTTCAAAATATTTTTCATATCTTGAACCAGGTAGTAAAGTTCCTTCAGAATCGTATAATTGAGATGCTCTTTGGATTTCTTCAGCGAAAGTATTTCTTTTTACTATTTCATCTACACTCTCAATATATAGTTCACCTTGGTCTGGTGGTGTTTTCTTTTTATCTTTTGATTTTGCAAGCTCATCTACTGCTTGATAATACTTTTTATCAAACATAGTCCATTCATTTTCTAAGATTTCTTGTGCCCATTTTAAAGAGACATATCTATACACATCATTCTTAGGATAATTTATTTCAGATGAGCCGAGCCCAACATAACAATTTACTCCTTGATTGTTACTCGCGTGAGCTGTTGCACTGTTGTCGGCTCCAGATGCCGCTTTTCGCCCCATAGGCGATAGAATCTTGTTATAAAGACATGTAGCTATGTGATTCTTGTATTGTTCTGCATTGCTTAAAAAAGTGCCATCAATATTTTCTTTGTCAAACAGATAACACCATTTAAACGGGGTATACTTCATCTCTTTTAACACCCCTTTATCATCTGGTAAGTATAATTGTAACCTATCGCTTTGTTGCTGTGATAAATGTCCTTTGCCTTTCAAAGTAAAAGCATTAATTTCTCTAAGTGTAGCGTAAGCATTAATTTTTGTTCTGTCCTTATCTTCTTTTTTCTTTAAGAGACCTTCTATTATCTCAGGTAAAACAAAAACACCATAAATGTTACTACTTTTTGCACTAAGACCCATGTTCAACCTAAAATAATCCTGTAGATACATTGCTAGTGGCAAAACTAATCCAGCACCAGTTCCACCAGCTATAGAACATATCAAATAAACTTCTACTGTTTGGGTTGTAGTATCAGCATCTTTTTTAAGCAAATCATCGATTGCCTTATGTATAAGTCCAAGCTCTGTACTATTTACCAATGTATCTAAGAAAGCTAAGTATGATATAGCACGAACTTGTCCCGCTCCTTCAAGTATAAGTTTTTCATATAAATGTTTAACATTGGGAAATAAAATTTTTTCATCTTCATTTTTTTCCAACAAACCGTCTAAACATTCAGCAACAGTTTTTCCTGATGCCATCAAAATTGAACCTATGCTCTGACCTTTTCCAGTTTTTGAGTTAATACTCAAAATTTGATGCAACAATTTATCTGTATCAAAAGCAATAAACCTCGTAGTTTTTTTATACGAGTCGTCTGTAGCCATTTGAGCAAGTTTTATAAGGATTTCTGATCCTATCCCGCCCAATCCTATTATCAATGTACGAGTCATGATAAACCCTCCTTTATCTTATTTGTAAAGTATTTGTAGTGACTTTATCATCATTGTTTTTAAATACTGTTGTGAAAACAACACTACAGTTTATTTCATAATTTGTTCTTTCCAAGTTTTCTATTGTTGATGCTCCAAATTTAATGCTCTCTATACCATATTCCCTCAGTCTAGCATTAGTAAATCTGTCAGGGTTTAATATTCGCATCCTACCTCCACCTAAAGCTTCTAATTCCACTCGTGGTAACCTGGCATTGGTACTGATTTTGAGAGTTCCTTTTTCACAAGCTCCTTTTCTGTCTGTAAACCTGAATTCAAATGGTCTTTTAGATGGTTTTTCTTTTGAGCCATCAATTTTTTCTATAATGTAGTTATTACCACTATATTTACTTGGAAATTTTTTTCGACTGACATTTCGTATTTTATTGATAAAAATAATCAGAATTACCAATAAAACGATAAACACTATTCCCCAGTTTTTTGCATAATCTCCTATACCCCATTCCCTTGAGACCCCAGTAATTCTTTTTTCGACATGATTTATCCCGAGAAATGATGCTGTAACTCTGATATCAAAGTCACCTGCCATAATATCAATAGAATCTCCTGAACGATGATTTGAAAAATCACCTTCTGGGTTTTTATAAGTTATAATGATATCAGCATCGCCTATCAGTGCGTATAAAGCATTTTCGGATATTTCTATTTCAGTGTCTATTGGCACAAGTTTGACATCAAAGGAATATGTTCCATGAGGAAAATCATTTACTAAATCATCAAAATTTATTTCCCTATTGAAGAAAAGGTTATGATCTTGAGAAACCTTAATATCAAGCATTAATGCAGGTCTATAAAATATTTCAACATTTTCTGGTGAGCCCTCAATGTTTATCGTATATTCGCCAGCAGGTATATTTCGATAAGTAAGTAAAGAACCCAAAAGTGTTGGTCTTATGACATTGGTGGGACGTTCTAACCTTGGGGGACGTTGTCTATTTGCAGGGAAAAATTCTGGATTGTATCTCACCGTCACTGGAGCATCTATCCAATTTATTGTTTCTGAACCTCTAATCATGCTCTGTATTACAACATTTCTACCTTGGGCAAATACAACAAGTTCCTGCATTGGTATTTCTATGTCAAATTTGTATTGATTACCTTCCCTTGCAAAGCTAAGTGCATTTCTATTGAAAACCCTTTTGCCAAATTCGTTTACCTCACGCAATATTTCATCATCATTTTCTGCTTTATGAAAATATCTGTTCATGGCTTCACGAACTTCGGCAGCATAAGTTCCCATAGCAAAATGTATTATTTTAATATCGGGATTATCGCTGACAAATCTTCTATATATTCTCTCGACATCAACTCTCCTATGTTCTTCTGTTTCATTAAAATTTAAACCAGCTATTTGGTTGAAATGTCCATCAGTAAAAACAATCAACCATCTTTGATCCGCTGATTGATTCAAAAGATCAGCATAAGCCATCAATACAGGATCAAATGGAGTGCCTGCTGAATATGTAACTCTATTCCTAAATTGACCTATGCGAACAGCTGAATCTTCAGACCCTTGTATGAGCATGGGATCGCGACCTCTTCTATTTCCAGCTAACATGGATTCCAAAGTTGCTGAAACAGTTTCATTTATTTGGTCTTCTCGTATCAATCCATCGCGTGGTTGACCTGATACAAAAAAATCTTCCATAAAATATATACGCAACAAGTCATCTTTTTCCATTTTAGAAATAAACACTTCCATTGCATATCTCGCATGTGCCCATCGTCCGTAATAACGACCCGGTATTCTATCATTGAATATCATGCTCCCAGAGTCATCATATACAAGATGAATAACTCTACTCGGTTGGTTTGATACTTGTGTCTGTGCATTCAAACACAAAGAAAATATGTTAAATACTAAAAACAAAAATAAAAATGAGACATTCTTTTTCATTCCTTTTTATCCTCCAGATAAAAGACATAATTTATTTTCATCAACAGATATCACTCCCAATGAATTGTTTTTCAAGGTCATCAGCAAAAGAAATTATTGTTAATATCAAACCCATCACTCTTTCAATTGAAATTTCTGATATGTTTAAGGTTTGCCTGAGATAGTGGTATTCATGAATTTTACTTTTAACCAAACCACCACAAACTACAGTACTGTTAATTTTTGCAAGCACTTGATTTATTTTGTTTTCTGGTAACATTCCTATATATGAATAGAATTGCACCCAGTGATTTCCGAAAGCATCTTGTACATTTTCAATGATAATTTGTTGTTTTCTATCTCCTGACGTGTTAAAACTTATTCTCACAATGTTTTCAGCAGGTTCAATAATATTCCATTGCTGTGATAATCTTTCTTTGACTTGAAGCCATGTTGCCATAATTCTCTCCTTTTTGTTTTATTATTATATTATCTCTTATCTACACCAAGAAATTCTTTTTCAATATTATCTGCTAACATTCCAATTAATTGCATTTCAAATAAATAATGTTCTGTTGAAATATCAGCAAGTGATACACTGTGTCTGATACAGTGTATTCCATTATCTAAAACTAATTCGCCAAAAATATTCTTCTCAGAAAGCAATTCAAGAACAGGATTAAGTAATTTTTCTGGAATCACTCCTATTGGCGAATAGAATTGTATCCAATTGTCATCATATTTCGTAGTAGAAAGGGTTTTCTGAAGATGAATAAAAACATCTTGTAATCTATTATTTGGTAATAGCAATCTGATTTGTAAAAGACTATCATTTTTAGCTACTGCGTTAAATTTTTGATGTAAAACATTTTTTACTTCATTCCATGTTGCCATGTTTTTTCCTCCGTATATTTTCTCATTCATCCCTAAAGAAATTACCATCCAACTGGAATTTCGGTTTATTTCCTACGGGTTGAATATATCTACTCACATCGAGGATGATGTGTTTTATTCTATCTTCTTCTATGTGCAATCTTTCGGCTATTTCAAACAAGACTGCTTTTTCGTGTTCATCCAGTCTGCCATCTATGATTGCGAGAAAAGCCATCTGTTCGCATAGGTAATATTTAAAGTCATTTTTGGTTTGTGAATAGTGTTCACAGATTGTATTTTTTCTTTCTATGACTTCTTGAAAATCTTTAAATCTCAGATACATTTCTGGTTGTGAAGTATATCTGGCTATATATTCGTATAAAATTTCCATCTCGCCAGAATGAATAGACTTATCTGAGCCTGCTATATAGAGACCTACAGCTGCCAAAAATTCAACAGCGTTTTTTTGATCATCATTTCTTGGGTGGTATTCAAGTAGGTTCAAAACTTCGTACATTTCTTTTTGTAAATCAGTCAAAAGCATTGGAGTATCTTGGCATTCACTATATAGCTCAGATTTTGAGAAGAGTTCAAGGCATTTCAATCTTACTAAATTATTTGGATGTGATGAATAAAATTCGTTGCGTGGCATGTCCTTAATCTTCTCAAGTTGTTTCATGTATTCCTTGATATTGAAGTTTAAATGTTCTTCTGATAAACCGCTGGCAAATTTGAAAAAAACTTTGCCTATAATTTCCAGATTTGGTTGAGCAAGGAAGCCCATCCTGTCAGAGCTTATCTCTGCATATTTGCTCCATCTAGCAAAGGTATTGATTATTTGTGCTGGAATTTTCTTTGATTCTGAATTTGACAAAAGAAATCTGACAACATTTAACTGACTATGCATAAAGATCAAATGCCCTATCTCATGCCCTATAACAAAGGTTAGTTCTTCATTGGTAAATTTTTCGACCAATGCTGAAGTAAAACAAATCATATGCGGAACATATCCGAAACCATTGATCGAATAAGCATTGAAATTGACAGAAGAAGTGATATAGAAATCAATGTCTTCTTTAAAATGCAAAACTTCTTTTACTTTGTTACAAATCTCATAAAGTCTGGGTGCTATTACATGGTTTAGCTTCACTCCATTTGCTAGTAAAGAATTTACCACATTTTTCAAACCTTCCTCATTGTCAAAAATGTCATAATATGTCCTGAAAGCAAAATCTTCTTCTAAAACTTTCACTAAAACAGTCTCTTCCTCAAAACGGTATTTTGTGTAATCAATCATTTTTTACCTCTGGATATTTTTTGCATAAAAAAAAGACATCTCTTTTGCGAGAGTCTAATTTTCTCACAAAAGAGATGTCTTGGTTTAAGTAGTATGGGTTTTTGCTTAATTTTAGCGGAAAAAAATCGGGGGGGGGGGGGGGGGGGGGGAGACGTCTTTTTTTTAAAGAAAAAAAAAATATTCTTTGTCT
>WRLO01000011.1 GCA_009777575.1 Candidatus Cloacimonadota bacterium
TATTTGTTTTTTTAGAGGGGTAGTGTAACTATTTATACAAAAAAAAAAAAATTTAGTGTTTTTTTTTTTTTTTTTTTTTTTTGGGGGGGGGGGGGGGGGGGGGGGGGGGGGGTAAACATATTATTATTTAAAGCATAGAGAGGCAATGGTGGGCAGAACTCGGTCAAAGGATACATCGAAGACCTTTTTTGCAAAGTGCCTTCAGAATGCGTAATTTGATACATTAAATCGATTTTGCCAAAATCGTTTGTTTCCAATATTTTCTCTAAACTCATATTACACCCTCTTTGGATTTTTTATTCTTTTGAACAAATTATTTTAATGACCTTAAAAAGTCAAGTATTTTTTTGAAATTCTAGGTAAAAATATTTAATCTTTTTTTAGTAATGTCTAAAATGCCTTTAAAATCAAGGATTGTATATACAAATATTTTTTTTCTAATTCTTAAAAACGAAACCTCAGTAAACTGAGGAGGTCGAACCATTGTAGCGGTAACTTTCCTCCCCTATCCTCTCACACACCGCAAGCGGTGTGTGAGGGGATAGGGGGTAGAGGAACATCGTTTTTTATTAAGAGATAACAACTTCGTTGTATGTTAAGGTATAATACCCATTATCCATTATCCATTTCCCATTCTTTATTTTACTTATCCCACACCCACTCCACATCATAATTTCTTATTTTCTCATCTTTTGTAATGATTTTTAAATTTTCGCATTTTGCTATGGAAATTAAAAGTCTATCAAAAGGGTCTCTATGAGTAAGAGGAAGTGGTAAATAAACTCTTAAATGCTCCTTTTTTAGTGGTAATATTTCATAACTAAAGGTTTCTATTGCATCAAATAGTTCGTCAAAATCGAAATGAAGTTTTAATTTTTCGATATTGATTTTGATGATTATTTCCCATAAGGAAATCATACTAACAAAAACATTATTTTTTGGATTTCTGATGTTGTTCCTTACTATATCAGGTAAAATCGGATTGTTTTCCAAAAACCAAATCAAGGTATGAGTATCAAGTAAATAATTCATTCCATATACTCTTTCATATCTTCAAGCGGTTCATCAAAGTCATCAGCCATCCATATTTTACCTTCAAAGATACCCAAAGATTCTGCTCTTGGTCTCTTTAGTTTAACTGGTTTTGCTATTTTTTTTAGCTCTTCTATTGATATTTCTTCATTCACTATTTTTAGTAAAAAACCGTTGAAAGCGGCATTTAAATCA
This sequence comes from Candidatus Cloacimonadota bacterium, assembly GCA_009777575.1. GTDB lineage: Bacteria > Cloacimonadota > Cloacimonadia > Cloacimonadales > WRIO01 > WRLO01. The sequence goes on from WRLO01000011.1 coordinate 1,228, forward strand.
AATCCATTTTCGTGTAGCTTGATTTGAGCTTTTGCCATCAAATCTACATCGGGAACTATGTTTAAATTCATATTTTCCATATATATGCTCCTATAACAACTAATGAAACCAAAATATTTAAGGTAGTTTTTTTGTCAAGGGGAACATTAAAAAAACATTTAAAAATGGTGTTTGATAGGAGTGGGAAAGGGGTAAGGTTTATCGTTTTCTATTAATATATAACAATTTATCTGATACTTGATTTGTATAGAAAGCATTTATCCGTTCAGTTTTGTCCTTGATACAATTTTTTCGGAACGGATAAATCCGTTCCCTACAAATCTAGTTACCGCCACGATGGTTCGACCCTTGGGTAGTGGCGGCTTCGTGGTATTTTAAGGTATAATACCCATTATCCATTATCCTTTCTCTATTTTACTTATCCCACACCCATTCCACATCATATTGCTGATTTTCTTTATCAGATGTGATAAATTTCATGTTTTCAGAGATAGCTGTGGCAATGAGGAGTCTGTCAAAAGGGTCGCCGTGGATCAAGGGTAGGTCGAGATTTGCGGTTAAGTGCTTTTGTTTGATTGGTATTAAGATAAAACCGCTATTTTTTATTAGCTTATATAACTCATCTATGCTGATGTTGAGAGTTAATTTTTTTGCACTAAGCTTTATGACGATTTCTACAATAGAAAAAACACTGATATGTTTTGTATTGTTTTCATTGTGTATTATTTCTCTTATTTTTTTAGGTATTTTGTTAAAATCATCAAAATACCAAATCAATAAATGAGTGTCAAATAAGTATTTCATGGCATATAATCCTTCATACATTCAAGAGGCTCGTCAAAATCATCTGCCATCCAAATCATCCCCTTTAAAACTCCCATTGCTTCAGAAAGTGGTCCCTTTTTATTGATGATTTTTAGTCTTCTTTCCCGCTCTTCAGGGGGCATATCTTCAAACCGAAGTAGTTTTATTTCAGGTTGATTTTTGTTTTCTGCTTTTTCTTCGGTGAAATCGTCAATAATAGTTTTTAAATATTTGTTAATTTCTGTGGTTAAATCAAGTCCCTTTTCGTGTAGCTTGATTTGAGCTTTTGCCATCAAGTCTACATCGGGGACAATGTTTAAATTCATATTTTCCATATATATGCTCCTTTAATCATCTTCAAAACCAAAATATTTAAGGCAGTTTTTTTGTCAAGTAGAATCTTTTAAAACATTTAAAATGGTGTTTGATGGGAGTGGGAAGAGGGATAATTAGGGTTTTGGGAGAATATCAATCAAATACTTCATTCCAAGCCTCTAAATCAATTTTTTTACAATCCTCAATAGCACTCAAAATCTCTTTTGTGGTTTCGTCATCAAACATCCCAGCACATTCGAGTAATTGGTCAATATTTGTCTTTTGGTTATTATTAGGTGAAATATTGGTATTTTTGCTTTTCATTTCAATAATATCTTTTAAAAAACTATCGAAAGCTATTTTTAAATCAAGTCCCCTTTCTTTTAACATGATTTGAGCTTCTGTTACAAGCTCTTTATCAGCCATTATGTTCATTTGCATGTCTGCCATATCAATTTCTCCTTTAAATTGTTTTATACCAAAATATTTTTCTTATCCATTTTGTCAAACAGAATTTTTTTCACCACAGAGACACAGAGATACACAGAGATTGAGAACACAGAGAGTTAAAAGATAACAACTTCGTTGTATTTCAAGGTATAATGCCTATTTTCCATTATCCATTATCAATTATCTATTTTACCCATCCCACACCCACTCCACATCATAAAGCTGATTTTCTTTGTCAGATGTGATAAATTTCATGTTTTCAGAGATAGCGGTGGCAATGAGAAGTCTGTCAAAAGGGTCTCGATGAATCAGAGGAAGTGAGATATACTTATATAAATGTTTGTCATATATACTTATGATTTCAAACCCTTGTTGTCGAATATCGAAAAACAAATCATCTAGTGAAAAATCCAATTTTAGCTTATTTATGTTTATTTTTATCGCTATCTCAAAAAGTGAAATAACGGAAACATAAATTTCATTATCATTAGTAATTATGATATCTTTTATTTTTTGAGGAATTGTTTCATTGTTTTCTACAAACCATAATAAAGTATGAGTATCAAGCAAATATTTCATTCCATATACTCTCTCATATCTTCAAGTGGCTCATCAAAGTCATCAGCCATCCATATTTTACCTTTATATTTTCCCATAAGAGCTGAACGCAGATTGCCTTTCTCTTCATTAGTGTTTTTTTTAGTAAACACCTCATTTTTCTCTTTAGTGTCATCTTCTATAATACTTTGTAAATATTTGTTTAATTCTGTGCTTAAATCAAGCCCTTTTTCGTGTAACTTGATTTGAGCTTTAACCATCAAATCTACATCGGGAACTATGTTTATATTCATGTTTTCCATAAAAATGCTCCTTTATCTATTAATAAAACCAAAATAATTAAGGCAGTTTTTTTGTCAAGAGTAAATTTATAAATGCAATTTTTTATGGTAATCTTATCCAATTTTTACTACCTCTCCTATTGAATTTAGAAGCTCAAAAAACTTATCTTGAGCATCAAAATCAACTAAGTCTACATCATTTACTACTTTGTTGTCTAATTTGGCATATACTCTGATAAAATTGCCAACTGGTAAACCCTTTATCCCAATGTCTATGTCTGAACTATCATGAATATCGCCAGTTACTAACGAACCAAAAAGATAAACTGACTGACAGCCTTCACTTTTTAGAAAATCGACGGCAGTTTCTATATCCTTTTGATACTTGAGCGGTATATTAAGCTCCATATAGATTAACTCCTTATCATAATTCAATTATCAAATTGAAATCTAATTCTTTTAGAACCAAAAAAATAATTAAAAGTTATTTGTCAAGCAGTTTGATTATATACTGAAAAACATTGAATAAAAAAACTTTTTATATATTACTTATCAATAAATTCAAATCGTAGCGTCAATCTCCGATTGACATGATTCTTTATTTTATCGTGTTTTATGACAATCGGAGATTGCTGCTACGAAGTTACTGCTTTGATGGTTCAACCATCAAAGCGGTGGCTCTGTGGTAAATAAAATTAGGTTTATAAAACTTTATTAACTATGTCCAATATCCTATCTTAATTTATCATATTTTTTAAACAATTCGGCTTTATTTTCATAAGAAATATCAAAGCATTCATAAATCCATTTCAGTAAATTTCTTTCTTTCATCTCGTTTTTTGCATTAATGATTTTATCTTTTCGTAATAAAGACGCAATATCAGAAAGGTCATTGGTGGCTAATAAATAGCCTTCTTCAAAAGTTAATTCCTTTACTATGTTGTAAGATATCGGATTTTGAAAGCCCATGTGAACATAAAACTTCCAAATAAAATCTTTAGTGATTAGAATTGAACCAGTATAATTTATAAACAAGTTTACATTGTTATAAATATAATCTTTCCAAGAATTATATTCTTCATTGTCACCATAAGGACATATAACTATTGGTTCTTTACTATTTAACAAGGGAGGAATAAAATCTTTTTTATTCCCATTGTTAGTCTCTAATTTCTTCAGTACAAGTCTGTTGCGATATATAGAATATGTAGCAATGTATCCACGCCAACAAGCTGTTGTAACTGCCTCAGGTTCAAACCCCAATGAATAGATATCCAGAAAAGAGTTTATATTTTCTATAGCTGAAAGCTCATGTTTAACTCTATTTAACAAAAAAATATCAGGTGATTGTGCTGTCATTATTTTCTTTCTTCCTCTCTGTCAAAAAACTCAGCGCTGGTATCACATACTGCGACAGTATCGTGGACATCAGCAGACATATTATTATCACTACTTGCTCCTTTTTAGCTTTGATATAATTGGTCTCAAGTAGATCGTCTATAGTAAAATTTAAATTTAGTTTATTTATAGAGATCTTTATAATGATCTCCCAGATTGAAACAATGCTGACTGATTTCTGAATTTTGGGATTTTTAATAATCTCATGAGGAACTTTAAAAGAAATGATATTTTCATCTAAAACCCATATCAATGTGTGTGTATCTAATAAATAATCCATCACATATATTCCTTCATCTCTAATAGAGGTTCGTCAAAATCATCGGACATCCAAATCATACCCTTAAATATACCAATCGATTCGGAAGTAGGTCCCTTTGTCTTTGCAAGTTTTAGTCTTTTTTCTATCTCTTCTTTGGGTAGTAGAGCAAAATAATCTTTTACATGCTGCAGAATATCGTTGAGCTTATTGTTTTTTTCAGACTTTTCTTGAGATAGTTTTGTTTTATCTGTAGGTTCTGACAAACTAACAATCTCTAATTCCGTTAAATCATCTTCTAATATTTTCTGCAAAACTCTGTTGATGACCGTGTTTTCATCGATGCCGAGATTATTAAGCTTGATTTGAGCTTTTGCCAGCAAATCTACATCGGGGACTATGTTTAAATTCATTTTGCTCTCCTATATTTTCCCTTTCAAAAAAAAATTCGGTGTTCTAACGCTACTTGATTTTAGATTTTCTTTTACCCCCCTGCCCCCCCCATAAATGTGGGGGGCAGGGGAGGAGATTTGAAGATTTCAGATTACAGACTGAGCCACAATGCTGGGCGAACCCCAACACGGCCGTAGACGATACGGTAACCAAGCAGGTTGACGAGACCACCGTGGTCCACATAACTAGCGTTATGAGTATAGTCACCAGGCGAACGCAACCACCAATAATAAGCTTGTCCATTAAATAAAGCTATTCTATCAGAATTTGAACTAAAATATCTCTGAGCTTCCTGAATGCTTAAAAGGAATATTCTATCTCTGGTAGTAACTCCACCAGCAGTGCCATAAGTTGGGTTGTTTGGATTTTGGACATCGGTCAGGACTATTCTTGCTCTATCTGTGGGATTAAATGAATTGTAAAACTCTCCATTTAAATAGGCTCGCAAGCTACAATTTGCCCAAGTGATGCCAAACCTACTTGTATCATATTCTCGTCTCTCTATAATGTCCTGTGTGATTATCAAAACACGATTTTCCTGGACTTCAAGGACACGCCATTGATATCTACCAAAGGTGATGATATCGCCTACTCTCACTGATGATGGCAATTGTGTTGTCGCAGGTGGTGTAGTTTGTGTAGGGGGTGGAGGTGTCTGCGTAATAGGTGGTGTAGGCACCCTCTCTAGACTCACCGACACTCTATCCCTCTCTAGCCTGCCATTCACTATTCTGATAGTCTGTTCATTATTCACATATCCATCACGACTTATGATCACAAGATATGATGTATTCACGATTGTATTTAAACTTGTATTAGCTGGTGTCCTACCTGTAAAAACCACATTCCCAGCCTGATTGTAGATCAAAACGCTCGCATCAGATGGATTGCTGGTGATGTTTATGGTTTGGGTGGTTTGGACTTCAGACTGGACAGGGACTTGGGTCAAGGTAGCGTGGACCCTGGTGGGTTCTAGTCTCCTGTCTATGTTGTTGATATTCTGTTCAAAATTTTGATAGCCTTCTCTTGAGAAAACTACGAGATAATTTGTATTCAAAAATGTGTTTAGACTTGCTTCTGCAGGTGTAGTCCCATGAAAGACTATATTATTGTTTCTGTCGTAGATATAAATATTAGCGCCACTCGGAAAGCTGGTAATATTTATAGTCTGAGATGCTGTCAAATCCTCTGGAGTCTCTGTCAAAGCGAGTGTAGTAGCAAAAGGTTCAGAGCCAGTGCCTATCACACGAGCAGTTTCTGTATTAAGAACTCTGATTCTGAGTCTTTGCAATGACCCCTCACCATCTACACTTCCCGTGATTACGGCATCTGCTCCGACAAACCTACCTATTGAGACAGCAGTAGTTTCATCCACTTCCCAGCTAAGCTGAAAATCTCTTTCTGTTCTGATTTGGTCGAGTTGTCTTCTATCGGTAACATCGTAACCGTTTAGGACAAGGATATGCTCAATTTCTCCAGTTAAGAAATCATACAAGGCTTGATTGGGAGCTGCGACATGAACGATAGCAATGATAGCATCTTTGGGCACACGATTGAAAGCTACATCAATAGCCCTTGGGAGAGCTTCAGTGATGTCGACATCATTTTGCCTACTAGAAATCGGTTCTATGGATTTTGATGTATTTGAACAACTGACCGAAAAGACCAGCAAAGATACCAATAAAAACAATAACAAGGTTTTTACAGTTACAAAGCTCTTGTTTTTCGATAAATCATTAAAAAATTTCATAATGTCCTCCAAAGAACCAAAATATTTTTCTTATCCATTCTGTCAAGTGGAAACATTAAAAACATTAAAAATATTTATGTTTATTTCCTCAGAAATACCACGAAGTGGTTATCTCTTAATCAATCCATGTCGATTTTCCCGACACCACCAGACATGAAAACCGTAGGGGCAACCCTTGCGGTTGCCCGCATATTGAATACGGTTAACCGCAAGGGTTACCCCTACAATTTATGGTCGTTTTCGTGCTAAAGAAACATAGCAATCCACCACCACCCTGCCCCTCACACACCTCGAGCGATGCGTGCAAGGAAAAAATATTTTATTAAATCAATTTTCTCTGTGTGCTCTGTGTCTTCTCTCAAAAACTCTGTGTTAAAAAAAAACTCAAAATCTCTGTGTTAAATAACCTTCTTCCTCTCCGTCAAAAAGCTCAATGCCGGTATCACATACAGCGACAGCACAGTGGACATCAATAGTCCCCCGATACTCACCACCCCGATAGATTGGCGGAGTTCCCGTCCAGCGTCTCCCATACCCAGAGCCATCGGTAACATCGCGAGCATGATAGCGATATTGGTCATCAAGATAGCTTTTAGTTTTACCGAACAGGCGGTCAGCAATGCCTCTTTTAAGGGCTTTTTCTCTTCTCTGACGAGCATATTGGCAAAGTCAAGTATAATGATAGCGTTATTAACCACGATACCTATCAGCATGATGATAGCCATCATGGACATGACATTCATGGTCAAGCCCGTCATGTATTGGACAAAGAACACTCCAATCAAAGCCAAAGGTATAGTGGACATAATAAGCAGAGGCTGTTTTAGACTTTCGAGAGTAGCAGCAAGGAGCATATATAGTAATAGGATAGCGAGCATAAAGGCTCTCATCATTTCATCCATAGCTTCGGACATCATTTCTGCACCACCACCGAGGCGAACAGCATATCCGTCTGGCAGTTGCAAACCTCGCAATCTGTTATTTACTTCTGTAGTTATGTCGCCGAGTGGTATACCTGTCGCAGGTCCCCCTGAAATCATGATCATTTTGGCTTTATCTCTACGGATGATTCTGTTTATCCCCTCTGTAAAGTGGATGTCAGCAAGCTGCGACATCTGAAACCTACCTTGCGGAGTCATGATAGTCAAATTTCTGAGTCTTTCTGGTGTGCGGTATGCCTCTTCATCGAGAGTAACCCTGATGTTATACTCATTACTCACCTCTTTAAATTGCGAAGAAATCAAGCCCTCCACAGCAGCTCTTGCCCCTGTACCGATGTCTCTGACAGTAACTCCTGTGAGAGCGAGCTGATCTCTTTTGGGTTCGATGACAAGTTCTGGTCTGCCGGGTCTAGTAGTAGTATCGAGATTTATCAGACCGGGTATGTCTCTGATTCTATCCATGATTTCGTAGGAAATTTCTATCATTCTCTCTGATTCGAGACCTGTGAGTCTGATGGTAAACGAGTTTCCACCGCCACCAAAACGCATAGCGGTCTGTGCTTCGACTCTGATTTTAGCATTTGGCACATCAGCTAAATCTCTTATGAGTTTATCTACGACCTGTTGGGTAGTGATTTCTCTTTCTGCATGGTCAACAAGCTTTATACTGGTTCGAGCAAGGTGCATACCTCTATCACCTCTACCGAGATTGCCTATATTTGAATTGATATGTAGAACTTCGGGGTTAAGAGCGACAATTCTCTGGATTTCGTCTATAACAGATGTCGTCTCATCGAGATTGTAGCCGATAGGAAGCTCTACGAGGATGTCGATGTCACCTTCGTCCATAAGTGGCATAAATTCAAGTCCTATCTTGTTGTAAATAGATAAGCTAAACACAAAAAGTAATGCCATCACTCCCATCAAAAAACCACTTCTGATTTTATTTTTCATGACAGCTTCGAGAGTCTTGATATAAGCCTTTTCAAACCAACCCATCACCCTATTGACAAAGGTCGCTATCCTGCCATAATAGGTTTTTTCAGGCAAAATCAAGGATGCCAGCATCGGTGTCAAAGTAAAAGCTACGAGTAGTGAAAATATCGTCGCAAAGGCTACGGTCAGACCAAACTCTGTAAACAAAGGACCGACCCTACCACCCATATTAGCTATGGGTATAAAGACTACCAAATTTGTGAGTGTAGAAGCCATAACCGCCACTGCGATTTCAGAAGTTCCTTTTTCGGCAGATTCCTTTTTTCCATAACCCATATCCTTGTAGCGGAAAATGTTTTCGAGGACTACGATAGAGTTTATCACCAAAATCCCCACCGAAGTAGCCAGACCGAGCAAACTCATCATATTTAAAGAAAAATTTGCTGCATCCATTAGCAAAAATGTCGAGATGATAGAAATTGGCATCGCTATGGCTACTATCAAAGTAGAGCGTATGTCACCTAAAAATAGAAATAATAATAGACCTGTCAAAAGGACACCCATGAATATATTTCCCATTGTATCATTGACAGAGCTTTCAATAAAGATAGAGCGGTCAGTTATTATAGACAGGTGCATCCCAGATGGCATTGCAGCTCTGATACCTCTCATTTGTCTATGCACTGCTCCAGCTATTTGGATAGGATTTCCGTCTGTATTGGGTATCAAATCTATCCTGATGACATTTTCGTCTCTCATACCTGTAGTATTGTCAAAAAAGATAGTTCGTGTGGTGAGTTCTGCACCTGTGTCGATGATTCTGGCTATATCTGAAAGCCTTCTACTGCCATTGGGAGTAGGGATTTCAAGGTTTCCGATAGAATGAATATCATCTATTTGACCGACCATACGGATGGACAAAATCCTATTTCCAGCTGAAAGGTTACCGGAGGGCATATTGAGGTTGTTATCGGCTATAATGCGGCTGATTTGCGACAGAGAAACCATATTTGCGTGAGCATCGTGCATATCGAGAATGACATGTATCTCCCTTTCCTGACCACCGCTCACATCGACGAGAGCAACACCATTTATTTGACTAAATCTATCTCGCAAAGTAGTGTCTGCATATTGAAAAAGGTCTCTGGAATCCTCTTCCCCGCTTAAAATCAATCTCACCACAGGGGCTATATTGAAATCAAATGTTCCTACTACAGGGGCACGAGCATCAGTGGGTAGATTGTTTACTATACCTGCCAGCCTATCCCTGATTTGCTGTGCAGCCACTCTAATATCCGTCCCAAGAGTGAAGGTAACAGTAATCATCGAAGTATTGTCAAGAGAAAAGGATTCAATTGAGCTAATACCACTGAGTGTTGATACGGCATCTTCTATCAAGATGGTTACTTGCTGTTCGACTTCGATGGGGCCTGCACCAGGGAACGATGTCGTGATATTGACAAAGGGTATTTCCCGTGCTGGCATAAGGTTCACTGGTATATTGTTATATGCGAGTGCACCAAATACCACAAATACGAGTACGAGCATAGCTACTAAAACAGGTCGCTTGACTGATAATTTTGCTAAAAACATTAAATCTCCTTTTTTATTTTTTTAACACAGAGGGTATAGAGAAAATGGAAAATGCATAAAACCTTTTCTTCAACCACGTATTAATAAAATCATTTTTCCTTATAAATATCACGAAGTGATTATCTTTTAATAGAAATTTTCCGATTAAGAGTCACATCACCTTCGGGATGTGTAAAGAATAATTTTTTTCCTCCCTTTATGGCACAAACATTCTAAAAACAGATTTTGTCCCATTATCCTCTTCTATGATTTCCAAAGAAAAGCCACCACCAGACTCTTCCCAAATATACTCAATATACAGATTATTTTTTGCTTTATACTCGTAGGTAACAAATTGTAATCCGTCTAAATGAGTAAATCGCGCATTTGATGGAGGTAACTCATCCCGTAGATATTGCATAGCCATATTAGGTTTGTTTACTATTTTATACACTTGTGCTAGTGTAGCTTTTGGGAAAAAACATTCCTGAGTAGTAGAGACTATGAAACTAAATTCAGAAATATCAAAGTATTCCCTTAAACTCACATTTCTGCGATGTTCTTCGCCATCAATCAGGATTGAGATTTTATATGTCATACCTTCCCAATCATTTTCTGATACAAAATAGCTGTTTTTTAACCAATCTTCAAAAATTGGGTCATCCACTAGGAAATCGGAGATTTCGGCTACAATTTCATTGCTTAAGCCATAATTGTACCCTATCACTGTTATCACCAATACTACAAGTAAAAATAAAACCTTATTTTTCATTTATTTACTCCTTGATTTTGAGTTTTTTTCTTATTTAACTCAGACTTTTTCACGGGGAGGGCAGATTTATCCTATAACAGCGAATAGTCGGATTGGCACCGTTTACCGAGCTTGATGTAAATTCAACTGTATGATTTTCAGCTTCATAAGTGAGAGTATAAATATTTCCACCTGCCTGTTCCATAAAATATGAGTCTCTTGTACCTGGTCCATATATCGCCTCAATCTGTTCAAATTTCATGTTTTCATTAACCCCAAAAATCTCTAGTGGTGCTATGATCCATTCTACTTCTGTGCCGCCGAACAAGGATGTCATCCTAGCACTTTCAAAAAAATAACCATCTACAAGGTCTTCTGTGTAATACAAAATTTCATACTATACACATGCCTTTAGGAGTCCACTCCGAAAAGTGTATTAATAAAATTTTACCTTACACATACCTTTAGGTATGTGAAGCTCGGTAGAAAATGATGTATAACCACAAAACCGCATCCCGTAGGGATGCAACCAAGCTATTGGCACATATTATAGCATTCCTACAATATGCAACATGGTGCTTATACTCCTTTCTACAGAGCTTATATCGCTACGAGATAACTTTTCGGATTATGGCTATTTATGAATGCGAGTTAAAGATTTGACAATTATTATTTCTGGTGGGAGCCTTAATAAATGACCCCCCAAAAAAAGTAAAAAAACATTAACATCATCATTTATTTCAATAGCACCATCCTCCCTACAAATTTTTCTCCTCCAGTCTCCATTCTATATAGATAAACACCACTACTCAGTTCACGACCACTTTCATCCAGACCATCCCATACTACACTATATTCACCTCTATCCTTGTATTCTTCCAAGAGTCTTCTCACCCTTTGTCCGCGTATATTATACACATCCAATACAACATCACCAGACTCTATTATAAAAAATCGAATAGTCGTCTCAGGATTGAAAGGATTGGGAAAATTGCTATATAGTTCAGAACTCAATATCGGTGTATCTAAAGGATCGTTCTCAGAAGCTGTAAACTCTATGTCATATACATGGATACTGGTCAAACCATATGTAATAAGTTTTTTTTCTTCTGGAAAAATATAAGAATGAGACACATTTTTTAACACATCAAGCTCGCCTATTTTTATCGGAATCCCATTTTCAATACTGTAAAACTCACTCAAAGTATTCATATCCCAAGCATTGATGGTCATATATCCATTGTAAAACACAGCATTTTTATCTCTGATACTTAAATATGAAGTTCTCCAAAAATCTGAAAAATCATCTTCATATTGGAAAATGTTTACTATACCTGGTAAGTTTTCAGAAAAACCTATTAGATTATCATTTATTTCACTCACAATCCTTATAGAAAAAGCAGAATTAGTTTCTTTATATAGAACATCAAAAGGGTCTAAATTTGAGTGAAAAGATATAGCGTTACCTTCCCTAGTGATAAAATAATCATCATGTCTATAGCCTGTTCGCCTACCTATATCTCCAACTATCATTCCTATATATGATAAATCGTTGTCTACAAACTTGTAAATATGCTGGTATCCAACTAAACCACCACGAGGTTGAGTTATGATAATTAAGTCATTAAATACTCTGAGCGAATTCCCTTCGTCGAGTAATTTTCTAAATAAAACATCTTGATTGCTGAGCGAATAAATATCAAGATAACTTGTGAAAACATTTACATGAGCTACGATATATATGTTGTCACCTACTATTTCAAAGTCTCTTACAATATACTCTGTTGGTTCAAATCCAGTCTGAAGTATAATAATCTCTGGATCATCATCAAGCAGTGAATAAATCTTGATTTCCGAAAAATCTCTTAGATGTTCTATCACATAATCCTGTCTCATTGTGACATGATGTATATCACCTCCGTGCCTTGCTATTCTCTCGAAATTGTTAACTAAATCAATAGTCAAAATAAAGTTTCTCGTATTGACAAACAATTTGTCTTCATAGATATGTGTCGGAAATCGAGCTAAACTCAAATTGAACACATCTTCATGGATCAACAAAGGTGTTTTTATGTCAGAGATATCATAAATACGAAGTCCCTGATCATGACTCACTAACATGAAATTTTCATAAAAAAGCACATCTGTGAAATACAAAATATCATCATCTCTTATCGAAACTATTTTATGGATATTGTCATAATCACTGATATCATAAATAGCAAAATAATGGACACAATGTATATACAAGTAGTTTTCTACTAATTTCATTGACAAAATATCTATATGATATTCTAAATCCAAGGTAATTTCCAAAAAATAATTCCGCCAAGGTTCAATTCCAGCCAAATCTTCATAATGATGAAACCACAAAAATGTGTCATCATAATTTCCAGATTCATCATTTCGCCACCAGGCTGAGATAAAGACAGTGTCCTTTACCACAAAAATACCAGCTGGTAGATTTATCCTATCTTCAAATTGTAGAGTCCTTTTATTAAACTTACCAATAAATTGACGATTGTTTGAGATCAAAATATAATCCCCCATAATCTGTGGAACCATGTATTGACGAATGATTTGAAAAGGAATTTCTACAGTAGTCAGATGGGTCATCGGAACAGTAGTTAAGTCAAAAATCATGATATGATGTCTTTGATTTGATTGATAAAAAGAATACAACCTTTCCTCATCAATTAAAGAGACATATAAAAAACAATATCCTGTTTCTATAAAAGAAATCCGCTCCAGACTGCCATCATTGTGTATTTTTACTTCTTCTAAAGAATAATATGTATTGATGAATAACCTGTCTTCGTATCTTTTTATTGAACCATTTCTTTGTTGGTAATCCAAAACTTTTCGATTGTGGACTATTGAATCCAGTTGAAATGCTCTGATCGTTGAAAAGTAAAAAAGGAGTAAAATAAGGGTTATGTATATATGTTTTTTATTCATGGTTAAATCCTCTTGTTTTTCAGAACTGACAGCCTGCCTAAACAGGCTGTCAGCCTAAGATAATTTTAGGTATCTTGAATAGGTTTTTTACTCAAGATGAAATTCACTCGATGACCACCTGTGTATGGTTGGATATTGATAGTCCAATATCCATTTAAGGTGATTGTGATTTTAGCGACTTCAGAAAAAACAACATTTGGGAAATGACTTACCAGAAATTGATAATACCCATCTTTACCGCTCGCAAGGGTTAATTCTCCAAGAATTGGACCATTTGCATGGTAAAGAACCACTTCGATAGGGTTTCCAAATGATCCCGTTGGTGGAAGATATTCATCCATCCAGACAAAACCATCTACTACGACATTACTGACAGGGCTAAAAGAATGCTCATACCAAATGTCAGTACTAAAAAGAAAACTTATTCCTAAAATAGTTAGGAGCGAAAGGATAATGAATTTTTTCATTAATTCCTCCTTTAATATTTTTAATAAGAGACATTATTTATATTTTATCATTTTTGTCAATCTTTTTTACAAATTAGTTATTTAAATACAAAAGTCTATAAATTTCAGGTATCACCTCATATTTTTTCACAAACTCTTCAACTTCTGATAGAGCTTTTTTTCTCGATTTTTCAGAAATATAACTTTTCACAGCTCGTATCAAAATGTTTTTTGCTGTGTTTTCAAGGTCAACAAAATCGATTAATTGAGTTTTATAACCACAAGACTCTAAAACATTGGCTCGAATAGCGTCAGTAACCAGTGCAGAAAATCTCTCTTTTATTAGACCGTGTTTATTAATTAATGGAAAAGAGTCTTTTTTTAGCTGTGTATTTATCTCATGCTGGCAACAAGGAACAGCAAAAATAGCTTTTGCATTGTTTTGAATAGCAAAATACAAAACATGGTCTGTAGCTATATCGCAAGCATGAAGCGATATTACGATATTTATAGGATTTTGAGGTTGATATGAAAATATATCTGAACAGACAAAATTGATTTCATTTTCATTAAACTTAAGATGAGAAACACATTTATTTTTTTCAATATTTTTTTCTGCGATTTGTTTGCATTTTTTGATAATCTCAAGATTTGAATCTACTCCTGTCATTTTTACACGAAGTCCTTTGATATCAGTAAGAAAATGAAATAATAAAAAAGATAAATATGACTTTCCACAACCAAAATCAACTATATTTATTATCTGTGAATTATCCCAACTCTTTATTTCATCATAAATAATTTCAAGAAATCTATTTATTTGTCTGAATTTATCTTGTTTTGATTTAATTAATTTACCATCTGATGATATCACTGATAAGTCTATCAATATGTTTTTTATTGAATCAAAATTTGATATATTATCTTCGGTGAGAAGATGGTTTTTTTCTCTATTATGCAATGTAGGTTGATTTTTTTTATCAGTTGATCTTTTTGTTTGTAAAATTTTTCCTTTTTTAGTGATTTTCAATGAATACTCAAAAGAGGAATCCCAGCAATGAAACTGTAGATAATCATTGTTCATAGAATTATATACAAAATCAAAGCATTCTTGAAATGAGAGATTTATATGGTAGGCTTTTTTATCACATATAATTTCTCTTTGAAAATAGTCTTGAACACCCCGAAATAACAATCTTGGTTCGTTTTTCGGCGAAGTAGAATTGCTCAAAACACATTTAATCGTGAGTGGTGAAAAAATATTTTCTAGACAAGATTTTAAATCATTCATCCCTCATTTTAATCTTCCCATTTCTTAGTTTTTTCAATAGTTTCATTTAAACTCTTATGAATAGAGGAAATACTAACATGTGCATCATCAATATCAGTGCAAATATCATTTGTTCTACTATTTATCGTGCTTATTGAATTTGTTGACTCAGTGACAAGGGTTTCTGATTCAGCTACTGTTAGTTTGGACTTATTGGCAAGATTCCGAATCTCATCAGCAACAACAGAAAAAGTGCTTCCATGTTGTCCAGCTTTTGCGGCTGCAATCGATGCGTTCAAGGCGATGAGGTTTATATGCGTGGAAATAGTATCGATGTCTGTAGTGATATTTTTGAATTTCTTTATAGCTTCATTGAGTGTGATAAGTGATCTTTGAATTTCATCAGATTTGTTCTTGATATCTGAAATATCCTCAATAACATGATTGAGATTTTCTATATTTGAAGTGGCGATATCTACAATAAAACGATGGTCATAAAGAACATCATCGCGAAGTTTTTTTATACAATTGTCTGGTAAATCAATGCCCATAGCGATTTTGCTTGCCATTTCTTTGCAAGAATCAGAGCCACATGCACCACAATCAAAAAGTCTTTCATCTTCGCTCTTTTTGTTTAGTTCTAAGAAGGCTTGCTCTAATTCATTGTCACTGTAGGCGTATTTTTTTGTATCGATACGATTATATTTTCTGATAAAATCGTCAAGCCTTAATATATTGTCATAATCATTGAAAAGCTGTTCATATTGCTCTCTATCTAGATCATTGAAGACATTTTTTCTCCCTTCATCCATGATAGTGCTTACTCTAAACCTGTTTTGGTCGTGTTTTATCGCAGTTCCTACATTACAACCTTCGTGACAGTTCAAAACATCGAAAATATCTGGAAGATTTATATTATCCTCTTTGGCAAATTCTTTTAAAGCATCATAAACATAGTCAGAACCCTCAGATTGATCAATTCGAAGTTGTTTTCCAAAAAAATACTCAATGTTTTCTTTCAGACCACCGGGCATTGGATATAAAAGCCCGAGTGCAGAATCCTGATGATCAAATCCAGAAATAGTGTCAGGAAGTCGAATATTGTTTTCCTCAATGTGTTGGAAAAGCTTTTCGAGTGTTACATTATATTTCACATAATTTGTAGCATCAAACTCGTGTGCTTTGGCTATACAAGGTGAAAGTGCTGCTAAATTATCATGAATATCACAATATTTTTTCATAAATATTGCTGTGCAAAGCATAGGACTATGAATAGGTGAAAGATATTTTAGTAAATCATGAGCATACATCTGTATAAAATTTACTATCACTGGACAAGGTTGTGTGATGAGAGGGTGATTTACATTTTCTATGGCTCTGATATGAGCCCATGTACAGATGTCAGCACCAACAGAAACATCATAAATATTTCTAACACCTTGTTGCCGCAGCCAAGTCAATAACCTACCCCCCTCCTCTTCAATTATGCGATTTGCTGGGGCTACTAACATAGATATTTTCGCACCCATTCTCAAATCATAAAGAAATTGTTCTGTATCATCAACAAAATTTCTCACATTGTGACGACAGGTATGTATACAAGCTCCACAAGCTATACATCTGTCAGTGTCCACGGATACATTTATTAAATGTCCTTTTTTTGATACTCTATTTGCTCCTATAATTGGGCATGCACGAATACAACGATTGCAACCCACACAAGCCGTTTCGTTGTTAGTAATCAATTTTCGCATAAATATATGTAACTCCTCAAAAAATAAAGTTTCATTTGAACATAAGATATTTATTCAGAACAAGAAAATAAAATTTGTCATTTTTGTCAACGATTTTTTAAAAATGCATATTGTAAAAAATCATTGTAATAAATAACGCGATATGTAGTTAATTATATTAAAGAAAATTTTCGTAGGGAACGCATGTATGCGTTCCGCTTAAGGAGATATATTTGTGAGTATAAAGATAACAAAAACTCCAACTCCCAAAGTAAAACCGCAAAATCCATTAGGATTTGGAAAGTATTTTACAGATCATTTAGTGACTATGGAATATGTAGATGGCAAATGGGAAACGCCTCAGATAGTTCCATATTCCCCCTTTTCTCTTGACCCTTCAACAGCGATTTTTCATTATGGACAAGGTATATTTGAAGGTCTCAAAGCCTATAAAGATGCTGAGGGTAGTATAAGACTTTTTCGAACTATGGACAATCTAAACCGTCTAAACGACTCTGCACACAGACTTTGTATACCCCAAGTGGATACAAAAATAGTGTATGAAGCCCTTGTTGAGTTGATAAAACTTGATGCTGATTGGATACCTACCGATGAAGGCACCTCTCTCTATATTCGTCCTTCTATCATTGGTATTGACCCTGCTTTGGGTGTTCGTGCCTCATCAAGATATATATTTTTTATCATCTTAAGTCCAGTTGGCGCATACTATGAAAAAGGTTTCTCACCAATCAAGTTGTTTGTCGAAGAAAACTACAGCCGAGCCGCCAAAGGTGGTACAGGAGACAAAAAAGTAATTGGAAATTATGCAGCAAGCCTAAAAGCAGCAGCAGACGCGGCAGAGAAAGGTTATTCTCAAGTCTTATGGTTAGATTCCAATGAACATAAATATGTCGAAGAAGTAGGAGCAATGAATATTTGCTTTGTCTTTGAGGGAAACAAGATTGTTACTCCAGCCTTAACCGGTAGTATATTACCGGGAATAACGCGTAGAAGTATTTTAGAGCTTGCTAGCGCAAATGGTATGGCTGTAGAGGAGCGGTTGGTCTCTATAGAAGAACTGGTAAATGGTGTAAAATCTGGAAAATGTAGTGAAATATTCGGAACAGGAACAGCTGCAGTCGTTTCACCTGTAGGAGCATTTTCCTATAAAGGAGAAGAAATCTCTGTAAATGGTGGAAAGCTTGGAGAAATTACCTTGAAACTATACAAAGAACTGACTGGCATACAAACCGGACGCATAGAAGATAAATTTGGTTGGAGTATAAAGATATAAAAGAAAAATTATTTTTGTTTTAGATGTAGCGACACCTGGGAGAATCAACCCAAAGATATATTTTTTATCTTTATAAAGAGTGTTCTTGCATTACTAATGATGATTATGCAAAGTCAAATTTAATCAATTTTATTATTCTTTACACACACCGAAGGTGTCGGTTTAAGATGTATAAGGCTATGCCGAATAGCTCTTGAACCAACTCCTTCGGGGTTGGTAAGATATGATTTTATGAAAATATACTTTTCGGTCTGCTCTTATATTTGAATTTAAGCCTCGCCCATTATACCCCATCTCTACCAAGTTTGAAAACATTTCATTTTCGTAGAATGATAAAGAAATTAATTTGAAAAAATATATATAAGGAACTACCGAAAATTTAATAAGTTAAATACTTAAAAAAAAAATAAAAGAAAAAAATATTTATTTTTTATAGGTTTTTTTTGAAAAATCTTGACAAAATAACTAACTTTAAAATAATGGCGAATATCGTGGGTGATTAGCTCAGTTGGTTAGAGTACTACCTTGACATGGTAGGGGTCACAGATTCAAATTCTGTATCACCCACCACTTTTTTACAAATCTCAAATAAATATCAAGATTATGTTTTTTAAATGGAGGAAACGATGCTTGATTTATTAAAATCATTGAATATTCACCAGTATGATTGTGATTTGATAGACATTCGGATTGAAGAAACTAACCCTCTTCAAATTTCATTTTATCAAAAAGAACTCTCAAACTATATGGAAGAAAAAAAGCTCGGAGCATTTATCAGAGTTTATGCCAACAAAAGATGGTATTTTACTACTACGACAGAGCTGAGCGAGCTGGAAAAAGAACTACATAATCTTTTGAAAAGTGCCAATATTAGCACAAACAGAAACGAAAAGAAAGATATTGAATATAATATCACAAACATTAATAACCTTAATGGAGATTATGCCTACAAGAAATCAAAAGAAGAAAAAATTGTTTTTCTGAATAAAATCAGAGAGAGTTTTGAAAATGACCCTCTCTTGATTAACCCTTGGGTAGGCTGGAAAGACAATGTTTTACAAAAATACTTTATCAATAATAAAGGCACTGCATATTCTTATAATAAAGCTTTTAGTGCTATTGCTGTAAGGTATGAACTCAAACAAGATGAGAACATTTACAATGCATATTTTAACAGAACTGTTCAATATTTTAAAGATTTTAGCAATTTTATAGAAGAGTTCCAAAAAGATTTTGCAGAATCAAAACTCTTTATCGATGCTCCAACAATAGAGCCGGGTAAATATATCACAGTTCTCGGACCCCAAGCTACAGGTATCTTCGCCCATGAGAGCTTTGGTCATAAATCAGAGTCAGATTTTATGCTCGGCGATGAAACTATGGTCAAAGAATGGGAAATAGGGAAAAAAGTAGCAAATGAGTGCGTTTCTATCATCGATTGTGGAATAAATGACAAGGTTTCTGGTTATTGCCCTTTTGATGATGAAGGAAACCCTGCTCAGACCACTTATTTGATAAAAAATGGAATCCTCACTGGCAGGCTTCACAATGAAACCACTGCAAAAGCACTTAATGAAGACAATACAAGCAATGCTAGAGCCATCAGTTTTGAATGGGAGCCGACTGTTCGCATGAGAAACACCTATTTTGAAAAAGGCGACCTAACCTTTGATGAGCTTATCAAACCTATCGAAAAAGGTTATTTTATCAAAACTGTAAATCATGGTAGTGGAATGTCCACATTTACCATAGCTGCAAATAAATCTTATAAGATAGAAAACGGTAAAATCACTGATCCGGTAAAGATAAATATTGCTACTGGAACAGTTTTCCAGACCTTGCATGACATTGATGCTATCAGTGATAAAATCGAACTATTTAGTCAGGTTTTTGGTGGCTGTGGAAAGAACTATCAGTGGCCCCTTGATGTGTCCTTTGGTGGTCCTTACATCAGAGTGAAATCATTGAATCTATCTTGAAAGGATGTTCCACAGGCTTTCTTAGCCGATGAGATTTTATTATACTGATTTGAAAGTCAGTTATTATACAAGGAGTTAAAATGTTAAAAGAATATTATACAATCAATAACAATGAAATCAGAGTCCAGATAGAAGACTCAAAAATAGACGCAATCAAAAACAAAAATATCACTTATAAATCAGTCAGAGTTTTTGATGAAGAGAAAAAAATACTCTCTCTCGCTTCAGCTGTAGGCAATGTCCCTGACTCTGAGCTAGAGAAAAAAGCTACAAACTTACTTTCTCTAAATATCCCTTTTGAATATGAACTCGAAAGAGATACAAAAGGAAACTTTAAGAAAGACAAATTGAGTATAAAAGACAGTCAATCCCTTGAAAAATTTACAGAAAAAGTTCTAAATGATTTAAAGGATGTTTCGCAGAATTTCGTGATAAATGGAGCTGTTTATACTACGAGATATAAAAAATCTTTAAAAAACAGTTTAGGACTTGATTTGTCATCAGAACAAACATACCTAGTATGCACACTGATGCTCAAACAAAAAGGCAGTGGCAATATATTTGATACGGGAGCCGCTATCTACGGATTTGATATTACAGAAAATCAATATCAAAACTTTTTAAATGATACAAAATTTGTCACAAATGCTTGTTTATCAAAAGAAGTCACTCTAGAAAGTGGAAAATATAAAATTTTATGTGAAGATAACTATCTATTGCGAAAATTTTACTCTGATGTCATGGGAGATGAATATGAAGAAAAATCATCTTTATTAACTGGAAAGCTAAATGAAAAGATTTTCCATGAAAGCATCTCTATCAACGAATGTCATAATTATGAAAAATTTGTCACTTTTCTCCCTTTTGATGACGAGGGAATAGTCAGAAAAGAAGAACTAGTCGTAGTAGATAAGGGTGTCCTTAAAAGTATTTTTTATGACAAAAAGAAAGCAAAAAAATATGGTAAGGTGTCTACAGGAAACGGTTTTAGGAGCTATAATTCCAATCCGGGTATCTCTCCGAGAGGTTTTAGATTTATAGGTGTAGAAAAGTCTGCTAAAGAATTAATAGCAGATGATCTGGTAATCATACCCTCAATTTCAAGTGGTGGGGATTTTTTACCAAATGGTAATTTTTCACTACCCATCCAGATGGCTTTTGTCTTTAAAAATGGAGAGTTTATCGGCAAAGCTCCACAGATTACACTAACTGGAAATTATCTCGATAGCTTTAATAAAGACTTTATAGCTATCGGTAAAAATGATATTTTACCAGAAGCGTTAAACGAGACATTGATTTTGAGTAATATGACGGTGAATGTGAATTAAATTATGAAGGAATAGTATAAGTGCTGAAATATCAATCCCATTAATGAGAGCAGTAAAGTTTATTTTCAAAAAATCATACCTTACGCACACCGAAGGTGTGTGGCTTTTAATAGAAATCAAAGATATCAAAACAACCTCACCCCGAAGGGGTGAGGCTCTATAATGTCCCACCCCTTCGGGATGTGTAAGGAATATCAAGAATTAATTAAGAATCACCTTTTCGGAGAGGGATCATTGATATTTCATATTTCTTAAAATCTATACATCACATTCAAATTGAATCGCCATATCATCTCATTAAATTGCCTTCCTATTGGATTTATACTTGTATTGAGTATTAAATCTCCAAAGATTAAATTCAAATCCACCTGGACTTCAGATTCAAAAGATTCATTGAAGTATTTTACAACTGGTTGTATTCTTAAAAAGACATTATTTCTTATGTAATTTACTGATAAAAGATAGGTCCTCATATATTCGCTGTTGTTAATATACCATACCCCTTCATCGTTTTCTGCTGTTTCGTTGTGTTCGAGTATAAATGCAGTATATACTTCAAAACGGTCGTAATAATTATTATCCTTTAGTTGATAGGTTTGAACTAGATTATCCAAGGATATTGAGCTGTTGGAAAAAATCATATTTCCGTTAATAAACCTAATCCCCCATTCACCACTTAGATAGCGATAAAATCTATCTTTCAAGAAATCATGCCATATAAAATAATCATAATCAGCACGGATGACATATTTATTGTAAAATCGTATATTTTTATGTAAATAAAATTCTGCTTCAGGTATCCATTGATAGATCAATATATCCTGATTATTCGCTGATAAAAGTCTATCTATATAAACTTGTTTACCATTAAATATTTGCATAGTATTTTTCAACCAATGCCGATTGAAATTACTATTTGTAAACAAAGAATAAGTGGTCATTACCCTGTCATTATCAAGAAATGAATGCTCACCGGAATGGAAATTTCTTAATATAGAGTTTCCCACTTCAAACCTCAATGTATCTACAACTGCAAAACTCCATAAACCTCCTATAGTTATTTGCTTCTCGTCTGATTCGCGAGATTGGTCGTTTGATTTTAGATACCTTGTTCGATTTTGCAAATTTAGTCTTGCGAAATATTGACCGAAAATATAGCGATAATTTAATAGATAATCAAAATTATTCTCAAAAAACCAATTATTACGGGTGATATTTTCTTCATGATTTAATCTCCTAAAATTTGCTCTATTATCTATCATAAAATCAAATCTCTCTGTCAATCTATAGGACATATTTATATGAGCAAGATACTCGTCTCGGCTGCTTCTGTCATCAAATTCATTGTATAAATATATGTCTTTTGCTAACATATCATAACGAAGTCTGAGAATAACATTGTTGATATTATTATATCTATATAGGAAGTCCATACCGTAAGCATTATTTCTTTCAAGAAAAGTGTCGTTGTTGGTGTGATATAGCGAGGATTGAACATAAGTATTCTGAAACAAGTCTTGAAAATTGACTCTTGTGTCTGTCAACCAACCAGAATAATATTTCTGAGGGTTATCAACTCTTAAATAGCTTCCGCTCTGTCTGATAAATATTCTTTCTTGCAAAAATGAGGCTGAATATCCAAGTCCAGCCTGTCGCAGATATTTGTCACTTACTGATAAAGTATCCTCTGGCATCCCAGAATTGTAAAAACTCGAATAATTTGCCAATATAAAAGGTTGAAAAATGTGCCTATCAAATGATAAGAGATAATTATAATTTGTATTTTTTGAACTTCTGTCAAAATGTGAATTTTGAGAATTTTGATAGCTTGTCTCAAATGCCAATGTTAAATCATTTTGAAACAATTTTTCCCAAATAAATTGGTTTTCAAACAATGAAAACTGGTTATATGTGTTGAAATATGATTGAAAATTTGCTTCAGCTACGAGTAAACTGAAGAAAATACTCATACAAAGCAATAAAATCTGCTTCATTGAGGGTTTCTCCACGACGATTTAAATCTATAGGGATACCTAAATTTGAATCTGTAGAAAACAAAAGAGGAATTTTCTTTTTTTCAAGTTCAAATTTTAAATTATTTTTCAATGTCTTCCTTTTCATCCGAAAAGATGATTCCACTATCTCCCAAAAATATTTTTCATTTTCTAATATCGGGATGTCTTTGCGAGGTAAAAGTCTGATAACTGCTGAATATACCGCTGGAGGTGGCGTGAATTTTTCTGGACTGACTTCAAATAAATATTCAGTCAAAAAATAAAATTGAGTTTTTAAGCTCAAAACTCCGTAGTCTTTATTAAAAGGCTTTGCACAAACGCGTTTGGATACTTCTTTTTGCAACATTATTACTACCCTTTCTATGTTGTGGTAATTTTCGCTTATTTTATATAAAAAAGGTGAACTTATTTGATAAGGAAGATTTGTGATTATTTTTATTTTTTTCTGCTCTTTTAATTCGTTATCAATCTTTTTTATTATTTCATTTTTTTGAAATAAATGTGGTGGATTTACACCTTTCCAGTCTACTTTCAAAATATCTTTATGCACAATTTTACACTTGTCTGAATATTTTTTCTCTAGTATAGGCATTAAATCGTTGTCTATCTCAAATATTGTCAAATCGATTTTATGTTTCAATAAATGATCTGTCAAGGCTCCTAAACCTGCACCTATCTCCCAGACAATGTCGTCTTCTTGTAAATCAGCATTTTCGATTATCCTTTCAAAAACGCTTTGATCATTTAAAAAATGTTGACCGAATTTCTTTTTAGGTTTATGCATATAAATTGATTTTTTATCTCTATTCCATAATAAAAATAATACTAATCTCTCCTGAAGACAACACTATCACCAACATTGATACCTTTCTTTTTTGATGTTCCACCTAGGACTTCGAGGACATACATCGCAGGATGACTACTAATAATAGCATCTTCGCTAAGCGGAAAAGCATTTTCATGTATGTCCACAATTAAAAAATTTTCATCTATAAAAATCATATCAAGAGATAGATAAGTATTTCTCATCCAAAAACTTTGATAATCTGTAAAATCGAAAATAAAGAACATACCCTGATTTGATTCGAGTCTATATCGAAACATTAGACCTTGTGATCTTTGCCAGATATCCTCAGCGAGTTCAACATCAAAAATGATTTCATCTTGTTGAGAATTAATAATGGTCACTATTCCTTGTTTATTAAAGAGTATCTCTTTTTTTGTATTATTTTTATTAGAACAAGATATAATCAGAAATAAACAAAAAATACAGCTCACTAATATTTTTATATTATAAAACTCTTGCATTTGACCTTCTATACCTTTCTATAGGTGTCATTTCAAAAGGAGATATAGATTCATTTTCTATTATTTGTAAAGTTTCTCGAATAATATCCATTTGCCCATTGAAATCTGCTAATCTTGTTCCCTCAAGCCTTGTTGCTGACACCATTCTCAATTGCGATGGATTTACCCATCTGCCTGCTACTCTTAAGCCAAAATGTAGGTGGGGACCAGTAGATACACCTGTGCTACCAACTAAGCCAACTACAGTACCACTATTCACTCTTTGTCCTTGTCTGACATTAATTCTATGCATATGTGCATATTGAGTGACATGATTGTTGTCATGTTGAATTTCAACCGTATTTCCGTATCCTCCATTCCATCTTGCCATTATCACTCTCCCTGCTTGAACAGCATAAACGGGAGTTCCTTGTGAAGCTCTATAATCTACACCATTGTGCATTTGCCATCTTCTAGTAATCGGATGAAATCTCATGCCAAAAGGAGATGTTACATGAATTCTATCTAAAGGATGACGAAAATTTGCTGTCACCATTGCGAGCCCTTGTGGCGTATACAATCCATTGAACACCGATCTTTCGTCATCTTCTTGATAACGAAACCCTTCATGAAATCCTGTAGCACGACCATTGTAAGACATATAATAAAGCCTTGACGGTTGTACTCTATTATCATCATAAAGTCTTTCTTCATACATAATACGATAAGAATCACCTGCTCTCGTGTGAGCCCCGAAATTTATTCTTGCTGATAGTGCATTAGCAACAGAGTATCTGATATTAGCTTCAATGTTGTTTTCTGCCATAGCATTGACAAAAGTAGTATAAACTACTCCTTCTACAATTACTTTTCTTAGAGTAATTTCTTTTTCTTCAAAGAAATACTCATAATCTCCAGAATTTGAATTTCTGACAATTCTATGAGTTGTAACAATATCGGGAAAAAAGTTGAACTCTATGACTTCTTTTGATTCAGGATTAATAATCAGTTGAAAATGATCATTTGGCATAATAGCCCTGAAATCTACATTGTCCCCAAACACGAGGGTTAATTCGACTATCTGATTTGGTGTCAATCCCAACTTAGTCATTTCAGAAAAAAGACTTCCACCGCGAGGGATGAAAATATCAAATTTTTGAACTTCAATTTCTTCTATTATAGTCTGATAAATAGTCTCTTCCTGCACTTTTTCAGTGCAGGAGAGGAAAATTAGAAGCACACAAAATAAAATAATAATTTTAATCAATTTTATCATATTTAATATCTCTGTATGGTATTATCTCATTTTTTTCCGCTTAATAATTTTAATCCGTTTCCACTTGACATTAACCCGTATATTGTAAGGTCAACCCCTGCTGTTGCCCGTATTAAATAATATCACTCTTTTTTTGAAAGCCAAAAAGTTAAAAACGCACATAAAAAAGCGAGGATGATTGAGAATAAGCCCTCCCAATCATCTGAAAACCCTTCATAGATGATAAACAATGAACCTATTATCAATGCCAATATAGCACAATATAATTCTTGAGAATAAGACTTTAGGAGTTTTTTTGTGAGAATAAAACCCGCTGGCAGACCTATAATCACACCCGGTACGAACATAGAAATAATTTTTAAATCCAAGACTGCTATTGCTTGGATATAATATGAATAGATTCCGAAAATCAGCATCATTAATGAACCTCCGACTCCGGGAATTAACATAGCAGCAGAGGTAAAAATGCTGGCAAAGAATAAATATACAGGAAAGAATTGTCCCATTTCTTCAAACTTATCTGTTGGATTCTGCATGCTTAGATCATCAAGATTGACTATCAGAAAGAGCATCAAACCTAAAACTGTTAAAAAAATTCCAATATGTCTTATTTTGACTTTATTTATGGTTGCTTTTTTATAGATTCTGGGAATACAACCCATGACCAAACCTATAAAAGCGAAAGATAATGCCTGCCCATGATTTTCAATCAAATATGCTAATATGTTGCTAAATATAAAAATGCCTAATCCCCAACATGTAAAAAAAGTGATGATAGGCGCTAGATTCTTTTTGATATAAGCATAATTAAAATTTACGAAAAAGGTCTCATATACATTCAAAAATACTGCTATTGTTCCGGAACTGATTCCAGGAACAGGACTTGCAAAACCAAATATCAAACCGATAACAAGTCCCTTAAATACATTCATATTAAACCTCCGTTTATTTTCCCCCCCCTACCCCCCCCACATTTATGGGGGGGGGGTAGGGGGGATTTCCATTCTCAATTCACATTTACCAACTTTTTAGCCCTCGTTGATACAAAATACATTGCCGGTATCACATACAGAGTCAATAGTGTTGATGTTATCAGACCGCCTATACTTACAATACCCATTGATTGACGGAATTCTTGTCCTGAATCACCTAAACCGAGAGCCATAGGAAGCATTCCAAGTATAATGGCTAAATTTGACATAAGAATTGGCTTTAGTTTAACTGGGCAGGCTATGAGCAAAGCCTCTCTAACATTTTTGCCTTCTTCTCTCCGCAATTGATTTGTGTAATCTAGTATCAAAATGGCGTTATTGACCACGATACCCACCAGCATAATTATAGCCATCATAGATACGATATTTAAAGTCATACCTAGACCAAACAAAGCAAACATGATTCCTATCAAAGCCAAAGGTACAGTAGACATGATTAGTAAAGGCTGTAAAAAACTTTCCAAAATAGCTACCAAAAGCATAAATGTCAACAATATTGCCAAAAGAGCTGCTCTACTCATTTCTACTACTGATTCTTGCATCATTTCAGCACTTCCAGCCCAGCGGACTCCATAACCTTCAGGGATATGGATTTCTGCTATTCTACGATCTATTTCGTTCGTAACATCACCAAGTGGGATGCCAGACGCAGGAGCGCCTGTGATTTGAATCGCTTTCGACCTGTCTCTACGGATGGTTCTATTTACACCTTCAGAAAATTCTACATTGGCTAACTGTCCCAACTGAAATCTACCAGCTGATGTGACCACAGTCATACCTCTGAGCCTTTCAGGGGTGTCATAAGCGTCACCTGCTTTTGTTATTACTATATCAATTTCATTCCCACCTTCTCTAAAATGGGTTGCGGTTATACCTTCTATAGCTGCACGAACATTAATCGCTACTTCTGGAAAGGTTGCGCCAGTGATCGCAAGCTGATCTCTCCGAGGAGTAATCAAAAGCTCTGGTCTTCCTGATCTGGTACTGGTATCAAGGTTGATAAGACCTGGAACATCTCTAATTTTTTCCATTATTTCATTTGATAATGCGAGCAATGCTTCATCTTCTAAACCTGTTATATAGAGGGTTATTGGTGAACCTCCACCCATCATTGATTGAGCAGAAACAGTAATTTTGGCATTGGGTATATGTGCAAGGTCACGAATTATTTTATCTACTACCTGCTCTGATGACAATTCTCTTTCTGAACTATCTACTAGATTGATATTAGAACGAGCTACATTTTGTCCTCTATTGATACCTCCAGACCTACCTAGATCAGTTTGGATAAATTGTATTTCGGGGTATCGAGATAAAATAGACTCTATAGTATCGAGAGTTTCAGCTGTTTCTTCGAGATTGTAACCTATGGGTAATTCCACATTGAGTGTTACTACACCCTGATCCATGTTTGGCATAAATTCAAAACCTATTTTATTAAATAAAGACAAGCTAAATATCAAGAGACAGAATGTAAATAAAACTACCAACATACTCCAAGTTTTTCTTCTCAATACAGAATTAAGCATTCTACCATACCCGCTTTTCAGTTTATCCATAAATCCATCAACCAATCGAGAAAACACATTATTAGTTTGTTTATTGGGCAAAATTAATGAAGCCAACATTGGTGTCAATGTAAATGCTATCAAGAGAGAGAACACAGTCGCAAACGCTACTGTCATCCCAAACTCACCAAACATCTGACCAAGCATTCCACCCATTGTGGCTATAGGCAAGAAAACTACGATATTAGTCATTGTGGAGGCTATGACTGCTACTGCTATCTCCGATGTTCCCACTGAGGCTGATTCTTTTCTATCTTTACCCATTTGTTTATGCCTAAAGATGTTTTCTAAAACTACAACAGAATTTGCTACCAACACACCAACTGAAGTTGATAACCCCATTAAACTCATCATATTTAAAGAAAAACCTGCTATCTGCATCATTAGAAAGGTTGATATCATTGCTACAGGGATAGATATTGCAACTATAAATGTAGACCTTATGTCATACAGAAATATCAACAAAACTAAACCTGTTAACAATATTCCCATATAAATGTTGCTCATTGTGTCATTAACAGCACCTTCAATAAATATCGAATTATCGTCTATGATTGTCAGTTCCATGCCTTCCGGTAATAAAGAACGAACACTTCGAAGCTGTCGATGGAGACCGCGTGATATTTGAACGGGATTTCCGTCTGCGGCTGGCACTAGTTCTATACTTACTACATTTTCATGTCTGATTCTGTTGTTCAAATCAAAAAAAGTTGTCCTTTCTCGCACTTCTGCATAAGAATCTACTACATCGGCAATTTGTGATAGCCTTCTCGTGCCAAATTGCGTCGCTATTTCGAGATTTCTCAAAGTATTTAAGTCATTTATTTCGCCTCGCATTTGAACAGATATATCCTGATTGCCTACTGTAAAAGAACCGCCCGGAAGATTCATATTTTTCGCGGCAAGCAATGATGCCCATTGTGAAAATGAGATGTTATTCGAAAACACCGTTCGTTCACTCAATATCACTTGTATTTGTCTCTCTTGACCACCACTGATATTTACACGAGCTACTCCCGGTATTTGTGAAAATCGATCTCGAAGATTTACATCTGCATATTCATATAGCTCTGTGCCGCTTTGAACACCACTAAGGACCATTCGAACTACGGGTTGGGCATTGATATCAAATTTCCCTACTATGGGGCGTTCTGCATTGGCAGGCAATGTGTTTATTATTGCATCAACAGCGTCTTTTACTTCTTGATTGGCTATATCTACATTTTTTCCTGACGCAAAGCTGATCATCACAAATGAAAAATTGTCCATTGAATAAGATTCTATATAATCTATATGACTTATTGTTGAGACTGCATCTTCTATTCGCTTTGTTACTTGAAGTTCTATCTCCTCCGGACCAGCTCCAGAATAAACTGTCTGAATCGATACAAAAGGCAATGATATGTCGGGGGTCAAATTTAAAGGTAAGGTAAAATATGCCAATCCTCCGAATACCACGAATACTAAAATCATCATGGTTATCATTAAAGGTCGTTTTACTGATAATTTTGCTAAAAACATTTAGGCTCCTCAATATTTTTTATTCTTGAACATTCAGTCTAACACCATCTCTCACGAGTTGGAGACCTTGAATTATCAATATATCTCCTATACTGAGCCCCTCATTGACTTCAAAACTCAGCTCTGATTGATGACCTACAGTCACATTTCTTCTCTGGGCATATCCATTATGAGCTACAAAGACAAAATTTTGTCCATCAAGATCTCTTTGAACTATGTTTCTCGGAACTACTATAGCATTCGGGTTATTATATATTGCGATTGTCGCATGGCCTGTGATACCACTGCGGATTGCATAATCAGCATTATTTATTTCAACATCAGCTGCAAAAGCGTTATTATCTGTGTTCAAAGATAACGCTATGTTGGTGATCCTGCCTTGCTTTTCGATATCATTCCATCTAAATATCACTCGTGCATTGGGGCGGACAAGGTTTATATCACCTTCTGTTATCCATACTCTACCATGAAGAATATTATTTTGAGAAATAGTGAACAGATAGCCACCAGGGGTTACTCTTTGCATTTCACGAACATCGATATCTGTTATCATCCCACGAAATGGTGCGCGGACATTGACTGCTTGTTGAACAGCATCCCAGTTTGCTTCTGCTACTCTAAACTGAGTCTCCGCTCCATCTAAATCTTGTCGTGAAACACCACCAGTCTCATATAAACTCCTCATCCTGGTCACTGTCTGTTCTGCTAACTCATAAGCTGCTTGTGCTTGAAAATAACTCGCTTGAACATTATCTCTCGGAAAATTTATGATGATTTGGTCTTGTTCTACCACTTCACCTAATCTCGCATTGATACTTTGGACTTGGTCTGCGATATTTGAGTATACTCTGGTTTCTCTAATTCCTTGAACTGACATCGTATAGTCTAATTCCTGAACAAATTCTGTATGTTCTACGATTTGAATGCGGACCGGAACACCTTGTTCTCTATGGATTTCTTCCATATTGGCAGGTTGTTCTTCGTTTTTTGAACCGCAGGCTGCCAGTAATAATACTAATGCTAAGACTGTAAAAATTGAAAATTTCATAAAAAGTTCTCCTGAATGAAACAATGATAAGGACAACTTGTCCATTAACATTGATTTTGCTATCGAATTAACATTCAAAGAGTTTTGATTTGGGGTTTGTTTTTTGTCTATTGACATTTTATAGTTCTCCTATCATTTGATTTAGATTGTTTCCTAAGGCTTTATTTAAAGCAAAATAATCCTTTATTATTCTGATTCTTGCTTGAGCTAGTGCTATCTGAGCTGCATTGTATTGTATTTGAGCATCAAATACTTCTAATTGAATACCTGCTTGGTGCTCAAATCTTGCATCAGCTATTGTTAACGCTCTTTCCGCAAGATTGAGATTCATTTCTTGAACTTCGAGATATTTTTTACTTGTTGAAAAAGATTGCCATGTTTGGCGGACTTCAAGATTTATCAAATCAGTTGTGTTAGATGCATCATACTCCGCTCTCCGTAGCTCATGTCTCGCACGCAGACGCTTTGATGTATTGCTCAATCCTGTAAATATTGGCATTTGAAAAACCAAGCCAACTGAACCCATTGTCCCAAAATCATCGTTATTTATACTATATGTCCCTGTTTTTGATGAATATTTCGTGACATCTGCAGTCAACAATAGATTCGGAGCAAAATTTATCTTTTCTGCATCAAACTGAACTTGATAAATATCGGTCATTAAATTTATCAAATATAGTTCTATTCGATTTTCGTTCGCTGAAATTAAAGCCTCATCAAGACTGATTTCAAATCTAGAGAATGACAATGCTTTTTCTTCTAATATGGGATTCAGATATACATTTCCAGTAAAACCTGTGATTCGATTGAAATTTTCTTCTGCTAGGTTTTCTAAATTTTCATAAGTCAATACCTCTGGCACTAATCTTGATACTTCCAACTCTGCTCTGAGTTTGTCAAACTCTGATACCAATCCTTGTGAAAATAGGTTTTCTACTCTTGATAAGTGCATTTCTGCGTTTTCCAATGCCTGTCTTTGAATTGCCAACCCTTCTTTTGCTAGATAAAGATCATAATATGCATTCACTACTGTAACTATCATATTTTGCAATTCTAATTCATAACGTCTTTCTTGTAATGTCTTGACTCTGTCCAAGACACGAAGTCCATGAAATAGCTGTCCACCCAAAAATATCGGTTGAGTCAAGGCTAGTTGACCTGCAAGGGCTGTTTCTTCTCGATCCCTGCTTGATGGAATCATATTACCAATGATATAATCCACTGATTGAGCAATTTTCTCTTCATTATCGCTAATGGGGTTTTCCAGACTATCAAATATCGAAAAACTTGCCGGTATTGCTGAACTCGGCAAACGATTTTTTGTCAAACTATAACTAGCGTTTAGATTAATCTGAGGGAATAATTGACCACGAACCTCATTGTAGTTTTGCTCCGCTATGCTGACATCTTCTTGAGACATTCGCAATTCATAGTTGTTGGATACTGCCATCTCAACTGCTGTTGTGAGAGACAATCCTACCCCAGTATTTGAAGAAATGGGGGAGAGGGAAGGGGATGTTTCTGCTATGATGCCTCCTATTCCCATACTCAACAACAAAAATAATATAAGTATTTTCAAAATACTTCCTCCTTCAAAATGAGACCATTCAAAAGTATATCTAAAAACAATTGATAATCATGTTTTATCTCATCTATTTTATCTTCTGTTATATTAATTTTTACATGTTCACCACCTAAAAAAATCCATCTGAATATGAACTCTATTACTTTATCTATTTCCTTTACATAACTCTGTTTAAATACTCCATGATCTAACCCAAAATTAAATATTGATTTAAGTTCATTGATAAAATTGGTATGGACATCCATCTTGAAATCCATTAATTTCTTTAAAAAAACAGGGGAATCTTCATTTAATACTTGCATTATTAATTGATGGTTTGACACAAAATGTGAGATTGGTTCTGTAAGAAATATTTTAAATTTATCTTCAAATGTTTTGGCTTTCTTTATCTTTTTTTTTAGTTTCGTGTTCATGTCTTTATGAATGTCTTGTAGTATTGCTACAAAAATATCTTCTTTAGATGAAAAATAATGGTATATTGTCCCTTTTCCGATCATTGCTTCACGCGCGATGTCATCCATTGATGTTTTTTGATAACCATAACGAACAAATATTTTGTTCGCAGCTTCTAATATTGTATCAATCTTTACTTGATTCATTAATACTTCCTTTAACTCTTAAACTATCTTTATAAAATTATGTTTCAACTTTTTTTCTTTTCGACCAAAAAAAAATATTGGTCGATTATTTGAAAATTCTTATCAGGTATACTAACTAATAACAAAATAGTGAATTACATAAACACTCATGGTAATAAAATAATCAAAAACTCACCTTTATTCAAATTTTCTGTTCTTTTTATTACTTCTGTTATATTCGATTTTATTATCATTTCATCTGCTTGTGTAAGTTTGTATGTAAATACCAATCTCTTGTTACTGCCGCATATATCGTATATGTCTTTTAAAAGTTGTTTCATTCGATAAGGGGTCTCTAATATAACTAAAGGGATTTTTTCTTTATTGAGTATCTTTAGCTCATTTTGCCTTGTTTCCCTCTTTTGAGAAAGAAAACCAACATATTTAAATATTCCTTGTTCAAAATCTGGTTTTAGGGTGTTTTTATGTCTTTTCCAATATTCCTTGTCTTTATTTGAGCTAGTTTTCAGATTATCAAAATTAGACTCTTTTATTAGATCTATTTTTCCAGATACCATCAATGCCGTAGTTAATGATGAAACACCAGGAATAGGTATTACAGGTAAATTGTTTTGATGAAATAATTCTACTAATAATACTCCCGGATCAGCTATGCAAGGAGTTCCGGCTTCAGAAATTAAAGCGGCTGAAAAATTATTTTCTACTACATATTTCATTACTTCAAAAGCCTTATCCAGCTCGTTATGTTCATTTAATATGACTATTTCTGGCTTTTTTATTTTAGGCTCATCATTAGTGGAATATATTAGGGTTTCTATATTTTTTAGTATTCTTTCGGTTGTTGACTTTTCCTCACCAATCACCAGATCAGCATTTCTGAGTATCTCTACTGCTCGAAATGTAAAATCTCTGAGATTACCTATAGGAACTGCTACTACATATAAACTTTTTTTCTTAAGCATTTATAATTTTCCTCATATTCAAGCTAAGTGATAAAAAAAATATATATCATTTTTTTTATATATCTACTCCTTTTTAATGAATGGAGGCAAGCTCCACCACTACGGACACCTTTAACGGCATAGCTCTATCCCCCAGTTTTGATGTTTGTCTAAGGTGGTAAGTAACATTAAACCTATCTTTTTCATATATATACTCCTTAATGAAAATAAATTGTCATTCCTTGCACACCACGAAGTTGTGTGACTCTTTATAGAAAAGGATGCCTCCCCAGATCCCCCCTCCCCTCACACATCGCTCGCGGTGTGTGAGGGGAGGGACTGGGTGTATCGTCTTTTCTATGAAGAGTCACATATCTTCGATATGTGTAAGGTAAATTAATTTATCTATTTTCGTGTTATTTTACCTCCCAATCATTTTCTGATACAAAATAACTGTTTTTTAACCATTCCTCAAAAATAGTATCATCCACTGGGAAATCAGAGATTTCTGCTACAATTTCATTGCTTAAGCCATAATTGTATCCTGCCACTGTTATCAGCAATACTACAAGAAACAACAAAACTTTATTTTTCATTTATTTACTCCTTTATGCCAATTTATGTTGGCACTATAAATATTTCTAACCCTTTTTTATAATTGATAAATATGATATTTTTTACTTATCTCATCTTTTTCAATGATGTATTCGTCTGTCAATTCGAGTATCCACCCATCACCTAAGACAGTAGTACCTTGTATTTCAATAGGAGTGGATAGACTTATCTTGTCCCAAAGTTTACTCAGTAATGCTCCATTTTCGACTGTTAGAGTTCCCCAGACATCAATCACTGTGATAGTGGGATAAACAGTCCCAAAATCTTCGAGCGGGAAAAGGTTTCTTGGGTCAAACACAATATTCATATCTACAAAATGCAGTTCAAAAGGTGATGATTCTATAAATATATTTTTATAGTGTGCAATCAGTGCTTCATTTTCTGCCTCTCTTATAGATTCTTCATGTATTATAGATAAACCGTTGTAGAGGTCAATAATTTCTTCAACAGTATTTTGTAAATCATTTGGAATATTTATCGCAAAGGCAGATATAAAATATTCAATCAGATTTGTTGTATTGGTGATATTCTTATTCCAACTATCATCTTTTTGAGAAAGTAAATACCCATAAGCAGGTATAGTATAGTATGCGAATGAACGGACAAAAGATGGCATGTTTTGAAAATCAGAAATACCTTTTTCAAAGTATAATCTCAATTGTTTATTATCTCTCTCGCTTATCATCAAACCTGTCCATTCTGCTACACCCTCATTGAGTTCTAAAAGATTTTCATTATATTCTGCTTCTGGATAAAGAGATTGACGATACTTTCGAAATAGAAATGCATTTGTCAGGTGTTGGTTTGTTTCGATGTCATTTTGAATAGAGTTATCATCACTTAATAAGGACAAGACAGATTGTTTCAAGGCTTCCATTTCCAGTCGAAGGTAAACCCTACCTTCTTTTTTGGCAAGTTGAGAGTTATCTTCTGGATTGTTTGCTTCAAAGCCAAGAGTTGCTTGCTCACGATGAAATAGCTCGTGAACTATCAATGTGAGCCTCTCGTATTTATCTATTGGAAGAGGCAACATTACCATTGCCCATCTTTTCTCACTCCATTCTATCGCTGTGTTTGCAA
Organism: Candidatus Cloacimonadota bacterium; assembly: GCA_009777575.1. Taxonomy (GTDB): domain Bacteria; phylum Cloacimonadota; class Cloacimonadia; order Cloacimonadales; family WRIO01; genus WRLO01. The sequence continues at coordinate 37,231 of WRLO01000011.1, forward strand.
TAGGCACATCATCAGGTAATATCCCAGTATAAAGCGTTTTATCTGAACCTAAAACACCAAATAAATCTGGTTCATTTGCATAAATATGCTTGGTTTGTGGGTCAACTAAAAGTATAGAACCATACAAATCTACATCCCACAAATCAATGTGTCTTTGGGTAATTTCCATCACTTCTTGAAAAACATTTTCATAGTAGTTAATTTCTTTATTTCGTAAGGTGCTACAGCTCAATAACACCATTAGTAAAACCACCAAACAAATTGTGTTTGTGAATTTTTTCATTTATTTACTCCTTTATTTTGAGTTTTTTTCTTTTAACACAGAGGGTATAGAGAAAATGGAAAATGGAGAATGTATAAACCCTTTTCTTCAACCATGTATGAATTAAATCATTTTCCTTATGAATATCACGAAGTCGGTTCAAGAGCTTGCTCGCAGAATTACGATTTGTTACTGTCAGCAGTGCCTGGACAATCAATAATGTAAATGAATTTTTCAAAGTCATTGCTGTGCAAACTATTGAATAAACCATTCAACGCAACGGCTGTTAATGGATTAAAACCTGCGGAAATATATGTCAACACAGTATTTCGACTTAAGTCCAAAGCTGTTAATTGATTACTGTGGCAATTCAAGTGAGCAAGCGCAGTGTTTTGACTTATGTCCAATGCTGTTAATTGATTTTCGCTGCAACCCAAATGTGTTAGAGCAGTACTTCGGCTCAAGTCCAATGATATTAAGTCATTGTGCGCACATTCTAAACCTGTAATATTTTCGCCTGTTATTGTAATAGTTCGTAGACTTGATTTGATAAAATCGTGGTTAAATTCTGTCCATCCATCATTAAGCGTTATTATTGTCGATTCGTCGCCCCAATCAATTGTTACCCTGCCGCTTCCTTGCAGATGTAAATTAAGAGCATCGTGGCGGGTGGTCATAGATATTACTTGGTCGACTTCGACTTTATCCAAGTGCAAGCCTTCAAAACCTTCCACAGTCCAGCCTTTCGCTTCGGCTATTGACGGGTCGCAGTCGGCAGAGCCGGGATTACCGCCAATGTGTATTTCTTTTTTTGTAAAATCATTACTGTGAAGCGTTGAAAACAAGGCATTCAAAGCATCAGCTGTTAGTTGATTATAAGAGAAATGTAATTCATCATTCAATGCTATATTTCGACTGACATCCAATTCGGTTAATTGATTATATCCGCAGTCCAAACTAATCAACGCTGCAACTTGACTGAGGTCCAAAGCTGTTATTTCATTATTACTGCAACCTAGTATAGTCAAAGAGACATTTTGACTGACATCTAGTGCCGTCAAGAGATTATACGAGCAAAACAACACTGTCAGTGCAGTGTTTCGGCTCACATCCAATGATGTTAGCCCACTACGAATACAATTCAAGCCTGTAATATTGTCTCCTGTTATTGTTATGGTTCGGGGAGTTGCATCAGTAAACTCGTGTGTAAACATTGTCCAGTTATTATCTATAAATTCCCAATTTACAGATTCCGAGCCGTCACTCCAGTCAATTGTAACAGTTCCAGACCCTTGCAACTCAAACCTTATCATCTGGACGCTCGTGGTCATGGTCATTACACTGTAGCTATCTGCTTCATTGCTGCTTTCGATACCTTTGCCTCCGCATCCCAAAACCATTATCATCAATGCGAATGTTAAAAAAATAGGTATTTTTTTCAATTTGGTTATTCCTTTAATTATTTTAACAATTTCATCTTTTTATTTTCAATCAATGACCGCATTTGAGTAATAGCCACATTGTTGAGCTGTAAAAGACGCTCTGATTGTGATAATTCCTGTCTGATAAGTAAGGCATTTATACTTTCCATGTTTGATAGCACCACAAGTTGTTCCAATGTAGCAAAATCTCTCATATTACCTTTTTCTTCTGGGTTTTCGTCTCTCCACTCTTTTGCTGTTTTGCCAAACAGAGCTACATTCAAAAGGTCCGCTTCATTTGCATAGGCATAATTTACTTGCTCTTTGGTTACTATCTTTGGAACAATATGTTCTTTGATTGCGTCTGTGTGAATACGATAATTTATTTTTGAGAGTGTCCTTTGCAGGTTCCATTCCAGCGATTTGGTGCTTTGTTCTTCTTCTTTGAGACGTTGGAATTCTTTTATCAAAAACAATCTAAAAACTGCACTAATAGCCGCACCAAACTCAAAAGCAATATCTTTATGAGCGTAAGTTCCACCGTATTTTCCATTTTTCACATAGATTCCAATGGCATTGGTTTTATCTACCCATTCGCTTATACTTATTACAAAACTCGGTAAACCTGCCTGCATTTTAAAGTGGTCAAATTCGACCACTTTAAAGTTTGGATTATATAGTTCTTCCCAAGTTCCAAGAAATTCAAGAGTAGTCCGAGTTCGTAACCAATTTTTAATTATATCTGCAGCTCGCCCCACACCCTCTTTAGATTTTGCCATATCTGTCAATGAGATATAATCATTACCATTGACAGAAATAACTGTAATTTCACTGCCTTGAACTGTGATTTTGTCTTTTTTTGACATTTCTTTTTTTTACCTTTTTATCGATTTCATATTTTTATTTTAATCTATGTTTCCGCAAAACCTTCCACTGTCCAACCTTTGTCGTTGACTATAGACTGGTCGCTGTCGGTAGTACCCGGATTACCACCAATGCGTATCCATTGCGTAATCATTCCTTCACCCATTATACGCTCGTTGTGCAGGGTTTCAAACAAGGCGTTCAATTCGGTGGCTGTGAACATATTGTTTGAAATATCTACGCCATGCAAAGCAGTATTATTTTTCAGGTTCAAAGCCCTTAATTGATTATCAATGCAATAGAAATAATATAACGCAGTATTATTACTGACATCCAATGCCCTCAATTGATTAGCACTACAACGTAAATCCAAAAGTTCTGTATTGCGGCTCACATCCAATGCGCTTAATTGATTGTTGGAAACATCCAAATCTACGAGTGAATTATTATGGCTCACATCCAATGCGCTTAATTGATTGTCGCTACAATACAGATACATTAACACAGGATTTTGACTAACATCAATTTCGGTCAGACCTGCATTGATACATCGTAACATCGTGACTGCTCCAGTGATGGTTATTGTGCGTACAGAACTACTGATGCATACATGCCGATATTCCTGTGCACCCTCAAAAGAGTAGGAGTTAAATTCCTCAAGTTCGTCTGTTTCAATCACTGTTCCGTCACCCCAATCAATCGTTGTCTTGCCTTCGCCTGCAAGCATTATTGTTATTTCGGTGATGTCAGTGGTCATGGTCATTGTTTCTGTTGCGACTGCCCTATCTGCAGTTTCTCTTCTGAGAAAAACATGAGACTTTACTTCACCATACAAGGTAGTATGTCTCAGCAACCAACTTTGTGGGTCATATTGCAATCTTGATTCCTCTTCATAAGAAGTATCTGATTCATCAAAATGAGTTCCTATCGTTATGTATTCATTCAGTCCAATCTCAATTATATTCCCAGTAGTTGAAGATACCGATGTATTGAACCTAAATGTGTTATCTTCTTTTATTAGCAAATATGGTATGTTAAGGTCATCAATGTGCAGTCCACCCTGTAGATACGATTCTATTGTCCTCATCGGTTCGTTGTCCTCAGCCCAACCTACTGTTGTCCAATTTCCTACCAAACTGACAGATTGCACTTCATCTATTTCCTTTCCGTTGTTTGCATTGCCTCCCCCACAGCCAAACACCGCTATCATCAGTGTGGCGATTAAAAACATACTTATTTTTTTCATATTTCTAATCCTTATTTTTAGTTATCGGTATTTATATCGGTAATTTTCCGAAAACACAGATTACGACAATATTCTCCAGAGCCTCCTATCTCTCCAAGTTTTTCAGTGATTCGTGCAACCAAGTCAATAGAAACAAGCTCTATAAAATGGCTCCAACTTAATGTTTGCGACAGTGTCGCAAACATTTCTTCATCATAAACTTCGGCAACTTTAATCATTCTTGTCAAAGCGGAATAGGTGTAACCTTTTCCAAACCTCTCGGTCAATCTTTGCGACAGCGTCGCAAGAATTTGTTGACCATGCCGTGAGTAAGTTTCATACTGCATCTCTGTAGCAATGTAATTACCTATAGACCAATACAAACTGCTTATTTTAGTGTTTAAATATATGGCTACATTCGCGCTTGTTCGTTCAATAAGCTTTTCTATCCCAAAAAGCAATTGATTGCTTGTATCATCAATGATTTGTAGTTTCATCATTTATGCCTTTTTATTCATTTTATGGTGCAAACATCGACAATTTAGATACTGTCTCATTTTCCATTTCGATGATTTCTACAATAAAGCCACCCCCAGAGTGAACCCAAAGCATCTCAATAAAGAGGTGCTTTTCTGATTTATATTCATAAGTTACCGTTATGCTACCGTAATTATAAGAAAATATAAAGTCAGTGAGCGGTATATCACTCTGTAAATAATGCAAGTTTCTTTTATTAACGATGTGATAAACATCCCCAAAGGTAGCGTTGGGAAAAACGCATTCCTGAATAACGGTGGGGATGAAATGATATTTATCCAGATATTCAAAGTATTGTTCCATTGTTACCTTTTTTTGTGGTTGTCCATCTACTTGTATTGTTATTTCGTATCTCATACCTTCCCAATCGTCTTCGGTTACTAAAATATGGTCATCAAGCTCATCGTCAAATCTATCCCCGAGTGTCCAACCTCCAACCAACGACCCATTTTCCCAGACTTCTGTTTTATAATGCTCTTGGGAATCTGTTGAATAATAATAAGTAAAATGTAGCCATTCCCCCTCTCGTATTCCGTCTTGCCAGATTTCATGGCGTATATTTGCGACATTTTCTGCATAATCCTCCATAAACCGCCATTCACCATGTTTTTTACCATATCTGTAGTTTCCTCGAATATCCCGACCGGGAGCAATCAATTCATATTTGCCATGAAATAAACCTTCTGACATTTCATAAGTTTCTATCTCGCTGGACTGGTCTGCATATTCAGGGATAATATGACTGGCTCCTAAAACTACTCCGCTATAAGGTATATCGTGAAAATAATACACTTCGTCTCTTATTTGTAATTTTCCAATCTCGATTGTTTCAGACATTTCGACTTGTGTATTCGCCTGAGTTGTTTCTTTTACAAGGGTTATAAATCTTTCATCGCAATCAATTTTTACATAGTAATTCATTGCATTGCCGTGATTTTGCATGAGTAAGTTTCCATTTTCAAAAACAAAATCAATCCCATAAGTAGGGATTTCTTCAGGGTCATCAACACCCATAGTGTCTCCGAGATTTGATACCCAAGGTATACCCTCCAGTAGAATACCATCATGATAAACGGTAACTTCCCCTTCATAAATATGACTTTTTACTTGAAATCTATATGTATAATCCTCACCAGATTGCATAATGTCGAGAACTAGGTCGCTATTTAAATCTGGTGTACTTATCCAACGACCTGTTAGAAAAGATTCTGCTTGCCGATTGGAAATCGGGTCTACAATTGCACTTTCTTCATTTGCTATTTGCGGAGGATTTGCACTACATCCTAAAACTACTAACAAAACTAAGGGTAATATAAATAAACCTAATCTTTTCATAAATAATTAACCTCTCTATTTGATTTTGGTTTCAAACTTTTACACCACATTACATTCGTTTATTTTTTATAGCAGCGGATAATAGGATTGGCACCGTTTTCTGAGCTTGATGTAAATTCAATTGTATGATTTTCAGCTTCATAAGTGAGAGTATAAATATCTCCACCTGCCTGTTCCATAAAATATGAGTCTCTTGTGCCTGGTCCATATATCGCTTCAATCTGCTCAAATATCATGTTTTCATTAACCCCAAAAAACTCTAGGGGTGGTATTATCCATTCTACTTCTATGCCATCAAACATAAATGTCATCCCAGCACTTTCAAAAAAGTATCCTTCCAAAAGGTCTTCTGTGTAATACACGATTTCATAACCTTCATCAGAGTATGCAATATCCATGAAAGCTATTATATCATCTTTTGACATTTTAAACCAGTATGCAAATTCATCCATCTGTATCGGAGTATATTGTCGAGTGCCTGTAAAGCCACTTACTGTCCAGCCTCTTACTTCTGCTATTGCGGGGTCGCATTCGGCAGAGCCGGGATTGCCATCTATGAATATCTCACCGCTTTCATTGCCAAGCAGCGATGTAAATAGAGCGTTCAAAGCCTCAGCTGTAAATTTGTTATCGATACACTTCACATATTTCAACTCTGTGTTTCGGCTAAAGTCCATCGCAGTTAATTGATTTTCTGAGCTAATCAAAATTTGCAATGCAGTGTTTTGACTAACATCCAATTGTGTTAATTGATTTTGGTAGCAAGCAAAAAAAGTAATATCCTCGCCTATTATTGTTATATTTCGGGCTGAAGCATCAGGATATAATCGCTGATACCAACTGGCATTCAACTCAGGAGGGAATCCATCTGGAGTAGGTATAAGTTCACCAGTTTCAACCTCTGAGCCGTCGCCCCAGTCTATTGTTACAGTTCCCGAACCACCAATCGAAATGCTTACCCAATCGGAAACGGTAGTCATAGTCATTACACCAGTTGCCGTTTCCGTAGTCAATACTATTGCATCGGCAGTTTCAAAAGTATTTCTCGCTATGATGCGTTTGTCAGTTGTTAGTATGACATCATCGCTCCATAACATTATTGCCTGTATGGTCGCACTTTCGGGCATAGTTTCTATATCTAACCTTCCCCAGTCAAAATCAGGTTGAAAATCAACTGTCATGATGAAAGTAGCAGAAAGTTCCTCTATCCAAACATGAGTTCCAATAACATTACTAACAGAGGAAATGTTATACATGGACTTCATCTCGCCATAAGTAGAACCAACGCCAATGCCTTTTTCGGTTTTTATCTGTGGACTATAAATCCATATCCGGTAAACATAAGGCGGATAATCTGGATAGAGTAGTTCTACGGCAAACATATCTTCATCGTTCTCAAATACATGGTAAGCGTCATAAGGACTGCCTTCTAAATAAATTGCTCCTTTTTCAAGATTGTACTGTTGTTCAAAAATGGAGATAAAATCCTCTATTGGCTGCCCGATATAGATACTGCCACTTTCTACTTTTTTATCGCTATTACAACTAAGTGTCGCTATCACCATGGCGATAAATATAAATAAACCTAATCTTTTCATATATCCACTCCTTATTTATGGACGGAGGCAAGCTCCACCACTACGGACAACTTTAACGGCATAGCTCTATCCCCCAGTTTTGATGTCCTCTACCTTGTCGGCATTTCCAGTTTCGTTTTATTTCCTCTACTGTCCATGTTGTTCCTATTTGACTGGCAGTCATCACAATTTTCACTGCATACATCGAGTCGTCCAACAAACCTTCATGAATGAGGGTAACTTCATATCTTCCATCACTAAGGTCAACGGTTTCAATAGACAGTTTTTGATTTCCTTCTTCGCTCTCTTCATAAGTATAGTAAAGACGCATCAAGTCTTCAGCAGTTTTGATGTTTGTCTTATGTGAAACTTCGGTTCCGAATGTTTGTGTATCTATTATTTCAAAAGATTCCTTTTTCATTATCCGTTTGTCCGTTGTTATCATGACATCGTTATCAACTAAAGTTATTTGTTGGATGGTAAAATTTTCTGGGATATCTTCCCAAGTATAGTTTTCGGGAACTTCTCCGCCCATGCTAAAAAATGCAGAAAGACCTTCTATCCATAACCCCATTCCACCTTCAAAACTTGAATAAATATCTGTGTATTGAGTTTTCATTTCAGCATAAGTATTGCCTATACCTATCCCTTTTTCTGTTTTTATCTGCGGACTATAAATCCATATTCTTGTTAAAGTCTTATCATCGTAGTATGAGGGAAATGGTCCGACCTGAAATAACAAATCGTCATTTTCAAAAACATCATAAGTCTGGTAATCGTTACCATTCAAACTAATGACTCCATTTACGACATTGAAAAGGCTTTCAAAATTTGAAATAAAGTCACTAACGGTTTGACCTACATAGCCCCCTTGGGAAATGTCGCTACTTAAGCTTGTAACCGTTATCATCACAGCTACAAGTAAAAATAAAATAGTTTTTTTCATTTATCTACTCTAAAGCCAATTGGATATTAATACTACGAAACTCAATCATGCTTTACCCAATCACCATCTATCAAGAGATAAGTTCCTTTATCTTCACCTTGATATTCAGGGTCAGAGCCAATCATTAGCTTTGTCAGGTTTGTGCTTTCAAAAGCGTCTATTCCTGTATGTTCTATATCACCTCCAAAGGATATGGAGGTTAGAGATTGACAGTCAGCAAAAGCCAAACTACCTATTACATTCAGGCTTCTGGGTAGGTGCGCTGAAACAATGTGAGAATTATCCTTAAAAGCACTAAAAGCGATTGTAACAACTCCATCTGGAGCTGTATAGATTTCATCACGTTTACCACTCGGATATTGCATCAGGAGTAAGCTTGTATTTTCTCTATAAAACAACACTCCGTCAATTGAAACATAAAAGGCGGTAAGTAATATCAAACCTATCTTTTTCATATATATACTCCTTAATGAAAATAAATTATCATTCCTTGCACACCACGAAGTTGTGTGACTCTTTATAGAAAAGGATGCCTCCCCAGATCCCCCCTCCCCTCACACACCGCTCGTGGTGTGTGAGGGGAGGGACTGGGTGTATCGTCTTTTCTATAAAGAGTCACATATCTTCGATATGTGTAAGGTAAATTAATTTATCTATTTTCGTGTCATCAGACTATTAAACCATTTTTCACCAGTTATTGAAGACAATAACATCAACCAATATCTCTGTGAGCTCTGTGCCTTCTCAAAAAATCTCTGTGTTAAAAAAATGCTTTCTCAATCCTCTGGAATTTCCCCGTATTCTTCATCTACTGTCCATTTTTTTGATTCTGCGATACTTATATCACAATCATCTGTTCCCGGATTGTCTGCAATATATATATCCCCTGCAGCTTCAGGCAGTGATGTAAACAAGGCATTCAGAGCTTCAGCAGAAAATTCATTTGCCTGGACAAAGATTTCATTCACTTTGGGGTTATTGCTAAAGTCCAATGATGTCAGCTTGTTCATTGTGCAAATCATTCTTTTTAGAGCAGGGTTTTTACTCAAATCAAGAGTTGACAGTTGATTTTGAGCACAAAACAGCTCATTTAACATAGTATTTGCACTTACATCCAAAGCTGTAAGCTGATTATTTTCGCAACGCAACTCTATTAATGCCAAATTTTTACTCACATCAAGTGCAGCTATTTGATTTGTTCTACAATCCAATGCTTCCAATTGTGTGTTTTGAGTCACATCAAGTGTGGTCAATTCATTTACACCACAATCCAATCTTTTTAGTAGAGCATAAGCAGAAACATCAAGCTCTTTCAAGTCTTGTTCATAGAAATTCAGCTTTGTAGCTGCGAATTCTGGGTCTACAGTGGGTTGTTCTGTGGTTTCTAAATTGAGTTTTTCATCAATTTTCTGTTCAACTTTACCAATCTTTTCATCGACTTTAGTTTCGAGTTTCGATATGGACTTTTCAACCTTTTGTTTGACTTGGTTGGACTTTTGTTGAATCTTCTTTTCGACATTTTTTTGGGTCTGGTCTACTTTCTTTTTGGCTTTGTCACTAACGGTTTTGCCAGCTTTCTTTGCTTTTTGCTGTAATAGTTGTTTGAGTTTTTTAAGTAAGTTATCAAACATAATTATCTCCTCTATATATTTTTATTTTCGTTTTTTTTGTTAATCAGTATCCAGCTCAGAATATCATTCCAAGCTCCCCTCAAACTTATCCACTCGCCTTGAATTTCCACAGCCCAGAGCCAAACAGCATCCTCTTCTGACGCATTAATTTCAGTTACATCCACCAATAAAACTATATCAATTCAGCTCTCTGACTCTAGCTCCATCTCTCAACAACGACAATCCTTGAATTATAAGCATATCACCGGGTGTTAGCCCATCAATAATCTCAAAATTTAATTCAGATTGATTACCGATTGTTACATTTTTTCTTATAGCAACTTCATTTTCAGATACATAGACATAATCTTGACCCTCAGTATCTTTTAAAACAACACTACGAGGCACTGATATAGCAAACTCATTTCGATAAATGACAATACTTGCCGACCCCGTAACGCCTCCTCTAATAGCAAAATCAGCGTTATCTATCTCAATATCAGCTGCAAATGCGTTTTGAACAGGATTTAATGTCATAGCAATGCTTGTAACTCTACCAATTTTTTCGACACCATCTCTTTTGAAAATTACTCTTGCGTTTTGAGGAATCTCGTTGATGTCACTAGCAGAAATCCATATTCTACCATGCAATCTATTAAGTTGAGAAACTGTAAATAGATAGTCACCCGGAATAACTCTTTGCATTTGACGGACATCAATATCTGTAATCATGCCTGCAAAAGGAGCTCTAACATTTACAGCTTGTTGAGCTGCAATCCAATTTGCTTCAGCTACTCGAAACTGAGTTTCATAACCATCAAGTTCATGTTGTGTAACCCCTCTAGTTTCATAAAGAGATCTAGTTCTATCCAAAGAAACCTCAGCCATTTGAAAAGCAGCTTGAGCTTGAAAATAATTCACTTGTGGATTATCTTGAGGAAATTGAATAATTATCTCCTCAGTAGTGACTTGTTGTCCAATACGAGCATTTACAGATTCCACCCTGTCAGTAATGCTAGCATAAACTCTTGTTTCTCTAATACCATTAACAGTTGTTTGGTATTCTAAATCAACAATAAACTCAGTTAACTCAATTTCTTGAACCCGCACAGGAATACCTCTTTCTCTGTGTATTTCCTCCATATTTGCAGGTCTATCATTGTTATTTTGCCCGCAACTTAAAAAAAATATTATTTTAAAAAATAAAAATATGGAAAAATATTTTTTTAGTAGCCTATTATAGAAATTTTTATTTTCTTTCTCTATAAACATATATCTTCATTCCTTGTTATTAATTTTTCTTAGATAACTCTAGGACACAATATAAAACAAATAAAAATAAAAAATCCTGTATTTTTTTTTAAAATATAGGATTTTTTATAAAACTATTGATAAATTAATTACCATGAATTGTTTATCTAGATAAACAAACATCTTAATCAACGCTTTATAATCATATCTAACTATTTTTCAATACATTAATAAATCATTATATGTAAGATATATGCAACAAAAAAAATCATACCCGAAAATGTATTTTTCTGTTGACTAAAATGCAGGGTAAAAAAAATTAATCATTTTGAATAATTTTGGAGGCTAAGTGGATCAGGATAGATTAAGGTTTTTGTTTTTCTTGGAAAGAGATTTCCACATCGCTTTGTTAAAGCCATTGATTTTATATATACATAAGAATAATTTAGGAGAAATAAATGTCTATGCTCCTTTCTTAAAAAATGTCAAAATTTTAATTAAGAAAAATATAAATTTTCCAGTAGAAATAATAGCTAATCCGTGGAATTGGAAACCTCACATCACATTCATAGCAGATTTTTCATATCAATATGTGGAAGGTCTTGGAAAGATAGTGAATATAGGTCATGGAACAATATGTAAAGGTTGGTTTTTTAGTGAAAACAAGATAAGTCAAAGAGAAAATTCTGCTGATTTGTTATGCGTACCGGGTGTAATCCACAAAAAACGGCTTGAGAAGCAAGTGTTTAAGCCGATAGCAGTTACAGGTTTACCTAAATTAGATAATTGTTTTAATAATACATTAGATAAAGAAAAATTACTCCAAAAATTTAATTTAAATCCGAATAAAAAGACTGTATTACTAGCTCCAACCTTCAATGAAGAGTTTAGTATACTCACCTATTTAAAGATACACAATCTTAAAGAAATATTTCCAGAAGATATAAATCTCATAGTCAAGCTTCATGGTGTAAGCGATGATGAAATATTGATCCAGTTTACGATGTTAAGAGATGGAAAAACTGAACTTGATCACGCCTTGTCACCGCATATAGGTAGAGTAAAGAATAGGAAAACTATTAAAGATGAAGAGAGTTTGGATAAGAATGATTATCCAGAAGATCAGCATGAAATAGTCGAAATTAAACAAAAAAAACACAATCTTTTAAATGAATATTCCTCTTTACAGATAAAAGAAGAAATGAAAGATAAAAAAGGTCGCGATATTTATATAGCTGAAAATTATGATACTGACGAAATATATTTTGTATCTGATCTATTGATATCAGATGTATCATCAGTTATTTATGAATTTTTATCCTTAAATAAACCCGTTTTATTGTTTGATTCACCTCGTCAAAAATCATATATCAACTACAATGAAAGCGATTTAGAATGGATATATCGTGATGTAGGCGAAAGATTTCAAAATATAGAGGCATTACCAAGTTTGATACAGAAAACTTTATCAGAAAGTCCCAATACTCCAAATTTTGAAATTGCCCAGCATTTTGTATCAATTAGAGATGGTTCTTCAACAGAAAGAGTTGTAAAATCGGCATTATACCTACTATCAGAAAGATTTGAACCAGACTTGACAGTATTGTATTTAAATGATTTACCGATAAATAATCCTGATGACAGAAAAAAATCAGGTAATAGGAGAAAATCAAAACGAGAATGCAAAGTAATAGAAAATAGATTTGGACCACAATTTCCTTTGATAAGCTCATATCAGGACAATTGTTTCTTAGCAATCATGGAAGAAAGAGATAGAATTAAAACAGACTTTTTATTATTCTTACATCCAGCTTTTGAATTTTCACCACAAATAGGCAACATTTTATTAAATCATATAAAAAACAATACCAATATAGGAATTGTAGCTCCTCTGATTCTTGATGATCAGGTTCATTTACAACAAGTGAAATTTCGTGTAAAAACAACAGAAGACGCAGATTTTGAAAGAATAGCATTTCAACTAAATTATGCATTTGTCGGACATAACAGGCTCGTAGACTATGTATTACCTTATTGCTTCTTGATTCGTAAGTCATTTTTAAATATAAATTTTACTGATCCTCAGAATAGAAAATTGTCTATGTATGAGCTACTGACGCACATCACAAAAAACAAAGGAAAAGTATTACTAGCTTACGATAGCATTATAAGCATAAAAAAAGGCTTAGAAGGAATATTTACCGAAAATGAAAGTATGCTCATCGAAAAAGAAGAAGATACTCTTCATTTTGAAGACAAAGATGGCTTGGACTTGTTAAATGAGCAATTGGAAGCGGAATTGAAAGCAATGGTAGTAGAAAATCCCAATGATGAAGAGAGCCTCTTAAAACTGATATTATACTATTATAGTCATCAAAAATGGGAACAAATTGATGTATATTCAGAAATGGCAAATGATAGTATGCGGATACTATATTATAATATCCGTAGCCTTGAAGAGCAAAAACTTGTAAGAGAAGCTTACGAAAAAATCAGAAGACTAAATATCGAAGGCATCAAAGACGAAGAGCTTCGCACTAGATATTTACTTTTGAAAGCAACCTTAGTAATGAAAATAAATCTCCAAGAATCAGAAGAAGATATATTGTTTGATGAAATAGAAGAAAAAGCTGTCGAAGAAGATACAGAAACGATAGTAGATATCCTGAATGAAGCGATGATATTGGAAGAAAGAAATATAGACAAAACACAACCAAGAGGGATTTCCTATATGACAATGAATTTATGCAGTAGTGCTATAGATGATTTTGATAAAGTATTGGCACAAAATCCTAAAAATATAAAGGCATTACAAGGCAAAGGCATGGCATTACAATTTGAAAGGAGACATTCAGAATCTACAGAATGTTTTTTAAAAATTTTGGAAATCGACCCAGAAAATATAAAAGCATTAAAAGAGTTGATGAAAAATTCATGGTTTACTAGAGAGTTTGAGCAGACAGAACAAGCTTTTGAATATTATCTCGCTCTCCATCCTTCCAACATAGATATGTTATTTATCTATGCGGGAATATGTTTTGAATCAGGTAGATATTACAAAAGTGTTGAAATGTTAAAGAAGGTAAGTCAATTGAACCCAGATTATAAAGGAATCTACGATTTAAAATACAAATTGAGTTATAAATTGAAAGAAGAAAAAATGGCAATTAGTCCTAATTTGACAGAAGATATAGGAGAAGATTTCACATTGCAGGGTATTCAGGAAGAGGATCACCAACTTATAGAAGATCAACCAGCCCCCAAAGAATTTCCTCCAAAAGAAAAACCAATTAAAGAGGAGCCTATAATCCCTGAAATAGACAAAAGCAAAATAGTAAGTATGTGGTAAAGAATAAAAAAAATAGAATAAAGGAGATGTATTATGGCAATTAAAAAGCTGAAAACTACGAGTAAAATGCTCGTTTTTCTGCTGATCTTGATACTATGTGTAAGCCAGCTCTTTGGAGGAGCTAGAGCACATAGGATTGATGATGACTCACTAAAGGTGAGAAATTTACAAGTGCTTGACCTATCAGATGATGATGGTAGTGGTGTCCGTATCCAATGGGAACCCCTTCCATTTGAAGCACGCGTCATTTCTTATCGAGTTTATCGAGGTGTCTCGCCGGATAGTTTGTTTTATATAGGCGAACTACCAGTCAATCCTCGAATAGGCGTAACGACTCCGACCATGTCTTTTTATGATAGGAATTTCAATATTTTCACAAATATTGCCTCTCCGGGAAGACTAAGACGCGAAAGAGGTCAACCCAACGATAGTCCTCTGTTTCGAGCATTACCAAGAGATGTAAATATCATTGGACCGATGCTAAATCAGTATACGATTTTGGGAGTGATACCGAAAGACAATTTTTATTTCAAGACTACTCATGTAGAGCATGAAGACAGAGTTTTTGCTGGAATAAAGCCCAACCAATTAACGCTTGCTAAAAAGCTGATACCGGGTAATACATATTATTACTCAGTAGTAGCAGTAAATGAAAGGCGTGTATTTTTCCCACCTGCCGAGCCTGTAGCAGGCATACCTATCGACAATGCTCCTGAAGCTCCACGATATTTAAATGGAGTATTAATATCGGATAATACCTCAGAAACAGACATTCGTGATGCTAATCTCCAATTTGAATGGGATGTTCCAGTTTATTGGGATGATATCAGATTTTTTGTTATCCATGCAGTTTCACCGGAAAGAGAAGCAGAATACGCAGCATGGAAATCGGAAATGACAAGCTGGCAAAATGACTATGAGGAATGGATAGCAGGTCTTGTTCCGAATGCAAATTTGCCTATTGGAAGCGAAGAAAAAAAGCAATACATCACAGAAAGAACTCAAGAGTTCCATACAGCTCATCGCGAGATTGTCTCGAGATTGCCAGCAACTAGGATATGGAGATTCACCCTACCTCAACCTTTTACACCTCCAACTTATGCAAGTATCCCTATAGTAGACAATCAAATAATCGGAACTCAAGAACGCGATACTTGGTCAAATCATACATTTGATTACACTTTCACAGAACCAATAAGTGCATACAAATTTGTTTTGTCATATATGGACTATGTAAATCTATCCAGTTTTTCTGATTTACATGAAATCAGAGTAATGAATAACTCTTCAATTCCAGTTATGGATGAAATTACTATCCGAGACCAAAAAAATGATAGAGGAGATTATTTAGAACTCCTTTGGGGTAAACCATTTGCTCGCATCACTTCTGTTACTTATCTCAATGAATCACGCACTAACTTACAAATGAGTTATGAGTATTCAACTAATGACAACTATAAGATTCGTAATATATTCTTCGAAATTTCTGACGATAATGGTCGTGTTCTTGCTACTGTTAATGAATTTTTCCAAGATGAATTATTTAAAGTAAAAGGCTTACCAGAAGGGACAGGAGATTTAAATGTCAGAATGTGGTTTAGAACCAATCATGGAGAAGATAGAGAACACCACTTGACTCAAAGATTGGTTTTTGATGAAGGAATTTTAACTCTCAGACCTCAACAACTCTTTTTTCACGGCTTCAATATTGATGATTTCAATTTCCAAATCCATAAAAGAACGAGCTTTTATAACTCATTTAGAATGTCGACTCGAATACCTCTTTTTAGTAGACAAACAAACGATTTCATAAATTATGAAGTCAATATTTCTAAAGCTGTTGCCAATTATTCAGCAGAAAGAGGCTTGTTTTTAGTCGACCCCAATATTGATTTAGTATGGGATGAAGAGGCAAGATTGCATGTTCAAGTGCCAATGTTTACAGATGAAGTTCCCAAAATACTCGAAGCTATTCAAAAATCGATTGATGAGCAACAAGAGCTATATGATAATGCAGAAACAGAGGAAGAAAGAAATACAGCTCAAAGTAGAATTGATTTTTTTACAACAAGACTGGAAACAATGGAAACAATCTTGCAAAACAACGAATATGTCCATCAAGTGAATAATATCAGCAATCAAAGGACAAGAGCGAGAGCAATCCGCAGAATCCGAGAAAATGAAAGAAGATATTTTACATATCAGATGTTTTTATCTGATGGTAAAGGTTTATTTACTCTAAAAGATATAACTATAGATGACTATGGTAAGCCTATTTTTATGATACCTCATTCAAACTGGTTCCATACTCAAAGAATACCCATGCTGGTAGCATCTCTGATCTTCGGATTGATGGTGGCTATTTTTGTAAAATTAGCCAGACAAGGAAAAGATCTTTATATCAGACCTATAGCTGGAATAGAAGAAATAGATAACGCAATCGGTAGAGCTACAGAAATGGGCAGACCAATTCTGTTTTGTCCGGGTTTGTCTGGTATAGGCGATGTAGCAACACTTGCAGGTCTTGCAATCTTGGGACGAGTAGCAAAAAAAGCAGCAGAGTATGACACAAAAATACTTGTTCCCAATAGAGATAATATCGTTCTCCCAATTGCCCAAGAAATAGTTCGTGAAGCTCATTATGAG
Source organism: Candidatus Cloacimonadota bacterium (assembly GCA_009777575.1). Classification (GTDB taxonomy): domain Bacteria; phylum Cloacimonadota; class Cloacimonadia; order Cloacimonadales; family WRIO01; genus WRLO01. Next base: position 54,254 of record WRLO01000011.1, read on the forward strand.
GCAGGCCGACCAGATTCTTTCGACAAGAACAATGTTTTCTTTGTCTCCGGAGAACAATTTGCTTATGTAGCAGGTGTCAACGGCGTCATGGTTCGCGAAAAGACAGCAACGAATTTCTATATGGGAATGTTCTTTGCAGAATCATTGATAATGACCGAAACTGGCAATGCGACTGGAGCTATACAGATAGCAGGCACAGACGCAGTAACTCAAATCCCATTCTTTATCACCACTTGTGATTATACACTCATAGGTGAAGAATTGTATGCCGCATCAGCATATATGGCTCGTCAACCATTGCAGCTCGGCACTTTAAAAGCTCAGGATTATTATAAATTTTTAATTCTGATATTTTTGGTCTTTGGAACCCTCTTTAGCACTTTCCAAGTGACCGCAATAATAGATATGTTCCCAAGTAGATAGGAGGATAAATGAAAAGAACAATACCTTTGATTATAGTAATCACGCTATGTTTTTTGTTTGCCGCTCATACTTTTATCCCGCACAAGATATCGCAGGACTTTTTTGATTGGTATCTTGATTGGGTAAGAGCAATAGCACCATTCAGTGTAGTTTTGGGCATCATGTCCATGACTATGAATCACTCAGCAAGAATTCAAAGAAAAACCCCAAACTGGCATTACAGCATAGTAACCTTAGTGGGTTTATATTTTACAGCAGCCGCAGGCTTTATATGGGGAACTCAGGAAGGAACTCCCTATATGTGGATATTTAGAAATGTCCAAATGCCCATGGGTGCAACAATGTTTGCCTTATTGGCATTTTATATAGCATCAGCAGCTTATAAAGCCTTTAGAGCAAGGTCAGCAGAAGCAACCGTATTGCTACTGGCAGCTATCGTAGTAATGTTTGGTCAAGTGCCAATCGGAGTTCAAATGTTTGGCGAGGGTATACTTGATGTCACACAATGGATACTTGATGTGCCAAACTTGGCCTCTAAGAGAGGTATAGCCCTTGGAGTAGGTCTCGGAATGGTGGCAACCTCATTGAGAATAATGCTCGGAATAGAACGCACCTATCTTGGTGGTGGTCAATAGGGGGAGATAAAATGAATTTTTTTGAAAAACTACAAAAAATAGACAGACGATGGATATACTTAATTTTAGCTATATCTATCTTTTTACCATTGGCATTTCCTTTCAATTCTAGAACCTTTACCACAAGACCTACAGAAAGTTTATACCGAATGATAGACTCATTTGCTCCACCGCCTGACACAGATCCAGTAGATCATAATAGAGCTTTTTTGATGTCTATAATGCATGATGCATCAACGATGCCAGAGCTTTTCCCAATGGAGTTAGCTGTTCTGAGACATGCCTTTGAAAGAGACATAAAAGTCTTTACAATAACTTGGATAGCAACTGCAGCTCCTCTGATAGACCTTGCTATCAACACTGTCAAAGAAGAGTTTGCCACTCGTGAAGAAAATCCTAAACAGATTATATCCGGTGTGCACTATGTAAATTTTGGTTTCAAAATACCAGCCCTTTATCTAGCTATGATACTCGGAATGGGTGAAGATATTGCCAATGCCATAGAAATCGACGCAGAAGGTAGACAACTCTCAAGTTTACCGGCAATGACTAACATCAGAAACTACAATGAAATGAACCTTGTAGTCGAATTTACAGGCTCTGCCCCTGGTGGAGCATGGATAACTTATGCTCGCTCAAGGTTTGGAACCAATGTGGCAGTTGGAGTAACAGCAGTTTCAGCAGCGGATGTATACCCTCAACTTCAAACGGGACAATTGATAGGTATGTTAGCAGGCTTGAAAGGTGCTGCAGAGTATGAAAAACTTGTAGAAGTCTTTGCAGCAACTGATAGAGAATTTTCAAGAGAGATATTACGAGCAGAAATGGATAACCCCAAATTTGCCTTGACCAATGATAATATCCCCTACAATTTTAAGCAAGCTCGAATAGGAATGAATGCCCAATCTGTAGCACACATCCTAATAATAGTCTTTATCCTGATAGGAAATATTGGCTATTTCGTTCAAAAATATAAACAAAAACAAGAAGTTCAATAAGGAGGTAAATATGTTTGAAATTTTTAGTAACTGGGTAGCAGCGTTTTTTACGCTTTGTATATTCTCATTTTTGTATAAAGATAACCCATTTTATAGATTCGCAGAACACCTCTTTGTTGGTGTTTCAATGGGTTATGCGATTCCATTGACCTGGAATGCGTCAATGATACCGAATGTGTATCGTCCAATATTCCTGCAACACAGATTTGAGCTTATCTTTCCAGCGTTGTTAGGAGCATTATATATATTCACTTTCAATAGAAAGTTGAATTGGTTATCAAAATTCCCAATTGCCTTTGGTATGGGTTTGGTTGGTATGGGTGTTCCAATGTCAATGAATGCAGGTGTTTTAGTGCAAATGAGAGGAGCAATGATTCCTATTCAAGACATCAATACATTTTTGGTGTGGGTAGGGACAGTAACAATCTTATTGTATTTCTTTTTCTCCAAAGCACATACAGGCGCTTATGGAAAAATCGTAAAAGTAGGTATCTGGTATATGATGCTCGGCTTTGGAGCTTCCTTTGGATACACAGTGATGGCTCGTATCTCGCTACTGATAGGTAGGATACAGTTCCTTGTGATAGATGTAGTTCAGAATACTATTCGATTTTTTGGTAGTTAGGAAAAAGTGGATAGAATGTATTATAAAAAGGGATATTGCCTTCAAACTATTTCACCTCATTGTCTAAATAGCAATGTCCCACTATCCTCTATAAAAGGGGACAATATGACATTTTATCACAATAGGAGCAAAATATGAGAAAAACATTATGCTTTTTAGCATTTTTTATACTGACTATCATTGTTTGTCATTCAGACAATAGCATGATTGTCCGCAATTTGACAGTCGAGGACAATCCTTATGATGATGGCACAGGTTTGATCATCAGATTTGAACCATTGGATCGAAGTGCCAGAATCATTGAGTATAGATTATATCGTGGGGTCACACCAGAAACATTGTTTTTTATAGGTAGTGTCGAGGTAAATCCCAATACAGGTATTCCGGGCGGCGAAGTAACCTTTTATGACAAAGATTCAAGGGTTTATGTAGATGTAGACTCTCCGCGTAGAATGAGAAATGAAAGAGGACAATTGCCAGGTAGCCCTATTTATAGGGCAGTCCCGCGTGATGTTGGAGTAGTAGGTTCATTGTTAGAGCATTTTTATACCTTTGGTGTCATCGATAAAAATATATTTTATCGCAAGACAACAAAACATCTTTCCGAACCAACTGAAGAAGGACACCAAGAGCTACTCGGTGGTCTCCGGATAGAAGATTTTTTAATCATCTATTTTGATTTGATGCCAGGCAAAGAGTATTTTTATTCTGTTTTAGCAGTCGATGAAAGACGAAATTTCCATCCTTATGCTCCCATCATTTCTGGTATAGCCTCCGACAATCAACCTCAACCAGCAACAAATCTTTATGTAAAATGGATAGAAGATACTCAAGTCTTGAACTTTGAGTTTGATTATCCACTATTTACAGGCGATATAGCTCAAACATCGATTTATATGATCGATAGAGCAGAGATTGATGCTTTTGAAGCATACAAACAATTTATGTTTGAGTTAGATAAATGGAATCGCTTGACTACTGAGGGAGATACTTTGGCTGTTCGACCTTCTGAAATCAACAATCCGGGGCAGCTATTAACTGTTATTCCCGCTACTACAAGGAATTTTACAAGTGTCCAATATGAAGATGGTCATTTGATAAACGAAGTGGCTGATTCGCTGGTAGTTTTTGATATAGAAGACACACAGTCCCATGTATTTTATGTTGTTCTAGAAGATTATTCTGGTTTTCAATCGATATCTGAACTTGCCATCTCAGAGACCGTAAATTCTGAGTTATTGCCTATTTTACCCAATTTTATGGTTAGAGACAAGCCAAGCGACAAGGGTGATGCCAATGAAATCATAATCGGTAAACCTTTGGTGCAATTGACCAGAGTATCATTTCGAGGCAGAGCAAGAGATAGGACAAAACTGACCATAACTTATGACTATTCGCCTATTCCCACGGTTGGTATAAGAAGTATCAATTTTCGTTTTGTAGATAATTTTGGAAACACTTTTGATTCAGTCACCGAGCATTTTCTTGACAATGTCTTTAATCTTGATTTACCATCAGAAAGGTATTTTTATGAAGGATTCAAGGTGTATATGTCATTTAATCTTGCCGGAAAGAGTGGAAGAAATGAATCAAACAGATATTTATCAGAAGAATATCTCAGTCAATCTATTCATTATGACGAAGATTTATTAATGCTAAAGCCGGGTAATCTTTATTCAGACGGAGACGAAATGATGGCTTTTAGGTATCAAATCCTAAAACAATCTCGTTCTGATAGGCTACCTCGAATCCAGAGCCGAATAACGCCATTGATAAATTTCTTTGATGATTTTGTCGGTTATGAAATGTATATTGGTAGAGGAATTGCATCTTATGATGTCGAAAGAAACCAGCTTTTGTTTGACACAACTATAGATATCACCTTAGATCCAGAGACTGGCTCACCTTTGATGACCAATATATTCTATGAAGACTTTGTAAGGATTACAAGGCAACAGATAGCCCATTACCAATCAATAATACCACTTGCTCCAGATGAAGAAGGTAATGATTCAGAAGTTCAGGACGAAATAGATCCTTTTGTTATTGAAGAAGCAATGTGGATGATAGAGCATCTCAACAATACACTCGAAAACCAGACTTCCAACCCAATTCTTTCAGAAATAAACCAAATACGCAATCATAGAGACCGAATATCAAGAATTATTAGTTTGAGAGAGTACAATAGAAGGTCATTTAGATACCATATTGTCAAAACAAATAGTCAGGCATTGTTTACGATATCGGACATTTATGTTGATGCAAACGGAAATGAATATATTTATCCAACATCGGATTGGTTTAATAACAATACAATTCCCATGCTTGTAGCTACTTTGATATTTGGATTTCTTGTATTTTACAGTTATAGCCTCACAAAAAGTGGTAAAGACTTGTTTATCAGACCTATTGCAGGTATTGAAGAAATCGACAACGCAGTAGGTCGTGCAACCGAGATGGGCCGCCCTATGCTCTTTGTGCCGGGATTAACCTCAATTGATGATGTTGCTACCTTAGCTGCATTGTCTATACTTGGTCATATAACCAAAAAAGCTGCTCAATATGATACAAAGATATTGGTTCCTGTTAGTGACTATATAGTTCTGCCTATTGCTCAACAAATTGTTAAAGAATCTTATTCCATAGCAGGCAGGCCAGATTCTTTTGATTCCAACGATGTATTTTTTGTTGCCTTTGAACAATTTGCTTATGTGGCTGGTGTAAACGGCATCATGATTCGGCAAAAAACAGCAACGAATTTCTATATGGGTTATTTCTTTGCTGAAGCTCTTGTGATGACAGAAACAGGTAACATGACAGGAGCAATTCAAGTAGCAGGCACAGATGCAGTGACGCAGATTCCTTTTTTCATCACAACCTGTGACTATACCTTGATAGGTGAAGAATTGTATGCTGCTTCAGCTTATCTCTCAAAAGACCCTATGATACTTGGCACCTTGAAATCACAGGATTATACGAAACTGATTATCATCATTTGTATACTTGTAGGGACAATATTATCAACAATCAATGTGACAGGAATGATAAATTGGTTCCCAGCAGAGTAAGTGATTGTAGCAGAAATCTCCGATTTCCAAATTAGGTAAAGCTTTTACTAGCCTGTGTCAGTGTTTTTAAAATGTAAAAGGGGGCGGATAAATTGTCCGTCCCCTTTTGTGTGCCCGACATGAACATCAGCTTGATGGTGTAAGTCCATTACAGGCTTGGTAGTAGGAACTGTTAGCTTAAGACAAGGGTGTCCATCGTGAGATGGAATCTGAAGGAAGTCGGCGGCAAAG